>JAZRTI010000044.1:0-68312 GCA_045651955.1 Christensenellaceae bacterium | reverse complement strand
TGCCGGGAGAGTTTGTCAATATGGAATACACCCTTCCGAATGGGGAAAAAGTAAAATTCCTTGACGATAAGCAGACATATCTCGGCAGTCAGCTTGAAAGCGATTTCGGCATATGCTTTGGTATAGTTGCAAATATGGACTTTCTTCTTATATGCTCGTATGAGGAAAACGGCGAAAACCCCGAACTTGTAATTTACAAGAAAAGATAATCCGTTTTCAAGCAATCGATCGAAACAAGTGGTGTACTTTTAGTCGTCCTTACCTCACTTTGCGCACCTTTTAGTCGTTCTTAGGCACGGCAAAGCCTTTTGCTATTTAGCAAAGGGCTTTGTTTTTTGCCTGTTTGAAAACACTTTTTTGACAAAAGCAGTTTATCTGCAAGTGTTACCCC
Organism: Christensenellaceae bacterium; assembly: GCA_045651955.1. Lineage (GTDB taxonomy): Bacteria > Bacillota > Clostridia > Christensenellales > Borkfalkiaceae > SIG402. The sequence continues at coordinate 67,921 of JAZRTI010000044.1, read as the reverse complement.
AAAAAAAAGCCGAAGGCTGCACCCTATTGTGGTGCCCTTCGGCTTTTATATTTTTGTTTATTTTGATTCGCTTTTTTCTTCCGTGTCGGTAACGGCAAAGCCGCCTTTTACAAATTCTCTGCGGGTTTTTGCATATACCTCGTCAAACTGCTTTGCCGTACGCACGGTTAATTTATAATGGTCCCGAATAAAACGCCAGTAGGCAATTTCGTTTATCTTGGTTAACGCAAACAAGGAATCTCTACTAAAATGCAAAGTGTTTAAGTTTTCGGGGGTTTGTTTGTTTACGTAAGCAAACCACGCATCCGAAAAAGCGGAAATATGCGTAACAATTTCCCGTTCTTCCCGAAATGGGCGCATATAGTAGTAGGACAGTTTGTCCCTTACTTCCACAAAACGGCAGGCAAGTTCTTTTTTATCACTGTTTGCAATGTATTCGTGCGAACTCATGTAAATCAATTTTTCGGTTAATTCCCTAGTGAAGTGCAAGTTTTCTATCCTTTGTTGTACCGTGATATCCGTGTATTTGTTTTTCCTTGCCATAATCAAGGAAAACACCACGTTGACAACCACCGAAAGAACCGCTACACCTATGGTTATAATTTCAATTGCCGTTCCCATAACAACCTCCCTTTCTTAAACACCGCACTGATTTTCTTCGCCCTGCAAATACGCAAGTACTCGCCTGTAAAATTCTGTATTTTTCACACGACTATCCCCTATCATCACAAGGGATGAAGTTTGCAAAACGCGGTTTACGGTTAGTCCATTTTGAAAAACCGTTTTCCCCGTTTGATAGGTATCCACACAACCGTCAAAAATCCCCAACGCCAAATACGCTTCGGCAGAGCCGGTTATGGGATGCACCCCTTCCTTTTGCAAAAGATGTTTGGCAAGGGCGGGATATTGACTGCAAATTTTTGCATCTTTTTCCATTTCCTTTTGTTTGGAAACAAGTACGGTTTGATTGGGAATCAACCCCGTATCCAGTAAAACTTCCCCACCGTAATTATTTTCCCTGCACAAATCTTCCCCCACAAATCCTACGTCTACCCCGTTTTTTACCAGGTTGACAATTTCGCGCGGGCGTGCAAAAACCACGCGTACAGAAGGGAAATCGTATACTAATTTAGCAGAAAACCGCAAGTCAATTTGGTATTCTTTGCGTAAAAAATCCCCAAATAAATTTTTGCTTACCGTAAAATTGGGAATAGCAAAAGTGATTTTTGCATCCTCTTTTCCATCAATCCCTTTCGCACATTCTTTATCGCCGTTTTTTAGATAAAAACAGTATTTTTTAAGAGCGGCAACCATATTTTGATACGCCGCATTTTGTATATCGCCGTCAATTTTACTAAGACTGTTTCCTGCAAAATTGATTACCTGCGGACGGTGTTTTTTCAAAAACGCAAACAGCGTTTCCGCCGCACGGTTCCCCGTTTCCTGCAACAGCAAATACGGGCGTTGAAAGAATTTGCAGGCATCTTCGGTAGCCAGCGTTCCTTCACTTTTCCCAACGAAATCGTAAATTACGGTTACATCCGAAAAATACACGTTGGCGTACGTACGAAAGCGATAACTTGTGGTGGCAAGTTCTATTTTCCGTAAAACGGTGCCCGTGCTTTTTTGAAACTCCTCTATCGTGCACCCTTCCCGCCTGCCGTTTTTGGGCATAATTGCAAATGCCGGCAAGCCTAAAAAGGATGCAGCCATAAGGGCGGCACTGTCTATCCCACTTTGTCCGCCGCTGATTACCGCAGGTGCGGGGGAAAGCCGAAGTTCGTGATAATATGCCCCCTCCTGCACGCTTTCGCTTTTGCGGTGTATGTACGGGGGTAAAATTTTATTCAAATCACACTCAAAGTTTTTCATAAAGGCTATCGCAAAATCCGCAGTTTTGGCATTGATAATCACAGGGTGCTGTTTTGCTGAATATTTTTTCAAAGAAACCGCTGTATTTCAGTTGTTGCACAGATACCGTTTTAGGGGCAGCATGCTGCGTGTTTTGGGGCAGCATAAACAGGTGTTCCAACCGCCCGTCAAACGTTTGCGCCATATAATTTTCCACCGTGGAAGATAAATACGCAAAGGTATTGGTTCGCCCCGAAATTTTGAAATGGGTTATCCCCGTTTCCCGCTCATAATCTTGCAAACAGTTAGGCAAAATAAAGGGGATTTTCAAAATGCTGGAAGGGCTTTCCCTTCTTGCTTTTTGGCAACGGGAAAAGGGCCACCCCGCAAAATGCTGCTGTTCATTTCCACCAAAGGAAGAATGTAGGTAGCAATTGGTACGCAGTACGTTAGTGCAAGGCGCATTTCCGTACATACACACTTCGTTAGCAAGCAGTTCTAAATGAATCCCGTAATTTTCACATTCCTTTTGCATTGCGGCAAGCAAGGGAATATTTCGGTTTACGTAAATTTCCGGGCAAATGGAATCCACCCGGTACTGCGCGTAATAGCGAATGGCACTTACGCGGTTGATACCCAAAATGGTGGAACATTTGATTTTCAGCCCGGTGTAATCGGTAATCAGTTCCATAAGCAGCGGATTTGCCGCAATCACGCGTTCCACCCCAACCGATTCCAAATACTTAAATTTCTGCACAATTTCGTTTTTCTTTTCGTGTAAAACTTCAACAGGCATGGTCAACAGCGCGTTTGCCGTATAATCCACGCCGATATGATGTTCGCGCGCCAACGCAACGTACCTTTCAAATTCCTTTGCGGTTGCCGTACCCAAGCGAAAATCCGGACGGGCAGAAGCAAGGTCTATTTGTTCGCTGCGTAAACTGCCGTACACGCTATCTATGCGAACGTCCTTGTATTTTTCGTTACACGCGATAAAAAACTGTAATTGATTGCTATCAAAATTGGTACCTACCGTCAACTTTTTCCATGCCATATTATTCGTTTTCCCCTTTCTCTTCCTCGGTTGGCACTTCCTTTTCAAATTTATTTGCCAACATGCCGTATTCCTCTCTGTTGATTATAAAGTCAAACAACGCCTCAAACACACTCATAAGAAGATAGGTGATAACAAAAATAATTTTCAGCGTTTCGGATTTCACGCAAAGAACAATAGCAATAAATCCGATAAGCACAAGCAAGTAAGAAAGGTCAAACAAAATCCATCTGACTTCCATTTTTTCTATATGTTTCCGTTTCCACTGATTATGGCTCATAATCAAAAGCACGTCTGCAATGCGCATGCCGATATGCATGGCAATAAACAAAACGAAATTATTTAGCGCGAACGCCATTGCGGCAAAACAAGCCAGCGTAACCAGATACAAAAAGAAGCCGAACAGCGTAATTACCTCGTCCTCCTCCGTCAACTGTTTAACTTTGGCAAAAAAGAAGTTCACCGATAAAAATATCACGATAAAAAAGGAACACAGTGCCAAAACGGAAAAATCGTTAATCAGCGCTGAAATAGATTCGGTAAGCGAAACACCTAAAAAGATACCGCACACATCAATTAAAAATTTTCGTATCGTCATTATTTTTTCCTTGCGTAAATAAAAATAAAGTTTGGTATTTTGGTTAAAAGATTATAAAGGGAGGGATTTTCGGCTTGTCCCGAAGGCAGGGGCTTTGGTTCGGAAAGGGATTCTATCACAAACCCCGCACGAATTACGGCGTTGATATATTCCTGCAACGTTCTGGCATAGGAGGTGGTTTTTAATCCGTACCATTCCCGCGTGTGTTCGCTTTTGCTTAAATAATCGTTCATCACGAAATATTCGCCGGTATACGGTTCCTTTCTTTTTTCCAAGTCGCTAAGTCCGTGTCCCGTAACAATTCTTTCCCCCGATTGGGTGGTAACGTGCCAACCGCACCGCTCGCTGCGACCGTGAAAACAGGGATGCTTTACAACAATTAGCAGTTCCCCCCGTTTTTTTAACAGTTGATATGCACCTTTTAGCCCCTTTTCGTATTCCTGCATATCCTGCATGGAATTATTAAAAACGGCGGCATCAAAACGCTTTTTACAGGGCATCGTTTCTGCTGTGATATCCAAGCATGCAAAAGTTGCGCTGCCCCCGTTTAAGTTACAGGCGGTTATCATTTGTTGGGAATTATCCACCCCAAACGCTTTTGCACCTTGTTTTGCCAAAAAGCGTGAAAGATGTCCGTTTCCACAGCCTACGTCTATCACTTTTTTATTTTTTACCGGAGAAAGAAAGCGCAGAACTTCGGGATAGATGATATGGCGTTGAAACCAATCCCCATCCTTCATATTTTCATTCCACACGGAAGCAATCTGATTCCATTCTTCAAACATATCAACGCATTTGCTCCTTTCTTTTCTTTGCGCGTTTCGCCCAACAAACAGCGCTGTATACGTCGTTTACCAAAGAAGTAAAACATACGATAAGTGTGGGCAGATATTCGTACTCTCCCCACCCAATTTGGATTCCCCAAAGAAGCAACAAAAACAAATCGTCCATAGCAAAAATGACGGGGAAAAACTTAACGCGCCGCAACATAAAATATGCCGCCAGAACGCTGGTGGAAAGGGATAGCGTGCTGCATATGGGATTTTTGGTGTTTAGGGCAACCAAAAGAAAATAAAAGGGAACGGAAAGCAAAACGCAAACAACTGCCGAAAGTACTATATGCCCTTTTGTGATTTTTGTAACTTGCACTTCCTTTTCGTGGGTAGTTGTTTGATCCTTTTTCCAAGAAACCGCCGAAAAAATATGTATGGGCAGCATCATACCGGTATATATAATTGCTTCCCCATAATAGCCTGCGGTAATGGCTACAACGCTGTACATCACCGAAAAGACAATATAAATATAATGGGAAACGTAACTACCCCGGGAAATCATGATAATTCCCCATACGCCCACCATAGATGTTACCGTGGATAAAATGCTGGCATCAGCCCCAACCAGAGGAGAAATAATAAACGCCAAAAGGATAAGCAGGTGCCCAAGCACAAGCAACAACCATTCGTACACACTGAAAAATCCCCGTTTCTCCCTTTGTTTTTCCTGTTTGTTTATCAAGGAAACACCCCCTATCTTTCTAACTTACGCGTGCAAAAATCACTTTTTACTTTCCTGCCGTTTTACAAGATATCATACTGTATGTATTTCTAATTTCCATTGTAACATACATCCCGCAGAAAATCAATACTTTTTCTAAAACGAAGAACAAGAATACGAGCAAAGCGGCAGTGCTCCCTTATATTTTTTTATAAAAAATACCCAGGAAGAAAGCATTTGATTATTGCTTTTCGGAAAAATGTATGCTATACTGATAAAAGGAAAAAACAAGGTAGGATTCCCCATGGCATTACACGTAATGGACGAGGCAGTTCGCTGTTTGCAATGTAAAAATCCGCAATGCGTAAAAGGTTGCCCCATTAACACCCCCATTCCGCAAATTATCAACCTGCTGAAAAACAACAAGTTGGATGAAGCCGGGCGTATTTTGTTTGAAAACAACCCCCTAACCACCGTGTGCAGTTTAATTTGCAATCACGAAAAACAATGCGAAGGGCATTGCGTGTTGGCAAAAAAAGGGGCGGCGGTGCATTTTTCCAGCATTGAACAGTATATTTCGCGCACTTACGCGCCAAAAATGACCAAAGGTCCTGCCAAATGGAACGGTATGCGCGCGGCTATCGTGGGTTCGGGACCTGCGGGAATTACCATCGCCATTATTTTGGCGCGCTACGGCTACAAGGTAACCATTTTTGAAAATAAAAGCGAAATTGGGGGCGTTCTTCGGTACGGAATCCCCGACTTCCGTTTACCCAAAGCGGTGTTGGACGATATTCAGTACCGCCATATTGAAATGAAGGGCATTAAAATTCGCCCCAACGCGCATATCGGCGGTTCTATCGGTATTGACGACCTGTTCCGCGACGGCTATAAGGCGATTTTCCTTGGTACGGGGGTTTGGAAACCCAACGCCCTACATATTAAGGGGGAAACGCTTGGGCACGTGCATTTCGGCATTAACTACCTAAACAGCCCCGATTCTTTTAAGCTGGGACAACGGGTAATCGTAATCGGCGCAGGCAACGCGGCTATGGACGTAGCAAGAACGGCACTTCGCCACGGCACCGAATATTTAACCTGCTTTTCCATCACCAAACAGGTGGCGGCAAGCCAGTACGAATACACCTACGCCAAGTTAGAAGGGGTACAGTTTGCTTACAACAAGCGCCCCGTGGAAATCGTGGACGAAGGGGTAATTTTTTGCGACGTAATCCAAAACGAGGACGGCACCTTTACGGATATTCCCGGCACCGAAGAATTACACCCTGCGGATAGCGTAATCGTTTCCATTAGTCAAGGGCCACAAAGCGTAATCGTAAAATCCACCACGGGGCTTACCGTGAACAATAACGGCCTACTGATAGTGGACGAAAAGGGCAACACAAGTAGACCCGGTATTTTTTCCAGTGGGGACGTAGCCCACGGTCCGCGTACGGTGGTAGAAGCGGTTGCACACAGTAAAATTGTTGCGGAAACCATGCACCAATACATGCAGTCGCTGAAAGATTAGTTTGATAAAAATGAAAGGCAAGCACGAACAAGTGCTTGCCTTTTTCTTATTGCCGTATATCTTAAATTTCCACCGTTAGCCCGTCGTAGGACACCGAAATACCATCCTTTGCGCTTTCCTTTGCGCGCACTTCGTAGGGCGCGTAATCGTTATGCGTAAAGTGGTTGATATAAAACTTTGCGCCCGCGTTTGCAATACCGCGGCCGATAAGTTCGTTCTTTAATTCTACACATTCTTTGTAACCCATATGGCGATCGTGCCCTGCAATAGAATACAGGGTGCAATCCATTTGCACAAAGTCCACCTTTACGCCCCTTTCTTGCATAAAGTTCAGTACCTCGCAAGGAAGGGCAGCCGTATCGTTACAATGGAACACCGTTTTATTTTCCTTTACGTCCTTAATCAAGTAAAGAAGGGCGGAATCCACGTGCCTTGCAGGAAGGGCGGTTACTTCGTATTCCCCGTTCAAATCCACCGTTTCGTAGGGTTTGATTACGCGGATATCGAAACGGGTGGCAAGCAGTTTGCTCCAACCCATAAATTCGCAAAACTCGTCGTAAACTTTTTTCGTTCCTTCCGAGCAAAGAATTTCCATTTTTTCATACGTTAAATCCTTTGCATGCCCGCCCGTACGGTTCGCCAGTTCTTGGGGAAAGAAATGGTCTATATGCGGATGGGTAATTAGTAAATAGCGTGCCGTTCCCAGCGTAAGTCCGCTATTATGCGCATGGCGGTTAGTATCTATGGGAAAATCAATAATCAAATCGTCGTTCACCATGCTTTGGCTACGGGTACGAACGTCCTTTTCGGTAAAACCGTTTTCCCCTTTTCTTACGGCGTTACATACGGGGCAATCGCAAAACAGCGCGGGGATTCCTTCTGCTGCGCTAGTTCCTAAAAAGCGGTATTTCATCCTTTTAGTCCTCCTTTAACTCAATGGATAAGCCATCGTAAGGCACTAAAATACCGTAATCTTTGGCAAAGGCGCAATATTCCTTATAATACTTATCCTCGTATTCTTGGGAAATGTGGTTTACGTAGCAAAGAGTTTTTTCATTTGCAATTCCCCTTTCCTTAAAGCGGCGAATCATCTCCACCACTTGGCTAAAATTCAAATGCCACTTATACTGAAAACTGCTTTCCCCAATGGGACATTCCAGCGCAGCGGAAGAAAGAACCTTTCCCCCCTTTGCCCAATTTACCAAGTAATTAAAGGTTTCCTCGGGCAAAATACCCGTATCGTTACAAACAAGGTGGCTTGCCTTTCCCTTTTCAATCAAATACACAAAAGTATCTTCGGTAGCCATATGTAAGGAAGGAAGTGCCGTTACGGTGTAATCCCCCATTTTTACGGGGGTAAGGGGTTTTGCTAACTGAAAGGAAACACCCTTTTGCCCTTCCCCAAACAAGGTAGCGAAAAAGTTAAACATTTCCCCAATACGGGTAGAACCCACAAGGGATAAATCCTCCCCTTTTAAGCCAAGCGCATACGGAGCGTGTCGCAAAAAGAGTTCTTGGGGAATAAAATGATCTTCGTGCGAGTGGGTTTGTAAAACGTGCGTAAGCGAAGATAAATTCAAACCGTTTTTTAAGGCGTTATGGTAGGTATCGGGTCCGATATCCACCAAAATTTTATCGTCTATTAACGTTTGCGTACGGGTACGCTCGGTTTTCAGCGCATTTTCTTCCCCTAATGCAATCCGCTTGCGAAGCGTGGTACAAAAATCACAGTTGCAAAAAATCCCGGGGACACTTTCACAAGAAGAAGTCCCTAAAAAAGTGATTTTCATTCTTTTTTCTCCTTACAGTTATCCGCGTTACAAAACGCTTTCCACTAATTTTTCCAAGCGTTCTTCGTCAATCAGTCCAACGTGTTTTTTTACCACTTCCCCGTTTTTGAAAACAAGCATGGTGGGAATTGCAGAAATGCCGTAACGAATTGCCAGCCCCTCCTCATCATCCACGTTCACCTTACCGAACACCGCTTTGCCTTGCATTTTTTCGGCAACCCCTTCAAATACGGGGGCAACCATACGGCAGGGCGCGCACCAAGTAGCCCAAAAGTCCACCACGGTTACGCCTGCGGTAATTTGTTTATTTAATCCTTCTTCTGAAAAATGCACGATTCCTTGCATGATACGTCCTCCCCGGGCAATACGCCCTTACTGATAATTTCCACAATACGCGGAGAATATTCTCTGCGTTTTTTCAGCAACCGCTCGTATCCCATGCCAACCAGATATCCAAGCAGTAATCCGCCGAAAAAGCCCAAAACCGCCGCCGTTTTTCCCACTTGCCAAAGGGCAATCAGCAGGGTAAGCGCAAAAACAAGGGGCAAAAGATACACAAAAACCGAAGTATAAAACACTTGCGGCTTTGCTGCCTGTATGCGAACGGTATCTCCCTTTTCCGCATTAACGGAATTTTCGCATAACAGATTCAACGCGTTTTCCCCCGTTATCGCTACGGGCAGTTCCCCCTCGGTCAAGGTAATTTGTACCGCCGCCTGTTCCCCTTGCAAAAATAGGACGGTTCCACGGTGATAAATCATTATTCGGCAAGTTCCCGGGTAAAGCGGTTTACCACTTCAAACAGAGGCATCGGGATAGTTTCCCCCGTTGCCATGTGTTTCAAAACCACTTCGCCCGAAGCAAGTTCGCTTTCCCCAAGCGCGATTACGTATTCCGCGCCCAGTTTATCCGCGTACTTAAACTGCGCCTTAAAACTTCTATCCATTAAGTCTGTTTCCGCCGAAATACCCGCCTTTCTAAGCATGGTTACCATACGGAAGGCTTCTGCCTTGGCAATTTCCCCCATAGGCGCAAAATACACCTTTACGGGGGCGGGAGCAGGCAAGGCTACCCCTTGCGCATCCAACACGCCCAAAAGGCGTTCTAATCCCAAACCAAAGCCCACACAGGGGGTAGACTTTCCGCCCAGGCTTTCCACCAAGCCATCATAACGGCCGCCGCCGCAAACCGTGCCCATGGCGCCTTGGGTGCAAACGAACTCAAACACCGTTCGGGTGTAATAATCCAAGCCGCGTACAATTGTGGGATCTACCGCGTATTCTACGCCGGCTGCGGTAAGGGTGTTTTTTAACTGGGTAAAGTGTGCTTCACAATCTTCGCAAAGGTAGTCCGTAATTGCGGGAGCACCTACAAGTAGTTCCTTACAGCCCGACTCCTTGCAGTCTATAATACGCAAAGGATTGCGGTCAAAACGCTCCTTACAAGTATCGCACATTTGGTCCAAACGCGCTGCCAAAAATTCTTTTAGCGCAGCATTAAAACGCGCGCGGCAGGTTTTGCAACCGATACTGTTAATTTTAAGGGCAAGGGAGGTTACCCCCGCTTTTTCCAAAAAGGTTTTGGCAAGCAGGATAACTTCCGCATCCGTAACGGCGGAAGAAGCCCCGTAATATTCCACCCCGAATTGATGGTGTTCACGAAGGCGCCCCGCTTGGGGACGTTCGTAACGGAACACGGGGGTAAAGTAATAGGACTTCATGGGCATAGGGCGGCTGGACAGGCCGTTTTCAATAAAACTGCGGCAAACACCCGCCGTACCTTCGGGTTTTAAGGTCATGGAACGTCCGCCTTTATCCGTAAAGGTGTACATTTCCTTGGTTACCACGTCCGTAGTATCCCCTACGCCACGCGCAAACAGTTCGGTTGCTTCAAAGGTGGGTGTGCGGATTTCATGCGCGCCGAACAAAGCCGCCGTTTCGCGCGCCAACCCTTCTAAATATTGCCAGCGATAGGATTCTTCGGGAAGAACGTCCTTCGTTCCCTTGGGAATAGTAATCATAAATATTTCTCCAAAAAAATTACAAAATATACTTGGTAAGATTGCGTTCGGAAATTTCTTTTTCCAAATGTTCGGTTACGTAACGCGCGTCCACGGTAACGGGATAGGAGCCACCGTCCCCGGATGCAGTAAAGGAGATTTCTTCTAATAAATCTTCCATTACGGTATGCAATCTTCTTGCCCCGATATCTTCGCGCGTTAAGTTTAGTTCTTCGGAAATTTCCGCAATTTTTTCAATGGCTTCGGGGGTAAAACCAAGTTCTACGCCGTCCACTTGCAAAAGTTTCCCGTACTGAATGGTAATTGCATTTTTGGGCTTAGTTAAAATTTCCACAAAATCCGCCTTGGTTAAGGATTGCAGTTCTACCAAAATGGGGAAACGGCCTTGCAGTTCGGGGATTAAATCTTCCACCTTGGCAACGTGGAACGCCCCTGCCGCAATAAACAGAATAAAGTCCGTTTTCACGGGGCCATACTTGGTCATCACCGTACTGCCCTCCACAATGGGCAGGATATCGCGTTGCACACCCTCTCTGGATACGTCCGCGCCGCCCGTTGCACTTTTTGCAGCGATTTTATCAATTTCATCAATAAAGATAATCCCTTCCTGTTCTGCTCTGCGAAGGGCTTTTGCATTTACCGCGTCCGAATCAATCATTTTTTCGGATTCTTCCGCGATAATCAAGTGCATTGCTTCCTTTACGGTAACTTTGCGTTTTTTGCGTTTTTTGGGTAAGAAATCCCCAAAAATACTGCCGATGTTAATTTCCGCACCGCTGCCCGGCATTACTTCCATTGCTTTGGGTGCATCAGGCACGTCTACTTCAATTACCAAATTGCGGTAGGTTCCCTTTCTTAATTCGGATAACAGTTCAGCACGAAAAAGGTCATCAGGCTTTTCTCCCTTTTCATGCTTTTTTAAGTCGTACAGCAGTTTTAGAATTTTATCTTCTGCTATTGCTGTTGCTTTTACGGATACTTCTTGGTAGGATTCTTCTTTAACAAGGCGCACCGAACATTCTACCAAATCGCGAATCATACTGTCTACGTCCCTACCCACGTACCCTACTTCGGTAAACTTGGTGGCTTCCACTTTGATAAAGGGGGCTTTTACCAGTTTGGCAAGGCGGCGGGCAATTTCGGTTTTACCCACCCCGGTAGGACCTTTCAAGATGATGTTCTTGGGGGTAATTTCTTCCTGTTCCGCTTCGGTAAGTTGGCTTCTTCTGTAACGGTTGCGCAGGGCAATTGCCACCGCTTTTTTTGCATCACTTTGACCGATAATGTATTTATCCAGTTCTGCAACGATTTGCTTTGGGCTTAAATTCATACTCCCACCCCCTTACACTTCTTCTACCACGATATTATCGTTGGTAAATACGCAAATTTCACTTGCAATTTTAATGGCTTTATAAGCAATTTCGGGGGCGGAAAGGTCGGTATTTTGCATCAAAGCACGCGCCGCGGAAAGGGCGTAGTTGCCGCCGCTGCCGATTGCGCAAACGCCTTGGTCGGGCTCTATTACCTCACCGCTGCCCGATACGATAAGCAAGGTTTCCTTATCTGCCACAATCATCATGGCTTCCAGCCTTCTGCCCAGTTTATCCATACGCCAAAGTTGGGCAAGTTCTACCGCACTGCGCATCAAGTTGCCCGAAAACTTATTCAGCATTTCTTCAAAGCGTTCGGAAAGGGTAAAGGCATCCGAAACCGAGCCCGCAAACCCCAAAACTACTTTTCCGCCGTATATGCGGCGCACTTTTTTTGCGTTAGATTTCATAACTACCGATTGGGAAAGGGTTACTTGTCCATCCCCTGCCAGTGCAGTTTTCCCATCGCGCTTTACCGCAACTATGGTAGTACCTTTAATTTCATCACTCATTGATTTGCTCCTTTACTTGTTCCAGCGCGGCAAACGCGCGGTTCATAATAGCGATTTTTTTATTTCCTTCAAAGCCGTAAATGGGCTTGATTACGCCGTAGTTGGCGTTCATGGGCTGAAAGTTGGGATTGGGCGTTACCACGTATGCGGCAAGTGCGCCCGTAACCGTTTCCCTGGGAAATTCCACAGGGGGCAGGTTTTTTATTCTGCGCAAAATTTGCACCGCGCAGGTAATACCGCTGACCGCCGATTCCACATACCCTTCCACACCCGTAATTTGACCGGCAAAAAACAGGTTTGGGTTTGCTTTTAAGGATTGATCGTAATTTAAGTGCGCCGGTGAACGCAAAAAGATATTTTTGTGCATTACGCCGTATCGCAAAAATTCCGCGTTTTTCAGGGCGGGAATTAGCGAAAATACCCGTTTTTGTTCGGGGAATTTTAAGTTGGTTTGAAATCCCACCAAGTTATACATGGTCTTTTCTTCGTTTTCGGGGCGAAGTTGTAAACACGCGTACAGTTTTCTGCCTGCCTGCTTGGAAAGCCCTACGGGCTTTAACGGACCGAAACGCAACGTTTCGTAACCGCGCTTTGCCATCACTTCCACAGGCATACACCCATCAAACACTTTTTCGTTTTCAAAGTCCTTTAACTGTACGGTTTCGGCGGTAATCAGCGCCTGATAAAAGGCGTCGTAATCCTCCTTATCCAAAGGGCAATTTAGGTATTCCCCCGTTCCGTCCCCATAGCGATCCCCGTAAAAGGAGAGTGTTTCATCCACGCTTTCTTTGGTAACTATGGGCGCGGACGCATCAAAAAAGAACAGCGGTTCGCCCAAGGTTTGGGAAAGTTGGCTTACCAACGGTTCCGCAGTCAACGGACCGGTAGCAATTACCGTAATATGCTCCGAAAAAGGGGGCTTGGTAATATCCGAAACCTGTTCATGATGCACGGTTAAATTGGGAAAAGAACGCAGGGTTTCGGTTACGGCAAGAGAAAACCTATCCCTATCCACCGTAAGCGCACCCCCTGCCGCCACCTTGGCTTTTTCCGCCGCCAGCATGGTAACGCTGCCCAAGCGCCGCATTTCTTCTTTTAACAGACCGCAGGCGTTTGTTTCGTAACTGTCGTTTTTTAAGGAGTTACTGCAAACCAGTTCGGCAAAGTTTGGGGATTTATGTGCAGGGGAAAATTTTACGGGTTTTTGTTCGTACAAATGTACTTCCACCCCTGCTTTCAGCAAGCGGTAGGCACATTCGCTGCCCGCAAGCCCCGCACCGATTACGTTTACACGGTTTTCCATTACTGTTCTTCCTTTTCGTATCCGCAGCGTTTATCCACGCAAACCTCTCTGCCCTCTCTTTGCACCATAAATTTGCCGCACTTGGGGCATTTTTCACCCGTGGGCAAATCCCAACTCATAAACGAACAGTCGGGATATTTACTGCATCCAAAGAAAGGTTTTCCCGCACGCGAAGTCATTTTTTTGGTGGGAGCACCGCAAGTGGGGCATTTCCCGGCGATTTCCGAAACGTTGTTCGTTCCGCCGCATACCGCACATACCGAATATTTGCCGAATTTCCCCAATTTTACAAACATTTCACCGCCGCAGGCTTTGCAACGTTCTTTGGACTGTTCTTCCCCGTACGGTTTGATATTTTTACATTCGGGAAAGTTGGGGCAAGCCAAAAATTTGCCGTACTTCCCTTCCTTAATCACCATGTTCGCCCCACATTTTTCGCATTTGTAGGGGGAAACATTTTCATCCGTAGACTTAATGTTTTTGCAGTCGGGATAGTTGGAACATGCCAAATATTCCCCAAATCTGCCGTGGCGGCGGAGCATGGGATGCCCGCATTTTTCGCAAAGGGTATCCGTTACTTCATCCCCGTCTGCCTGGGCTTTGAGTAAATTTTGGGCAAACCCGGGGTAAAATTCCCCGATAATGCCACGCCAGTCCTTACCGCCCTCTTCAATGGTATCCAAGCGTTCTTCCATACTTGCGGTAAATCCTACGTCCATAATGTCCGTAAAATATTTTACAAGTACGTCCGTAATTTCAAAAGCAACTTCGGTAGGCATCATAAACTTGCCTTCCTTTTTTACGTAATTGCGCTTATTGAGTACCGCAATTACGGATGCGTAGGTGGAAGGTCTGCCAATGCCTTTATCTTCCATTGCTTTAACCAAGGTTGCATCCGAATAACGTACGGGGGGCTTGGTAAATTTTTGTTCTTTTTTCAGTTCGGTTAATTCTACAACGTCCCCTTCTTTTACGTCGGGCAGCAGTTTTTCTTCCTCTGCGCCTTCGGTTTCTTCCTTTACGTCCTGATAAACCGCAGTAAATCCGGGGAACAGCATGCTTCTGCCCGTTGCCTTAAATCCGTAATCCGCGCTATCCAACTCTATCGCCATGGAATTATATTTTGCTTCTGCCATTTGGGAAGCCAAAAAACGTTCGTAAATCAACTTATATAAGCGGTAGTGGTTGCGGTCTAATAAATCCTTTACGCTTTCGGGTGTGCGGCTTAAATCTACGGGGCGGATTGCTTCGTGCGCGTCCTGCGCACCCGATTTGGTTTTATAAACGTTCGGCTTGGCAGGAACAAAATCCTTGCCGTACTTCCCTGCAATAAATTCCCTTGCCTTTGCCTGTGCTTCCTGCGATACGCGTACGGAGTCCGTACGAATATAGGTTACAAAAGCAATATGCCCTTCCTTTTGGGTATCCACACCTTCGTACAAATGCTGGGCAATGGTCATAACCTGGGGGGCGGCAATTCCTAATTTATTAGATCCGTCCTGTTGCAAGGTGGAAGTGGTAAAGGGTGCGGGCGCATGCGTTTTTGTTACCGCCTTTTTTACCGCAGTTACGGTAAATAAGGGGGAAAGCGCACGTTCTACCCCGTCTGCTTCTTCCTTATTTTTAATTTTAATTTTTTTGCCTTGATAGGTGGAAAGCGCCGCCTTAAAAGGCGCGGTTTTCCCGTCTTTTGCTTTTACGTGTGCGGTTAAATTCCAGTATTCTTCGGGCTGGAATGCTAAAATTTCACGCTCCCTATCGCATACCATGCGCAGGGCAACCGACTGCACGCGGCCTGCCGAAAGCCCATCCTTAATCCGCTTGCAAAGAAAGGGGGAAAGTTTATAACCCACTAAGCGGTCCAGCACCCTTCTTGCTTGCTGGGCATCCACCAAACTCATATTGATTTCGCGCGGGTTTTTTAATGCCTCGGTTACCGCGCGTTCGGTAATTTCGTTAAATTCAATTCTGTGCGGCGTGCCGTCCTTTAATTGCAAAACCTGTTCCAAGTGCCAGGAAATTGCCTCCCCTTCGCGGTCCGGGTCGGTTGCAAGGTAAACTTTTTTTGCCTTTGCCGCTTTTTCGCTAAGGCGTGCAATGGTGGCTTTTTTATCCGCGTTGATGGTGTACTTGGGTTCAAAATTATTTGCGATATCCACACCGATTTGGCGTTCGGGAAGGTCGCGAATATGACCGCCCGACGCATCTACGCGGTATTTTCCCTTTAAGTATTTCTCTATGGTCTTTGCTTTGGATGGGGATTCTACGATAATTAAGTCCATAACTTACTCCTAACGCCGCTTTTGCGACTATTTGACCGCGCGGTATCCGTCCGCGCCCGTTTTAAGAATATATCCGCCGATTTCCAGGGAATTGAGTGCCGCAAGCAGTGCATACGGGGCTAAGCCCGAACGTTCCGCAAGGGAATCAACCGTTCCTTCTTCTTCACGTAAAAGACGCAACAGTAACACTTCTTCATCTGTTAAAGGCAGGTCGGGGGCAATTTCATCCACCGAATAGCCGTAGGAAAGCAAAATTTCTTCTGCCTTATCCGCAAGTGCCGCACCCTGCTTAATTAGGGCGTTACAGCCTTTGCCGGATGCCTCCCCCACTTTATAAGGAAACGCAAACACGTCCCTGCCGTAAGTTGCCGCGTAGGACGCCGTATATAGCGCGCCGCTTTTTTCGCGTGCCGAAACAACCAAAACCCCCTCGCAAAGTCCTGCAATAATGCGGTTCCTTACGGGAAATTGCCATTTGTAGGCAGGCACATCTGGGGGATATTCGGTAATCACCAACCCTTTTTGCTTGACTTCTTCCAAAAGTCCGCGATTCAGTTCGGGATAAACGTAATTAAACCCGTAGGCAAGCACCGCAAGTGCGTTGTTCTTTTTCAAAGCACCGCGAATTGCCGCGGCATCTGCCCCTTCGGCAATGCCCGTTACTACCGTCATACGGTCTGCAATTTTTTCCGCAAACTCTTCGGTTAAACGCAGTTCCGCCTGCGGCGTTTTTCTGCTGCCCACAATGGCAAATTTACGGTTTTTTAACAGTTCCAAATTTCCCATTGCATATAAAACCCACGGGGGCGCAGGGGTGTTTTCCAACCCTTCGGGATAATACTTATTGCCACGGGTAATGGGCATAATACCGCGTTCCCTTAAAGCGGAAAGCACGCGTTCCTCCCCTTGGGGGTTTGCGTTATGCAAAATTTCCTGCGCTTCCTCCCCCACGGCACGAATCAGCAAATCGCGAAATTCGGGCAGCCTTGCGTACAAGTTTTTGGGATCGCCCACAGCGTTCAAAATTGCCGTTTTATACTTATATTCCAACTTGGGGAAACTGTCTAAATAAATTATGGCACGCTGTGCTGCTTTATCCATGATTCCTTTCCCCCTATTTATCAAACTTTTTATCCTAAAACCTTGCCGTAAGCAAAACGTTCCCGTCGCTTACGGCAAGGCGGCATATTATACGTGATTTCTTTCAAAACTGCGATAACCGATGGCTTCCATCAAGTGGGCGGTAGAAATATTTTCTTCCCCCGCAAGGTCGGCAATCGTACGTGCCACTTTTAAGATTCTTCCGCGGGCACGTGCGGAAAGATTTAAGGAGGTGAAAGCGCGCTCCATTGCCCGTTCCCCCTCTTCCGAAAGGCGGCAATACGCTTTAATGTGCTTTTCGCCCATCTGCGCGTTGGTGTAAATGCGGTCCTTTTCATACCGCTTACGCTGTATCGCACGCGCCTTATTTACGCGCTGTTTTACTTCTGCACTGCTTTCCCCTTCCGCTTTTTCGGTAAGTTCTGCATATTTTACGCTATCAACCGTCAGTTGAATGTCTATGCGGTCAAGCAACGGCCCCGAAATTTTACTGCGGTATTTATGAATTTGCGCCGCAGAACAACTGCATTCCTGCGTTTTGCTGCCATAGTTGCCGCAAGGACAAGGATTCATCCCCGCAACCAGCATAAAACTTGCCGGATATGTTACGGTAGATGCAGCACGCGCCACCGTAATTACACGGTCTTCCAAAGGTTGCCGCAACGCCTCTAACGTGGAACGCTGATATTCGGGCAGTTCATCCAAAAACAGCACGCCGCCGTGTGCCAAGGAAATTTCCCCGGGCTTGCTGTGCGTACCGCCCCCCGTTAAGGCAACGGTTGTAGCCGTATGGTGTGGGGTACGGAACGGTCTGCGGTTTGCAATTCCCGTTTCCGCATCCAAAACGCCGGCAACCGAGTGAATTTTGGTAACCTCCAACGCCTCTTCAAAGGTCATATCGGGCATAACGGTAGGAATACATTTGGCAAGCATGGTTTTTCCCGAACCCGGCGGCCCCACCATTAAAAGGTTATGACCGCCCGCAACTGCTACTTCAATAGCGCGTTTGGCAAGAATTTGCCCTTTTACAAAGCGCAAGTCTGCCTCGTACGGGTTAGATTCGCCAAGGGGCGCTGTATACTGCGTTTGGGGCGTGGGCAAAATTTCCTGTTCCCCATTCAAAAACGCAACCGTTTGGGATAGCGTTTCGGCAGCATATACTTCTACGTCCCCTAAATAGGACGCCTCCTTTTCGTTTGCCTTAGGTAAAACAAACTTTTTATATCCGCTGTTTCTTGCGGAAATTAAAAGGGGTAAAATACCGCGCACGGCACGTAAAGTTCCGTCCAAAGCAAGTTCGCCGAAAAATATCGTATCTTCAAACGCATTTTTTACCTGACCGCTTGCCTTTAAGATGCAAATGGCAATGGCAAGGTCCAAACCCGAACCTTCCTTTTTTAAGTCTGCCGGGGCAAGATTCACGGTAATTTTATTGCTGGGAAACAGCAACATGGCGTTTTTCACTGCCGAACGCACGCGTTCGCGGGATTCTTTTACCGCAGTATCGGGAAGGCCCACCACGTCGTACGCGGGCAGGCCTTTAGAAATATCCGTTTCTACTTCAATGCGCTTTCCTTCTAAACCCAAAAGCGCAAAACTGTATACTTTAGCAAGCATTGTTTTAGGGCAAGAAATCGCCGTGATTCAAGCAAGACCATCCAAACAGTACTTTTGCTAAGTTTCTGGGAACGGGCAATCCCGCAAAACCGGGATAGAACATTAAGAAACACAATCCAACCAAAGCAAGCGTGGTAAATACCATAACGCCGCCCACGGTTTTGCCCTTAAAGGGTCCGCGCAAGATTACGTTCTTTTTAGTTTCCAAAACCGCGCAAAGGAACAGCGCAAGGAATCCCACATAGAACACGCTTGCCGTTAAGAAGGTGTACGCGTACATCGGGCGGGTTACAAACATCCAGGGCAGATAGCACGCAGCAAAACTTACCAAAAGGAACACAAAGGGCTTTTTCACAAAGGAAACGAACGCAACGTCCTCCTGATTTGCCTTTTTGGAGAACTTAACGATACACATTTCCACCAGCGTATAAATCATGGCAACCAGGGAGAATGCAAAGGCAATCATATTACCCATGCAAAGCACGCCTTCGTATGTTTTATTGGAATATTGGTCTATAGAGAAACATACGGCTTGGTAGTTGATGGGCCAACCCCACCATGCGGAAGAGTTGTTATCCCCACTCATATTCCCCGTGTGGAAACCCATAATATATTTTTGGTTTTCCCAAAACGCCTTCAACACGTTTTTGGTATCCGAAACCATGCAGTACGAAGGTCCAACGATAAGATAGGAAAGCAAATACATGGCAAAACCAAGAATGATAAAGCCAACGCCGGCAAAAACCACCGACCAAATCGCATCCTTTATCACGTTAGATTTTTCCTTTGCGGCGGCAACGGCAGCAGGCAGGGCTTGTTCCCCCTCCCCTTCGGTAACCGTTCCGGCTGCAAGAGCCTTCGTTCTTTTCACGCCGCATACTAAATTCTTTATAAAGAAGTATACGAACAAGCCGAACAAGCCAACCCCTGCGGTAATGCCCGACCACTTAACGGCTGCGCCCATTCCAAAGAACACGCCCGAAAGCACCAGGGGCACGAAAGATAAAATGCGATGGTCGCGGCGAATCCCGTTTTGCAGGAAGATAAGCATATAGTAATACGAAAGCAAAAGGAAGAACATAAGGAAAATATCCGTGGTTCCAATTCTGCCCAGCGCAATATTCATACCCGAAAGCACGTATAAAAGCGCAAAGATAAACCCTGCGGTTTTACTGTTTTTCACCAAACGCTTTCCAAGTGCGTATACCACAAACATAGTGGCAAGCGCAAACAGGGCGGGCATAATGCGCATACCAAAGGTATTCAAACCAAAAATGCCAATACCTATGGAAAGTAAAATTTTACCGAGCGGGGGGTGCGAACGTTCTACGTAAGGAGCATCCCCTTGCAAATAGTCAAACGCAGTACGTGCAAAATAATATTCGTCAAAAATAATCGTGTTCATGCGATGATTTTTAACGTTTGCTTCGTAAGTGCCGTCCTCATTTTGGGTTACGGTATACTTAAAGTTTGCCTGTTCGTCAAACATCTTTTTCGCAGCCGAATCCCCCGAAACCACTTCTACGGGAATGGGGTTCATATTCTTATCCAAGAATACGATTTCGTTAATATAAATGGGATCCTTGGTCGCAATTTTTACAAACGCATAACTTTCCGAAGTGATTTTCACGTTGGAATACAATTGCGTCCATTTATACATGCGGAAATTTGTATCGCCATAACTATCACAGAATTTCACCGTCCCCATCTGGGAAGTCAGCCAGTTGCTGGGAGCAGAGGAAATACCGTACGAAAAAGCAAGAGTTGCCGTTTCGTGTGCCGGGATTCCGGTTGCGCCGGCGTGTACCCACACTTCGTCCAAAAGAACGGTCTTTTCATTTTCGTCCTTCATGTAGTTTAATTTGACGATAACTTCGTTATCTAAAATTTGACCGCTGCCGGGTTCGTATTTTCGTTCAAAACGGAAATACGAATCGGGCATAGAGAAGTTCCCGAAGTCAATAAACAAAAAAGCAGCAAATACAAGCGCAAGCAAAGTCATTGCCCACTTTTGCCAATCCGCAGCCATCGCCGTTTTTACGCGGGTCCAAACCCCTGCTCCCTTTTCGGGAACAGAAAGTTCCATGGTTTGTTGGCGTTTTCTTGCTTTTTTTTCAGAAACGCTTTCGTTTTTCAAGTTGTTTTCCATATCTTATCTCCCATTCCCACTTTCGCGGGGAATTTTTTGCTGCAAGGTTTTTGCCGCAAGTCTTTTGGTTTTCTGTTGCACGTTTCTACCCGTAAAGAAAAACTCTCTCCCTATATATAGATAGAGTCATGCTATTTTATTTTACCCTATCTTGCAAATTTTCGCAACCCTTTTTTATACTTTTTCCCAACTTTTTTGTTTTTTCTGCAAGATAAACAAAAAGCGGAAAACCCTAGCATCGGATTTTCCGTTTTTCAGTGTTATAAAAATTTTGCTTCTTAGTCAATCTTGGTTTTCATTCCTGCCTTACGGCGTTCTTGGATTGTTTGTACCAATGCAATGCCCGTATCCAAAACGCAAAGAATCAGCAATGCGTATAAAAAGACTGCCATATAATTATCGTATGCTTGTTGTCCGATTGCGGGAATAAAACAATAAGGAATGGCGGTTAATAGAAAATAGAAAATTTTTTCTTTGCAAAGTTTTTGTTCGTTATTCATCATAACGCACAGTATCGGTAAAAAGAATGCCCACGCGTAAACAACGGAAAGTGCGGGATTTACACGCATGACTGCCACACCGAAAAACAGCAGTTTCGTTTTATCTTTTTGCACGAAAGCCGCAAGCAAAAAGATAACCGCAGTCAAATAGAATATGTACATCTGCGAAGCTGTATTTTTTGCGTCGGCAAAAGACGTAATATTTTTTAACATTGTAACTAAACATTCCGGTCCGCCAAAAAAGAAGGAGGGCAACAAAAGCAGCAACAATCCGTAAACAGCACAGCGAACTGCATCCTTATAGCGTTTATCCACCAAAAGAACAACGCCTAAAATTGCGGGATAAATTTTTAAGGAAAAGGCAAACGCCAACGCCAACAAAGCGAGTTCCCTTTTTACTTTGCTTTCACTGTCGTAATAAAAGACAAACGCAGCAGTTGCCAATAAACAGTAGATTAAAATATTCCCGCGTTCCAACATATATAAAACGGGATAGTTAAATATCGCAAAAAATCCAAAAATTTTCTTTGGTAAAGTCGCTTTTTTTAAGTTTCCGGCACAAAGCAGCACCAGCAACACCACGGGGATAATTAAGAAAATCAGTAAGGAAAAGATAGCGGATGGATGGGAAATCCATGTTTGGCGAAGGGCAAACTCCGTTGCCGCATATTCCTTGGGAACCATGCGCAAAAACAGTAGAAAAAGCAAGTTTGCCATAGGCGGGTAAATTACCTTTCTTACCGTATATACACCTTCACCCAAAGATACGTCGCGTACGGAATTAAAGTAATCCATAAACATATCCTCACCCACATGGAAAAAGGGCTCCATCAAAGTTTTATAGCCATGGATTAAAACAAAAACTAAAAATATAAAAGTTGAAAAAAATAAAAGGCATAAAAACCATGCCAAAGGACTGCGATCAACAAAAACCGCCTTAATTTTTTTCCATAGCAACTGCCCTGTAGCCTTGATTGCTTTCAGCATGTTAGATAAGAAATTTTTGATACCTGTCATTGTTCCCTCTACAAGCCATGTTCTTTGCCCCTATATGATAGAAAAAAAAGAACATCCGCAAAAATCTGCATAATAAACAAAAAAGCCGAATTTGACCTTAACGATAAATTCGGCTTTCCAGTTTGAAATAAATGGACTTTTCCGTCAGCCTTATAAGATTTCCTTAATCTTAGCAGCCTTACCGGTTAAATTTCTCAAATAGTACAGTTTTGCACGTCTTACAAGACCGCGTTTTACTACTTGAATACCACCAATTTTGGGCGAGTGCAAGGGGAAAGTTCTTTCCACACCTACGCCGAAAGATACGCGGCGTACGGTAAAGGTTTCCCTAACGCTGCCGTTTTTCTTGGCAATAACTACACCTTCAAACGCCTGTAAACGTTCTCTGGTACCTTCTACGACCTTAACGGATACGCGAACGGTATCACCTACCCTGAATTCGGGAAGGTCGGAGCGCATGTTTTCTTTTTCAATTGCTTCGATAATGTTTTTCATAATCCTTTGAAACCTCCAAGAGCGTTCGTAGCCAAAGCATGCAAGAGGACCGCCCGTAATCCGTAATATCTTACCATACCCAAGAAAAAAAAGCAAGCGTTTTTACCTGCTTTTTTGCATATTTTTGCGTTTTTTATAAAGATTTTCCCTGGTATCGCGGTAATTTTTCTGCTTACATAAAAGCGGCAGGAATATGCCGCACCGTAATTTCCGCATGCTTTTTTCGGGGAAGAATATCCCCTTCGCTGCCAACCGAAACGGCCACGGGCAAATCACCGGCATATACTTCAACCACGTCAAAACGCACCGCAACGCTATCTATTACAATGCCTTTGTGTTTTAAGTAAAAGGCGGCAGCCTTTACGTACCGTTCCCGCTTTTTTTGGTCTACCGCTTGCGAGGGCGTGCCAAAATTTACCCCCGTACGCGTTTTTACCTCAATAAAAACCAGTGTTTCCTTATCCCGCATCACAAGGTCTACTTCCCCAAAAGGGGTGGTATAGTTACGGCAAAGTAGTTTGAATCCTTGCTTTTTTAAGAATTTTTCTGCGGAACGTTCTCCCCTTCCGCCCAAAAGTTTTTTGTAAAGGTCCTTCTGTGTATGGGGCATAATCCCTTCTCCCTAATCGCGCTGATGTGCGCTGCCGTGCCATACCCTTTGTTTTCCGCAAAGCCGTATTCGGGGTAAACATTTGCGTATTCCTTCATCAAATTATCCCGATACACCTTTGCCAAAATGGAAGCGGCACCGATCGTGTAACTTTTCGCATCTCCCTTAATAATGCCTTCGCAGGGCACACCAAAATTTAGTTCCATCGCGTCTACCAGAACCACGTCCGGGGTTTTTGCCAATTTTTGTACGCAATCTTTCATGCAGGCTTTCACGGCGTTTAAGATGTTTACGCGGTCAATTTCTTCGGGTGAAACTTCTGAAATTGCATAAGCAACTGCACGCTTTTTTATTTCTTCCGCCAAAATTTCCCTGTTTTTTTCGGAAACCTTTTTGCTGTCGTCTACACCCAGCAACAGGGCTTCTTCATTTAAGGGCATAATGACTGCCGCACAAACCACGGGGCCTGCCAAAGGACCGCGGCCTACCTCATCCGTACCTGCAATATAGGTTGCGCCCCGCGCTTGCCACGCGCGTTCGTACGCAAGTTTTTCATGCAGTTTTGCACGCAATTTTTCTTCTTGCTTACTCGTCATCACTTTCCCCCAACGAAAGTTTTAAGGGCTTGGGGGGAACTTCCAAAGACACACCGCCCAGTCTACCCTTTCTGAAATCGTCCACAACCGCACGGGAAGTGCGATCGTAATCGTATTCCCCACCGCGCAGTAGATATCCGCGGCGTTTTGCCACGCAATCTAACAACTGTAAGGGGGTTTCTTCCTGCCCCGTAACGCCGTATTTTTCGGTTAAAACCGCCTTATATTTACCCGTGTAAATTTCCCACAAAAGTTCTAAAGCAAGGTCGTCCATATCCAAAATATCGTCGTTAATACTGCCAACGTAGGCAAGATGCTTTGCCAAAGTTTGGTTATCAAAGGCAGGTGGCATGGTTCCGGGGGTATCCAACAGTTCCAAATCCCCCACGCGAATCCATTGCTTGCCACGGGTTACCCCTGCTTTATCCCCCGTTTGCGCGCGTTTTTCACCCGCCAAAGCGTTAATTAAGGTGCTTTTTCCGGTATTGGGAATACCGGCAACCATAACGCGCATGGGCATATTTACCCCTTTTTTTGCGTTCCGCGCCCGTTTTTCCGCAAACAGTTTTTCAATAGCCCCTTTCAGCGCTGTGATATCCTTGGGGCGAGTAGCACAAACCGAAATGGCGTTCTGCCCCCGTTTTTTCATAAATTCCAACCACGCAGCAATGGCGGATGCATCCGCCAAATCACTTTTGTTCAAAACGTATAAAAGGGGTTTACCCGAAAATAGGGCGGTATGTTTGCGATTGACGCACGCTTCGGGACAGCGCGCATCCATAATCACCACTGCTCCATCGCACAGTTTTAACTGTTCCTCCATCATACGCAGCGCTTTGGTCATATGCCCGGGGAACCACTGTATGGTTTTCATCTACTTATCCTCACTTTGCAAAGTTACGGGTGCGCTTTCCGCACTGCTTTGCGCGGTACCGCGTTTTCTTCTTTTTACCTTGGGCTTTGGCAGTGTGGTATAACTTTCCTGCCGTTCTTCTTCGGTTAATAAATCCGGACGGCGTTTACGGGTAAGAATCAAGGATTCCTCCCTACGCCATTCTTCCACTTTTTTATGGTCGCCCGAAACCAAAACTTCGGGCACGGAGAGCCCCATAAATTCCTGTGGACGGGTATACTGGGGATATTCCAGCCGCCCTTCGGTATGACTTTCATTTTGCAGGGAAGCAGCATTCAGCACCCCTTCCACATACCGCGCTACCGCGTCCGTAACAATCATGGCGGGAAGTTCCCCCCCCGTTAAAACGTAGTCGCCTACGGATAATTCTTCATCAATAAACAGGTCAATTACCCGTTGATCTACCCCTTCGTAATGACCGCAAAGCAATAAAAGGCGCTCCCTTTTCGCATATTCCCTAACGGTAGGTTGGGAAAGCACTTTCCCCTTAGGGGAAAGATAGATGCGCTGTGCCAGGTGGTCGGGGTCTATCGCCGTAATTGCAGAGGCAATGGGCTGGGGGGTCATCAACATTCCTGCGCCCCCACCAAACGGATAGTCGTCGCACTTTTTATGCTTATCCAGCGAATATTCGCGGATATCGTGTACGCAAACGGTGATTGCACCCGATTCCCTTGCGCGCTTAATTATGCTTTCGCTAAGGGGCGTAAACATTTCGGGAAATAACGTGAGAATATCAATCCTCATACACGGCAACCTCTCCCATCCGCTTTTTATTTACGGTGATTTTTTTGTTTTCTATATCTACCGAAAGAACCAAATCCTTTAAGAAGGGAAAACGAATGGGTTTTTTCCCAACGCGTTCCAAGGTAAAAATATCACGGGATGCAGGGGTTACGTCCGAAACCGTGCCGTATACGTGCCCCGTTTCATCCACCACTTCCGCACCCAATACGTCCACAATATAGAAAGTATCTTTGGTTAAAGGAACGGCATTTTCACGGGTTACGAACAGTTTTTTACCGCGTAAAAGTTCCGCCTGATTTCTATCCGCCACGCCGGATATCGCAAGAAAGACGAACCCGTCCCCCACGCGCACGTGCAGGACTTTATATTCTTGCATTTCCACAAAAACCGTTTTTAATTCAAAAAATCGGTCTGCATTATCCGTATAAGGTTTTACTTTTACTTCCCCACGAATGCCTTGGGGTTTTAAGATTTCACCGATTAGTAATTTATCTTGCATTTTTCCACCTGCGCCCTTTTTTAGCGCGCACAAAACAGGAAAAAGGAGAAATACTTAAATTTCTCCCGTTTCCTTAATTTCAATATTGTACTTTTTGCCTTCCTTTGCGGAAGCGGTTTTTACCAGCGTTCTAAGCGCCTTGGCAACTTTGCCCTGTCTGCCGATAACTTTACCCATATCCGATTCATCCAGTACCACCGTTACGGTAACGGTGTTGCCGTTTTCTTCGGTTAAGTACTGAATACATTCGGGTTTTTCAGCGAACTGTTCAACGACGAATTTAATCAGCTCTAACATAAGCTAAACCCTTAGCCCTTTTTCTTTTTGGGGTTGGTTTTGGAAGGAGAAAGTTTTTCGGATTTTTCCATTGCGCCAGCCTGAACCAAAAGTGCCTTTACGGTTTCGGTGGGTTGTACGCCTTTCGCGATCCAATCCTTTGCCTTGTCAACGTTTACCACAAGTTCTGCAGGTTGACGGGTGGGGTCGTAATGACCAACGGTGTCAATCACTTTACCGTCGCGGGGAGTTCTGCTATCCGCAACAACGATACGGTAGCAAGGTGCCTTGTGTTTGCCAAGTCTGGTTAATCTCATTTTTACTGCCATTTTAATTTTCCTCCGAAATTAATTTTCTTTCTTTTTATATCTTATTCGGCTATGCCGTAAGAACCGTTTTACATTCTGCCGAAAGGAAATTTCCTTCCGTTTTTCATTTGTTTCATCATTTGTTTTGCTTGATCGTATTGCTTTAACAGTTGGTTTACGTCCTGCACGGTAGTACCGCTGCCTGCGGCAATCCGCTTTTTGCGGCTACTGCCGATAATCATGGGATTATCCCTTTCCTTTTGCGTCATGGAAAGGATAATGGCTTGCGCCCGTTCCATTTTCTTTTCGTCAATACTATCTGCAGAAAGCCCCATTTTGGATGCTCCCGGCACCATTTGGAGTAAGTCCCCCAAATTTCCCATTTTTTTCAAAGCGCGGAACTGTTCTAAATAATCGGTCAGGGTAAAACTTGCCGAACGGAGTTTTTTCTCCATATCCTTCATCTGTTCTTCGGTAACCGCTTCCTGTGCCTTTTCAATTAAAGAAAGCACGTCCCCCATACCCAAAATACGGGATGCCATGCGGTCGGGATGGAAAGGTTCCAAATCCCCCAGTTTTTCACCTACGCTGCAAAACTTGATGGGTTTACCCGTAACCGCTTTTACGGATAACGTTGCACCGCCACGGGTATCCCCGTCCAACTTCGTAAGCACAACGCCCGTAATTTCCAAACGGCTGTTAAAGGTTTCCGCAACGTTGACTGCATCCTGCCCCGTCATGGAGTCTACGGTAAGCAGAATTTCGGTGGGGTGAACTTTCCCCACAATGCGCTCCAATTCCTGCATCAACTCTTCGTCAATGTGTAAGCGCCCTGCAGTATCAATAATTACGGTATCAAAGCCGTAGGATTTTGCGTAATCCACCGCTTGCGTTGCGGTTTTCACGGGATCCTGCGTGCCCTTTTCAAACACTTCCGCCCCTACTTTTTCCGCCACCACTTTTAACTGATTGATGGCAGCCGGGCGGTAAATATCACACGCGGTAAGCAGGGGCTTTTTCCCCTGTTTTTTCAGATACAACGCAAGTTTTCCGCAAAGGGTGGTTTTCCCTGCCCCCTGCAAACCGCACATCATAATTACGGTGGGGGGATTAGAAGAAACGGCAAGCTTTTGGTTGGTAGAACCCATTAAAGCAACCAGTTCTTCGTTCACGATTTTAATTACTTGTTGGGCGGGACTTAAACTTTTTAAGATTTCCTGTCCAATCGCTTTTTCGCTGACGGCGTTAATAAAATCACGGGCAACCTTAACGTTGACGTCTGCTTCCAAAAGCGCAATGCGGATTTCACGCATGGCTTGCTTAATTTCCAACTCGGTAAGCCTGCCGCGCTTGGTCAACTTACTGAATACGTGCGATAATTTTTCCTGTAAAGAACCGAAAATTGCCACGGTTACCCCTCCTTTTATTTTTTTCGCTTTTGTCAGTCATCCAAAGCGGAAAGCAAAAGTTCCCGCACGGGATGATTTTCGGGCAGCACGGCGCAAGCAGAACGCATAGCGCGCGTTTTTTCATATAATTTTAACTGCTGCTCCAACGCAAACAACTGTTGCTTGGTTTTTTTCAACGCATCCGAAACCGCTTGGCGGGTCATCCCCGTATTTTCCGCAATTTCGCCAAGGGAATAATCCAAAACAAAGTGCTGGGTTGCAATTTCCCTGCGTTTTTCGGTTAATGCACCTGCGTAAACGGTGAACAATTCGGCAATCAAAACTTCTTCTGCCATAATGCCCCCCCTTCCGCTTTTACATTTCCTTGCCTATTATACACGCAAAAACAAGGTGTGTCAAGCAAAAATGCTTGACACTCCGTAATTTTTTCAAAATTTTCTTATTTTTCCAAAGGAAGAATATGCACGATACCAATTCCCGCCCAGTACTTATCGCTTTCGGCAGGGGTGCCCGTTTTAATCTTTTTTTCTTGCGAAGAAACCACAATTTGGGGCAAATACCCTTGTACAAGATGTGTATGAAAGAAATGCACATCCCCCGCCAAAAGAGCGGCTACGGGGCTGTTTTCGTCCGTTGCGGCAATGGCTACCTCGTCCTTTTCCACGGGGATAAGCCCGTTTTTCTTCCACGCTTGAATTACGGAAGGGACAAGTTCTTCACTGTCAAAGGGGCGGTGGTAGCAAAGGATTACGGGTTTTTCCGTGCCGTATAAATCCTGAATGCCTTTTACCATAGCGGCGCGGCCTTTCTTAGTTATGTTGTTGCCGCCTGCAATAATCACTTCGCCAAGGTCCACGGCATGAAAACCGCCTTGGTATTCCTTGGGGGTAAGTTCGGTATACGCGTTTGCGCGCACCGCCAAATGGTCTACTGCGCCAATTGCTTCCTTGGTACCGTTGATATCCTCCTCGGGAAAATTGTAATCATGATTCCCTTGGATATACAAATAATCCCCTAACGTTTTGCGGGAAAGAAGTTCGGTTAGCGTTTCCAAGTTCTTTTGGGAGGGAAAGTCAATCACATCCCCCAAAAGCACGGTAAAATCCACCTTGTTTTGAGCGGGGAAAGTTACGATATCTTCCAAAATATCCTGCCCAAAAGGGAACCACATACGGCGTTGCCACGTAAAGTTTTTACGAACCAAATCATCCCGATAATCGGTTAAGCACATGTGCGTATCCGCGCCGAGCAGCAGCGTTAAGGGTTTGGTAATTCCCGAAAGATACAGGGTCGTTTGATATACTTCAAAATTCCCCTTGCGGGTAACTTCGGTTTTTCCTAATTTGGATGCAAATCGCATAAATTTTCTCCGTAATTGTAAAGTAAAAAAGCATCAACTTTATTCTTTTGTAAACACCTATGGTTTTACGAAAAAAAACAAGTGATTATTTTTCACAGTTAAAAAATGGCTTCTACAAAACTTTCGCTGTCAAATTCCGCAATGTCGTCCATTTTTTCGCCCGTTCCAACGAAAAGTACGGGGATTTCCATTTCCGAACAAAGGGAGATAACAAAGCCCCCCTTCGCGGTGCCGTCCAACTTGGTTAAAACAATGCCGTCTAAACCCACTGCTTCGTTAAACGTTTCCACTTGGGAAAGGGCGTTTTGACCGGTGGTTGCATCTAAAACGATAAGCGTATATACGTTGGCTTCGGGATATTCACGGGTGATAACGCGGCGCATCTTTTTCAGTTCTTCCATCAAATTCGCCTTTACGTGTAAACGCCCTGCGGTATCAATGATAAGTACGTCCGTTTTTTTGGCTTTGGCACTGCAAATTGCGTCAAACACCACGGCGGAAGGATCGCTGCCTTCGCTGCTTTTTACCACCTTTACCTTGGCGCGTTCCCCCCAAACCGAAAGTTGGTCTGCCGCTGCCGCGCGGAAGGTATCCGCGGCGGCAACCGTAACGCTTTGTTTTCTATCCGTAAAATAGTGGGCTAACTTCCCTATGGTGGTGGTTTTACCCACGCCGTTTACCCCTACGACCATCAAAACTGCGGGGGAAACGAAGTCGTACACTTCCGCGCGGTCCAGATGCCCGATAAGGATATCCTTTAACGCAGATTTTACGTCCTGTTCTTCTTTTAGTTTTTCTTCCTTTACAGTTTCTTTCAGGTCGTCAATAATTTCCATGGCGGTAGTAACCGAAATATCCGAAGAAATTAACACTTCTTCCAATTCTTCGTAAAACTCCTCCCCAAACTTACTGCCCCGAAATAAAGAAGAAAGTTTGCCTGCCAAAGAATCTTTGGTTTTTTTCAATGCGGATGCGATTTTGGAAAAGAATCCCATATTACGCCCCCTGTTCGTCCAGCATATCTTCCTTGATTTCCGAAAGTTTTACGGATACCATTTTGGATACGCCCTGTTCTTCCATGGTAACGCCGTACAGTGCGTCTGCCATTTCCATGGTGGGCTTACGGTGCGTAATTACAATAAATTGCGTTCTTTCGGAGAATTTCTTTAAGTACGTAGCAAAGCGTTTGGTATTTACTTCATCCAGCGCCGCTTCAATTTCGTCCAGAACGCAGAAAGGCATGGGACGCATTTGAATAATTGCGAACAAGATTGCAATTGCGGTAAGGGCGCGTTCCCCACCCGAAAGAAGGGAAAGACGACCGATTTTTT
Source organism: Christensenellaceae bacterium (assembly GCA_045651955.1). Lineage (GTDB taxonomy): Bacteria > Bacillota > Clostridia > Christensenellales > Borkfalkiaceae > SIG402. Next base: position 37,188 of record JAZRTI010000044.1, on the reverse strand, counting down.
CTTTGCCCGGGGGTTGTGCTTGAATGGAAATGCCTGCGGATAAGGGGTCTTGTCCTTCTTCCACGGGTTCTACTTCCAATAGCGCGGTACCGCCCCCAAACAATTCCTTAAAGGTTTGTTGGAAGTTTTCGTTAATTACCTTAAAGCCGGCGTTAAATGTGGAAAGCATTTCGCCCGTCAGTTTTTCCAGGGCTTCTTCCAAATCTGCTTGCGCCTTTTCTACGTCTGCCTTTTGGGTGGACATTTCTTCGTAACGTACGGATACGTCTGCGTAATCTTCTTCCGCATTCAAGTTCACGTTTTTAATGTGCGAACGTTCGCGTTTTAACCGCGCAGTTTCCGCAAGCGAACCGTAGTCGTCAAAGTTTTCGTCCTTCATCATAAGGCACGCTTCGTAATCCATTTCATACGCTTCCTTAATATTTTCGGCAAGGTGTTCCAAGTCCGAATCAATTTTAGCAAGCGCAATGTCTTCTTCTGCGCGGCGGTCTTTCAGAAGTAAAATTTCGGTGTTGATGTTCTGCTTTTCTTCGTCCGTTTCCGCCTGCTGTTTTAACAGATCAATTTTCTTATCTTCCAGTTCTTTCAAACGGTTGCGCATTTCCACGATTACGTTTTGCTCCTCTTCCGAAAGGGCAACTTTTGCCGCGGATTCGGTTAAAGATAACAGCACCCGTTCGTTGCCGGCAAGCGTTTCTTTTTCCTTTTCCGCATCTGCTTCCGCAATCTGAATCACGTTAGTCAAACGGTCAATATCCGCCGAAATTGCAGCAATTTCCGCAATCAGCTCTGCACGGTCCACCGCACGCCCCGTGGTTGCATCCATCAGTTCGTCCCTGCGGCGTTTCAAGGATTCCAGTTCTTCCGCAAGGCGTTGCTGATCCATTTCCGAAGGCACAACCCCACCATTTTCGGCTGCTGCCGCAGTTTGTTGGGCAATCATGGTAATCGTACTTTCAATAATGGCAATTTCTTCCGAATATCCGTTGAGTTCGTCCGAAATACGCTTATATTCCGCAGCGAAAGCCAGTGCTTTTTCGTTAGTAATCAGGTATTCCTGCTCGTTTTTACGGATGTTTTCACGGATGACTTCAATTTCTTCTGCCATACGTGCTTGGCGGTCGGTAAATTCTTCTACCAACCGTTCGCCCTTTTGCAGGGATTCTTTTGCACGGGCAACGTCTGCTTCCACCGCTTGCAGTTGTTTATCACCGCCCAAAAGGTGCAGGCTGCGCGCACTGCTACCCCCCGTAATGGCACCTTGGGTGGAGAAGTTTTCCCCGTCCAACGTTACAATCTTAAATGCGGATTGATATTTTTTACTGATGGCAATGGCGTTATCCAAGCCATCCACAACCAAGGTATTGCCCAAAAGGTTACGGATGACGCCGTCAAAGCGGCTGTCGTAAGTAACCAGTTCGGTAGCAAGACCTACCGCACCCGGTTCACGGGTGGCGCGTTTTACACTTTCCCCGTCGTATCTGGCACGTACGGACGCAATGGGAAGGAAGGTAATTCTACCGGCGCGGTTTTGTTTTAAGTACGAAATCAAATACTTGGTATCTTCGGGGTCCTGAACAACCACGCTTTGCATAGAACCGCCAAGTGCGGTTTCCAGCGCAGTGTAATATTTTTGGTCGGATTTGATAATCTTTGCAATTACCCCCAAAACGCGCTTTTTGATTTGCACGTCCTGTTCGGCACCGTTCATCAGCACCTTTACCGCTTCCCCAAACCCTTCGTACGAAGTACGCATTTCCTTTAAGAAGTTCTGTTTGGAAATTAGGGAGGTCAACTGATTGTTTAAGGTAATAATTTTCGCGTTGTAATCGCGTACTTTTTCTTTTAAGATATAGCTTTGCGTTTGTTTTTCGGAAATAACCTTATCTAAATCTTCATTTTTCTTTTTCAGGTCTTCCGCCTGTTTGGCATAACTTTGCCCGTTAATTTCCGCGGTGCGCAGTTGTTCCTTTAACGCTTCTACCTTATCCACAACTTCCTGTTGGCGGGTAGAAAGCATGCTTCTTCTTTCGTTTAAGGCTGCGGTATCCGATACCGAGCGGAAGTTTTCCAGCATTTTTCTTTGACTTTCCGCCGATTCCCCTTCATACACGCCGATACGGGTAATTAAGGAACGCAGTTCTGCCTTTTGCTGTTCTTGCAGGGCATCCAACGCCAAAAGCGCCTGCGTTTTTTCTTCCTTTTCCAAGGTTTTTAAGCGGATTTGTTCTTCCGCACGTTCCTTTTGCTTTTGCAAAATTTCCAAATTATCGCGCAGGCGGTTAATTTCTCTGCGGCAGGCGGAAATTTTTTCGCCGAATACCTTTTCATCCCCCAAACGCTTTTCGTTGTCTACGGAATTTTGCAGGATATCTTCGTTCACCTTTTGCACGGCGGCGTCCGTAAGCACAATATCCGTACCAATGCGGTTATAGCGCGCCTGTGCAGCGGCAAAAGCATTATCCTTGCCCGCAATTTCTTCCATAATGGCATCAATCCGCGCTTGTACCTTTGCGCGTTCCGCACCTACGTTTTGCGTTTTGAATACGAAGTGGTTTACTTCCTGATACTTAATTTTTTCGGTTAAGTCCTTATAACGGATTGCTTCTTCCGCTTGGCGTTTTAACGGACCGATTTGCCGTTCCAGTTCGGATAAAATATCCGCGTAACGGATTAAGTTATCCTTGGTTCTGCCAAGTTTTCTTTCAATATCCGCTTTGCTGCCCTTAAATTTACTAATTCCCGTGGCTTCTTCAAAAATAGCACGGCGTTCTTCGGGCTTTGCGGAAAGGATGCTTTCTACCTTACCTTGCCCGATAATGGAATAGCCTTCCTTACCGATACCTACTTCGTGCAACAGATTTACAATATCTTTTAAGCGGGCGATTTGACGGTTAATGTAGTATTCGCTTTCCCCCGAACGGTACAGTTTACGGGTAATTACTACTTCGTTATAATCAATGGAAAAAATACGGTTCGTATTATCAAAGTACAAAGATACTTCACAGTAGGAAACCGATTTTCTGTTTTTCGTACCGCTGAAAAGTACGTCCTGCATGGAAGAACCACGCAGTTGCTTAGCGGATTGTTCCCCAAGAACCCAACGGATTGCATCCGCAACGTTACTTTTTCCGCATCCGTTGGGGCCTACGATACCCGTAACCCCTACGTCAAAGCGGATTTCCAAACGGTCCGCAAAGGATTTGAAACCGACGAGTTCAATCTTGTTAAAGTCCAATTTCTTTTTCTCCTTGTAGTATATTTTTGCGCTTTACAGCGGTGTTCCGTCCCCACCCTTACTGTGCTTTTTGGCAAATAAGGGTTTTGCGGTTTTTTGTTTCTCTTTTTTGCGCTTTTCTTTGGGCGGTTCTGCTTCCGCACCCCCTGCAAATGCCGAAAAACTTTTTTTCTTTTCGGGCTTGTTTTTTGGTATGGGCCGTTCGCGTAAGGTACGCGTTTTTTTACCGCTTGCCGCCTGCCCCTTTTCCTGCGGCTGCCGGGAAGAACGGTTTGCAAACATCTCTTCCCAAGGGGGGGGATCCAAATAGGATTCTATTTCTTCACTATATTGCCGCCACTTTTTATTGCGGTTTACAACGTTGGTATACGGGTCGGATTTTTCCTTACCCTTTGTTTCGGGCGTGCCTGCTTTTAACTGAGAAAGCGCAATTTTTGCCGCTTCCTGTTCCGCCGCCTGTTTTTTACCGCCTTTGCCTTCTGCAATCACTTTTCCCTTTACACTGACGGTAACCGAGAACACGGGACTGTGTGCAGGCCCGGTGCGCCCCGTTTCCGTATACAGGATTGCGCCCAGTTTGCGTTTTTGCACGTATTCCTGCAATTCGGTTTTATAATCCGTAACTTTGGCAAAAACCTTATTCCCTTCGGGCAAAACACGCTTTGCTGCAAAACGCCGTGCCGCATCAATTCCGCCGTCCAAATATACGGCGGCAATTAAAGATTCAATTAGGCTGGAAAGTATTTTATCGTTTTTTCTTTCTCCGCTTTTTTCACCGCCTTCTCCCAGCAGTACCAGATTTCCCATGTTTAGGTTTTCCGCAATCTGCTTTAAGGCGGGCTTGCTGACCAGTTTTGCACGAAGGGTGGTCATTTCCCCTTCTTCCATCTCGGGATACGTACGGTACAAATGCTCCGCCACCAGAAAATCCAGAAGGGCGTCCCCCAGAAATTCCAACCGCTCGTAACTGCTAGCGGCGTGATGCTCGTGCGCGTACGACGTGTGCGTAAATGCGGTGCGAAGAAGTTGCTTATCTGCAAAAGAATGGCAAGCAATTTCTTCACATTCCGCCAAATCAAAAATCATAATCGCTGTTTCCTTGTTTTTATTTTCTTGGTTGGTTTTCTAAAATTTATTCGGCAAAATTCAATTCGGGCATTGAGGAAAGCCCCGCGGTAATCGCTGCGGAAATATCGTATTCCGCCATTTTCTTTACCTGCGAAACCGCCCCCACTACCGCACTTGCCTTGCAGGAACCGTGTACTTTAACCACCGTTTTTTTCAAGCCGAGCAGCACTGCGCCCCCCTGCCCGTTTACGTCCAGCCGCTGTTTCATATTTTTCAAAACGCCTTTCATAAACAGCGCGCCGATTTTTGCCATGAACGAAGATTTAATTCCTGCTTTTAAGGTGGAAGTTACCGTTTTTACCCCGCCTTCCGCGCTTTTCAAGGCAACGTTGCCCGCAAACCCGTCTGCAATCACTACGTCGTAATCACCCGAAAGCAGTTCGCGCGCTTCCATATTGCCCACAAAGTTGATGCAGGGCATTTGTTTTAACAAGGGGAAGGTCGCCTTTACTTGGGCATTTCCCTTTTCATCTTCGGTACCGTTGCAAAGCAATGCCACACGGGGATTTTTCACCCCTTCCACCGCCTGCATATAGGCAGATGCCATTACGGCAAAATGGCAAAGGTTTACGGGTTTACAGTCCACGTTGGCACCCGAGTCCATCAAAAGCACTTTGCCCCCCGTAACGGTGGGAAGTACCGGACCCAATGCCGGACGGGAAACGCCTTTTAACCGCCCCACGCGCATAAATCCGCCTGCAAGCACGGCACCCGTACTGCCTGCAGAAATCAAACCAACCACGTCTTCGTCATCCTTTAAGCGGTTATACGCAAGAACCAAGGAAGATTCCTTTTTGGTGCGGATGGCAACGGTAGGTTCATCACTGCAGGTAATTTCTTCGGTAGCGGGTAAAATTTCCAAACGGGATTGTTCGTAAGAAAGCCCCGTAAGCATACGGTTAATTTCTTCTTCCTTCCCCGCCAAAATCAGGGAAAAGCCTTGGTCGGCATTCAGTGCGGCTATCGCACCTTTTACCACTTCTTCGGGATGATCCCCGCCGTGTACGTCTACAATAATTTTCATTTGCGCAATTCCTTAATATTTACAGTTGTTTACCGTTCGGGGGAAGGGTACTACGTCGCGAATATTGCCGATACCCGTTAGGTACATAATCATACGTTCAAACCCAAGCCCAAACCCTGCGTGCTTGGTTCCGCCGTACTTTCTTAAATCCGTATAAAATTCGTAATCTTCGGCTTTCAAACCCATTTCTTGCATACGGGCAAGAAGAACGTCCATCCGTTCTTCACGTTGCGAACCGCCCACAAGTTCCCCGATACCGGGAACCAGCATATCGGCGGCGGCAACCGTTTTTCCGTCATCATTCAAGCGCATATAGAATGCCTTGATTTCCTTGGGATAGTCGGTTAAGAACACGGGCTTTTTGAATACTTCTTCGGTCAAATAGCGTTCGTGTTCGCTTTGCAAGTCCGCACCCCAATATACGGGAAATTCAAAACGTTCCTTAACTTTTTCCAAAATGGCAACCGCATCCGTATACGAAAGGCGTACAAACTCACTGCTAACCACGTTGTTTAAGCGTTCCACAAGCCCCGTATCTACAAACTTGTTCAAAAATTCAATTTCTGCGGCACAAGTGGTCATTACATGGCTGATAACCGATTTTACCATGGCTTCTGCCGTGTCCATATAATCGTGAATATCCGCAAACGCCATTTCGGGTTCAATCATCCAAAATTCGGCTGCGTGTCGGGTGGTGTTACTGCGTTCCGCACGGAACGTGGGTCCAAAGGTATAAACATTGCCAAATGCCATGGCATACGTTTCCACGTTTAACTGACCGCTTACCGTTAAGGAAACGGGTTTTTGGAAAAAGTCCTTGCTGTAATCCACCTTTCCATCGGGGGTTTTGGGCAGGTTTTCCATATCTAACGTGGTTACCTGGAACATTGCGCCAGCCCCTTCACAGTCGCTGCCCGTGATGATGGGCGTATGCACGTAAACAAAGCCGCGTTCGTTGAAAAATTTATGGATAGCAAACGCCGCTTCACTTCTCACACGGAACACTGCTTCAAAGGTATTCGTACGGGGACGCAAGTGTGCAATTTCACGCAAAAATTCCAATGTGTGGCGTTTTTTCTGCATGGGATAATCGGGGGTAGATTCCCCTTCTACCACAACCTTGGCTGCCTTGATTTCAAAGGGTTGCTTATTTTCGGGGGTAAGCACCAAAGTTCCCGTAACGATTAAGGATGCACCTACGTTTTGTTTTACGATTTCGTCATATTCCGCCAGATTTTCGCGTTCCAAAACGATTTGGCAATTTTTGAAATAACTGCCATCGTTCAGTTCTACAAATGCAAACGCTTTGCTGTCGCGCAAAGTGCGCACCCAGCCTGCCACCGTTACCTTTTCCCCGCCAAACTTTGCGGGATCCTTAAAAATTTCAGATAAATTGGTCTTCTTCATACGTTCTCCGTTTGGGCAGAAATCCTGCCTGCCTTATTTATACAAGATGTTGGGGGGGGCTTTTTCACTTTTTTGCACGCATTGTGGAAAAGAAAGAAACCCACACGTTAAAATTATACCATATTTCCTACGGAAATACAAGCGTATCAAAAACAAAAACACAACTTTTTTCGGTGGTTTTTGGCACTTTTTGTTTTGTGAACGCAAAATTCCCAAAAAACATGCCGCACCCTTGTTATAAAAAGCAAACGCCCTGCATAAAGCAGGGCGCATAGCGCATGATTTAATCTCCTTTTCTTTCCTGTTCTTCCTTGGCAATCGCTTGCGTTTGCGCCCCCTCTAAAAAGGAAGGCTCTTCCTCCTTTAAGGCTGAAAGATACGCACCGTACTGTGCCTCCGTCAAGCGCGGAATCCTTTGCTTTTTGTTCTTTTTTTGCATTTTTCTATCCCCCTTGGATGTTTTCCGATAGTATTCCCCTTTCACCTTTTTTCATACGCCGGCATACGATTTGGTATGCTGTTTGATTTACACTGCGATAGTTTATCCCTTGAAAAACCCCTGCTTGGCAGGAAGATTTTTGGCAAAGGGGAAATTAAACTGCTCGCCTTATTTTGTGAAGATTTACCCATAACGCAGCAAAATAAGGCACTTTCGTATCAGTACCGCCGTTTTTGTCTTGCAGAAAAAATGGGAATTTTCACGCGCTATCCCCAAAAAGGAAAGCGGCGCGCCATCTTGGCAATGGAGGGAGCCGGCGGCATTAAAAACCCCGCCGAGCTTGCCGTTTGGAAAGCGCGTGGACTTTCCGTACTTTCCCTGTGCTGGAAAAGCAATCGGCTTGCCACGGGCTGGGAAAAGGAAACAGACGAAGGGGTTAGCCTGGAAGGGTTACAATTTTTAACCGAAATCAACCGACTGCATATCGTGGGAGACATTTCGCACGTAAGCCCCTGTTCTGCCCGGCAGACTATGCATCAGGTGGAACGGGTTATCGCCAGCCATTCCCTGTTTTCCGCAATTCATTCACACCCACGCAACCTTTCCCCCAAAACGGCAGACGCGCTTTATGAAAAGGGCGGGATTATCGGACTTGTGCCCTATCCCCCGTTTGCGGGGGAAAGTTTGCAAGAGTTTTTTGCGCACGTTGCTTACGGAATGTCCAGATACGGCAACCGCTTTCTTGCCATAGGCACGGATACGGACGGCACAAAAGGAATTTACTGCAAGGGATTGCAAGCAAATCAACCCTTAATGCCCCAACTTTTTCGGGGGCTAAAAGACCGTTTTGGGGTAAAAACCGCTTACCGCATTTGCTATGAAAACGCCGCTGAATTTTTCAGTGTATAAAAAAACGGCAACCCCGGTTTTGGGGTTGCCGTTTCATAGAATAGTGCCGTTATTCCGAACGAAGCGCCACAACGGGATCCTTTTTCGCAGCAATGCGCGAAGGAATTAATCCCGCAATAAAGGTTAAAAGCATACTGATACCCACCAGAATAAATCCGCCGGCTACGGGCAGTTTTGCCACCGTTCCGATTTCTGCAAAATGGTTGATAATCAGGTTAATAGGCAAATTCAACAGTAAGGTAACCAAAATACCCAACGCGCCCGATAAAAAGCCCACAATCAGCGTTTCGGCGTTAAACACGTTGGAAATATCCCGTTTGCTTGCACCAAGACTTCTGAGTACGCCGATTTCCTTGGTTCTTTCCAAAACGGAAATGTAGGTAATAATACCAATCATAATGGAGGAAACGACTAGGGAGATGGAAACAAAGGCAATTAAAACGTACGAAATTACGTCAATGATTACCGTAATGGATTTCATCATAATACCCATAAGGTCGGTATATACGATTTTTTCGTTTTCCTCTTTCCCTTCGTTATACGTATCAATCAAATCTACCACGTAATCTTTATTTTCAAAGGAAGTGGGGTAAATATAAATTGCAGAAGGAGAGGATGCGTCTGCAACGCCAAGTTCCAGCATGTTGTTTTCATACGCCTGCATCCCATCTTCCAAGGTAAAGGGCTGCCCCGTAAATACGTTGACGGTGGGATTTGCCTTTTGTTCGGCAATAATTTGGCTGTCTGCCTGCGCTGCAAGCATTTTATCGGTTAAGGCTTTGTTATAGCCGATAACCCCCGTAATACTGCCCGAAGAAACCCCTTCCTTTAAGCGTAAAATACCTTTTACTTTTAAGGTGGTTGCTTTTTGGTTGATGTTTTCGGTTTGCTGAGAGATGGGCGCTTCATCCCAAGCGGAACCCACTTTTTGATAGAATTCATACCCTTGCATTACCGTAAAGGTTTTCGTGCACAGCTGTTGGAAAGTGAACGTGGGGGTGGGTTTCTGTTCGGCATCCGGGTCATAGGGTGCGCCCGTTTCCTTTTCCACCTGCATCTTTGCCATTTGCTTTTTCACTTCCGGGGACCAAATCGCATGGTTTGGGTCTGCCATATTTAAACCAAACATTGCAGACTCGTAAAGCAGGGGTGCCAAATCCATTAAGCCCAGATAATACAGGGTGTAATCGCTGATGCGGTTATACTGGTCTACTACCAGCATTACTTCGTCCGCAGCGGTTTCGCCTGCCCAATCCCCATATAACAGGTCGTACTGCCGTTTCAGCAGTTCACGGTTATCCAGCATTTCGCTGAAAATGGAAGGAAGAAATGCCGACATCATGGCGTTATCTTCCCCACCGCTGACCGATTCGGGCATTAATTGCAACAAGGGATCCTTCATTTCCGCGTACGCGCCGTTTTCGTCCTTTTTCAAGAAACGCAAAACCAGGTCGTAATTATACTGTACGGCAGAAACTTTCGTATAGTCTACGTTTGCATCCAAGTAGGTTTTCAAAGATTTTAAGTCGTTGGTTTTTACCGAAGATACTGCCATATCCATAATAGCAGACAACCCTTCGTTTACCGTAACAATATCCGTATCGGGATATTTTTTACCCGCCTCGTCCCCCGTCATCATGGAGGACATCATGCTGGCAAAATCCATAGTGCTGGAAGTAATTTCCAAAGGATAGTTGGAAAGCGTATCCCGTTGCACCGTATCAATATAGTTTTGGAATCCCGCAGAAAGGGAAAGTATCAACGCGATACCGATAATACCGATACTTCCCGCAAAGGAAACAAGTGCGGTACGCGTTTTTTTGGTAGAAAGATTGCGTAAAGAAAGCCTTAATGCAGTGAAAAAGGACATTTTTGCCTTTTTCTTTTTTGCTTTCTTTTTGCCTGCGGGTTTTTCGGTTGCTAAATCCGCTTTTGCATCCATAACGGACGTTTCCGCAGATTTCCCGGCAACATCTTCTGCGTTTTCAGCAGCGGTTTCTGCCGTTTGCTGGGCAAGCAGTTCTTCTTCGGTGCAGGGGTTGCTATCTCCCGTAACCAAACCGTCCGAAAGGGTGATAATACGGTTTGCGTATTCCTTTGCCAGTTCGGGGTTGTGGGTTACCATAATTACCAAGCGGTCCTTGGCTACTTCTTTCAGTAAATCCATAACCTGCACGCTGGTTTCGGTATCCAAAGCCCCCGTGGGCTCGTCTGCCAAAATTACGGCAGGGTCGTTTACAAGCGCACGTGCGATTGCTACGCGCTGCATTTGACCGCCCGAAAGTTGGTTGGGGCGTTTTTTCAACTGTTCACCCAGCCCCACCTTTTCCAAAGCCTTTGCCGCACGTTCCTTACGTTCCTTTTGCGAAACACCCGAAAGCGTAAGCGCAAGTTCTACGTTGCCAAGTACCGTTTGGTGCGGAATTAAGTTGTAGGACTGAAACACAAATCCCACGGTATGATTGCGATAAGTATCCCAGTCGCGATCCTTATACTTTTCGGTAGAAACGCCTTCAATAATCAGGTCGCCCGAAGTATAGCGGTCCAACCCACCCACAATGTTCAGCAAGGTGGTTTTTCCGCAACCGCTTTGCCCAAGTACCGCAACAAATTCATTTTTGCGGAAAGCAAGGGAAACGCCCTTTAAGGCTTGTACGCTGAAATCCTGGGATGCGTACGTTTTTGTAACATTTTTTAAGACTAACATATCCGGTACCGTCCTTTTACACACGCGCCTACGCGCGAACGAAAAAAATAAATACTTTTACAAATTTACTGCTGCAATAAAACGGGTCATCTTTCCAAAAGCGAGATAAATGAAAAAATACATATTTTCACTACTTGCACAAGATTACGCCTTTATGCTTAAAATAAAATGAAAGAAGCAGAACTTTTCTTTTTTTGGGGAAAAATGCGGACAGAAATTTTCTGTCCGCCAAACCCTACGCAAATGCAGGGATTATTCTTCCGCAGTTTCCTCTTCTTCCCTTTCTTTATCCTTCTTTTCCTTTCTGAACAGCCAATCGCCGTTTTCTTCTTCGGGCAAATCGCCTACGGTCAGTTTTACTTCAATTACCCTGCGCGTATCCGTTTTGGTAATTTCCAAATGCAAATTCTTATAATCAAACGCATCCCCTTCCACGGGAATCCGCTCCATTTGCTCGGTAACCCAACCGCCCACGGTAGTTGCCTCAAACTCCTCCCCTGCATCTAATTCCACAAGGTCAAAAAAGTCGTGCAAAGGCGCGTTGCCGTCCACAGCATATTCCTTATCCGAAAGGGCGGTGAAATGATTTACCACTTCGTCGTGCTCATCCCAAATTTCACCCACCAGTTCTTCCAAAATATCTTCCATGGTTACAAGGCCTTTGGTACCACCGTATTCGTCCGTTACGATGGCAAGGTGCACCTTTTCGCGCTGTAATTTATTCAAAAGGGAAGAAATTTTCATATGCGGCGTTGCAAATACCACTTTGGTTAAAATGGCACTTACATCTGCATCTCCGCGGAAATAAGCAGAGAAAAAGTCCTTTTCGTGCACGATACCGATTACGGTATCAATATTTTCTTCATATACGGGAATACGCGAAAATTCATATTCCAAAAATATGTTTTTAATTTCTTCCATGGGCGTATTTTTTTCCACCGCAATCACGTTTACACGGGGAATTAAAATATCGCCTACGTCCAAATCGGTAAATTCAATAGCAGAAGAAATTAATTGCGTTTCCTGGTCGGTTAAATCGCCGTTTTTTTCGGCTTCGTCCACAATAACCAAAAGTTCTTCTTCGGTAATCCCCTGCTCTTCCTTAGCACGGAAAATTTTGCCAACCAGCCATTTCCAGCCCATAAAAATCAAATTTAAGGGATACAGGATAACGAAGATAAAACGCATAAACCCTATGGTTGCCATTGCAAACCTTTCGGGGTTCTTTTTTGCCAGCATTTTGGGTGTAATTTCCCCAAACAGCAAAATTGCCACGGTTAATACCGCCGTAGAAACGGTAGCACCCAGCGACTGACTTTGTAACAATTCCACAAACAATAAAGTGGAAAGGGAGGTCGCCGATATATTTACGATATTATTCCCGATTAAAACGGTGGAAAGCATGCTATCGTACCGTTCAATAAATTCGTTGACGTTCCGTGCTTTTTTATTTCCTTCGCTAACCAGGGTCTTAATACGAATACGGTTGATGGATGAATAGGCGGTTTCGGTTGCCGAAAACATCGCCGAAAGTACAATGAGAATAACTAATACCACACATAATAAGGGTATACTGTCGCTACTCATATCTTTCTCCTTAAAAAGTAATATATAAAATTGTAACACATTTTCGCGCGAAAGACAATTGTTTTTATTCGGTTTTTCTTGCTTTTTCCCCTTTTTATGCAAAAAGCACGCCTTTTGTCCTGCAAAAGTGTGCTTTCCTTACGTGTTATACATTTATTCGCTGTATAACAGTTCTTCGTTATCCCCCTCCCCGCGAAGAAGAAGATCAAATTCCCCATTGATATCAAAAGCAGTAACGTTATCGTAGGCGGCAAGTTTGCTTACGGAAACTTCGTACGCCGTCATGGTACGCATTTCCGTTTCCGAAAGTTTTTTCTGGTATTCACGGCTTTGTATTCTGCCGGATACCGCAATCCGTTCCCCCACGCTTAAATTTTTTACAAAACGCGCGTTTCTGCCCCAGGCAATACAGGGAATATAATCCGACTTATTATAAGCCCGGTTTACCGCTACCAAAACATCTGCAATTTCCCTGTGAAAGGGAGTAGTGCGATATACGGGAGGCTTGCAAATATACCCGCAAAGCACGATATTGTTGGGGTTTTTATATTTATCCTCCTCCACCGTTTCGCGCACAAACACAGTGAGCATCAAGCGGCTTTTCCCTTCCACAATTTTGTTGTAACTGCGGAACTGCCCCACGGCGGAAAGTCGCCCTCCCACCTTTAAGTCTCCTTCCTTAATCAGCCGTTCGGAAACGGTAACGGGCAAAATATCCGATTGCCCCGAAAGCCGTTCCACTTTTAACTTCATTTCATAAAAGCCTTCGCCGTACACTTCGTGTGAAAACTCCGCCTCGGTAACAATTTCTCCCGAAACGTATACCTTATTGTTTCTTTCATATGTAGTATTCATATGGTTCCTCCGTTTTTCTATGGCATTTTACGCCAGTGAATGCTGCCTGCCGGTTACGTCCATTTCGTAATTATCCTTGTAAATCAAATCGTCCACCCGCACAAACCGGTACCCTTTGGAATGTAACGCTTCAAAGATTAAAGGTAGACTTTCAGCAGTATGCAATCCGTTGTTATGCATTAAAATAATGCTACCCTTTTGCACCTTGGAAACCACGCGTTTGGCAATTTCCCCTGCGGATAAATCCTTCCAATCCAAAGAATCCACATCCCATTGCACGGTGTACAAGCCCAAACTTTCCGCACTTTCCAGTAACGCATCGCTGTAATCCCCGTATGGGGCGCGGAACAACGTTACGGGCTTCCCCGTAACGGCGGTGATTGCCGCCGCAGAAGAAGAAAGTTCCGCCGTTTGTTCTGCTTTACTTTGCTTGCTCATATACGCGTGCGTTTTGCTGTGCGTACCGATTGCATGCCCGGCGTCATCAATCTTTTTTACGTAAGAAGGATATTTTTTGGTCCAAAATTCCACCAGGAAAAAGGTTGCAGGTACTTGATATTCGGCAAGGGTTTCCAAAATGGAATCCGTGTAATCCACGCCCCAAGCGGCATCAAAGGTAATTGCAATCTTTTTTTCGGGAAGTTCCACCGAATATACGGGTAGTTTTTTGGTGGGTTTACCGTACAGTGCCACATAAGCCCCCGTTCCCTTTACGGCACATACCGAACAAACGAACGCCATCAGCAGCGCACCCAAGATGATTACAGTTTTGCGTTTACCGACAAACACTTTCACAAGCGCCCCTCCAAAATACCCTGTTTTTACCGAAGAATTTTGACGGGTTTTGCCTTTTTGGGGCTTTATTTGCCGAAAACCGTTCCCCGCTTCTTCCTCCCTTTAAGGTATGCGGAATAAAATGCGGTTAGAACGCTTGCCCACAATAAGTTTTCGTTTTCCGTATTGTTCCACCCAAAGTATAAAACAAGATTAAAAAAAAGCGGGCTTTTGCCATTTTCGGCAAAAGTCCACTTCAACTTTTATTGATATTTATAATCTTTTCCGTATTTTCGGCAATACGCAACCAACAGGGTAACCGTTTTGTTTTTTAGCCCAAAACGCCGTAGATTGCAAGAAAAAAAATCTTATTCTTCGTCCTCATACACACGGGGCTTGGGAACAACGGCAAGCACGGCGTCTATTGCCCCTTCCAAGGGGGTTACGTCAATTTCTTCCGCTTTGCCTGCATCCATCAGCGCGGTGTTTTCGGGGCGGATAGGCAACTGGGCAAGCAAAGGAAGCCCAAACGTTTTTACCGTTTCGGCTACATGGCTTTTGCCGTACAGATATACCTTTTCCCCACAATGGGGACATTCGGTATAACTCATATTTTCCACCACGCCCAAAACGGGAATGTGCATCATGTTTGCCATATTCACCGCTTTTGCCACAATCATACCCACCAGTTCCTGAGGGGTAGTAATTACGATAATGCCATCCACGGGGATAGACTGGAATACCGTTAGGGGTACGTCCCCCGTTCCGGGAGGCATATCCACGAACATATAGTCTACCTCATTCCAAATAACGTCCGTCCAAAATTGGCTTACCATTCCCGCAATCACGGGTCCACGCCAAACCACGGGCGCTGTGGGATCTTCCAAAAACATGTTGGAAGAAATAATTTCAATACCGCCTTCCGTTCTGGCGGGCAAAATACCGTATTCGCTGCCACCTGCCCCTTCGGTAATTCCAAACATTTTGGGAACGGAGGGTCCGGTTACGTCTGCATCAATAATGGCAGTCTGAAAACCTTTTTTTGCGGTAGCAGACGCCATTAGTGCGGTAACAAAGGATTTTCCCACCCCGCCTTTACCGCTTACAATGCCGATAACCTTTTTTACGTTAGAAAGGGCGTTCGGGCGTTTTAAGAAACTTTTTTGTTTGCGTTCGCCGCAGTTTGCACTGCAGGAGGCGCAATCGTGATTACATTCTGCCATAATTGATAATTACTCCTTTTTATCTAATTGCAAGGGAAACCCGTCGCCGGGCAAGGCTAAAAAGCCGCGTGGAGAAATATCCACCGTTCCCACAGCCACCCCTTCGGGCAGGCAGGAACGCTTAAACTGCTGTGTGAAAAATCTGCGAAAGAATACGTTAAGCCATTTTTGCACCGTTTCCTTTGCATAATCCTTGGAAAAAACGTAGCACGCCGTATCAAAAACCGTTTCGGGCGGATAGCCTTTTTTCATAAAGGCATGCAGGAAGAAATCATGCAATTCATACGGTCCTACAATATCTTCGGTTTTCTGGTCGTTTTCCTTACCTTCGGTAGGCAGAAGTTCGGGGCTGACGGGGGTTGCCAATACGTCCAAAAGCCGTTCCCTTAGTTCTTCTTCCGCACCGAAAGCAACTTGCTGTACCAAAAAGCGCACCAAAGTTTTGGGAATGGAAGCGTTTACGGCATAATTGCTCATATGGTCTCCGTTATACGTAGCCCATCCCAGGGCAAGTTCGGATAAATCACCCGTTCCCACCACCAAACCGTTTTCACGGTTGGCAAGATCCATAAGTACCTGCGTACGTTCGCGCGCCTGTGCATTTTCGTAAGTAACGTCCGTTTGCGTTTCGGGGTGCCCAATATCCGCAAAATGCTGTTTTACCGCCGCTTTTACCGAAATTTCTTTCAGTTCCGCGCCGCAACCCTTGGCAAGGGCAACCGCATTGCGGTAAGTTCTGCCCGTAGTACCGAAACAAGGCATGGTAACGCATAAAACCGCCTTTCTATCCACGCCCAAAATATCCGCCGCCCTAGCGCAAACAAGCAAGGCAAGGGTGGAATCCAAGCCCCCCGAAAGCCCCAAAACCATGCGCTTGGCGTGGGTAAATGCTACGCGTTTTGCAAGCGCTTGCGCTTGCAAAGTAAGCACGTAATCCGCATAGGTCTGTTCTTCCCCTACCGGGGGAAGGAAGGGCAATTTGGGAAAAGCACGGCTAAGCGATACCCTTCTTACGCGCGCCGTAAAAAAAACTTGGGTAACATCCCCCATGGGGGTAAGATTTTTTTGATACGAAAGGGCTGTAGTATCCCCCTCGCTAACAGAAACGCCCCCGCAAAAGGGTTTGCTTTCCGAAAGAACTTCTCCGTTTTCGTAAATCGCGGTTCTGCCACCGAATACGCCGTCAGATACCGATTCCCCCACTCCGGCTTCTGCATACACCGCGCAAACCTTATAGGTTTGGGTGATATATTTTAGCGAAGTGGTTAAGTGGGATTCCTTTGCAACCCCTTCCTGTTCCGCAGATAAAAGGGCAAGAAAATTTACACCTTGGGAAATTGCTTCCACCACGGGTGCGTTATTGTAAAAAGCATCCTGCCCCACTGCCGCCGTTACCGAAAAGGCAGGCAGATTGCTTGCTGTAAACACCAAATTCCCCATGGGGATTTGTTCCCCGCCGAAAAGTACGGTTTTGGGGGCAGAGTTTCCGCTTGCAAACTGTTTTTCCCCCGCGCGCACACCAAACGTACGGTGGCTGCGCTTGGGCACAAAACCCAATATTTTTCCACCGCAAACCGCAGCGGCAACGTTATACACCCCACCGCCTGCTTTTATGGGAAGTCCCACGAAAAAAAGCACCGAAGTTTCCGCCGTTTCACGGGCAAGTTCCGTAAGTGCCTGCTGCGCACTGCATAACAAAGCAGGATGTGCCGCCATGTCCCCCACAGTTGCCCCCGTAAGGGAAAGTTCCTGGGTTACCAAAAGGGAAACGTTTTCTGCTTCCGCCCCGAAAACAGCCTGTTTGATTTGTGCCGCATTTGCCGATACGTCGTTCAAACATACCGGTACCGATTGCGCTTTTACTTTGATAAATCCGTTTTGCAAAAGTGATACCTCTTTTTGCCGTAAAGCGATTTTTTCAATATGTACAGTATAACACAACCGCACGCGTTTCACAAGCGGAAACAACAAAAAAATCCGAAAGTTCTCCTTCGGATTTTCTTTTTTCTTTCTTTCCCCTTTCTTTACGCAAGGCAAAGGGCTTTTTCCTTTTCCCAACCGCTGCGCAAAAAGAAAGATGCGTTTAGTTGATTCGTTTTCCAACGATATAACGGGGACGATTTTTTACCTCTTCATACACGCGGGAAAGATATAAGTTGGTAAGCCCGTGGCTAACCAAAAGCACCGCAGAAAACAGCCCCATGGCAGGGAACAGATAGGCGGTTAATCCCACGTTGATATTCCAAATTAAAAGCAGGGGGAATAAAATAAAGCAAAGCACGGATAAAATACCCAGCGCAATCCCCCCTTTCATGGCAAGGGTTAAGGGGTAATCACTGTTGGAAACAATGCCGTCTTCTGCCAGTTTTACCATTTTTTTCAAAGAATACTTGGTATCCCCTGCAACGCGCGCCTCGCGGATAAATTCCACTTCGGTTTGCTTAAAGCCCATCCACGCCGTCATACCGCGCAGATAGCGCTTGTGTTCGGGCATAGAAAGATAGGTATCTACCACCTTGCGGTCAAACAGTTTATATTCGCCCACGTTTTGGGGAATGGAAAGCCCGGTCAAGCGTTTTATAACCTTCAAATACAGCGTACTGGTCCACTTTTTGAAAGCGGTTTCCCCCTTTCTTTTGGCACGTTTGCCGTGTACCACGTCGTATCCTTCCTTCCATTTTTCAATCATTTGCAAAATGGATTCGGGGGGGTCTTGTAAATCTACGTCAATGGGTATTACCGCATCCCCTTTTGCTTCTGCAAGTCCACAATGAATTGCCGCCTGCTGCCCAAAATTGCGGCTGAAACTAATCAGGCGAATACGCGGATCCTTTGCGCAAATGGCAGCAACTAATTCTTCGGTTTTATCCCGACTGCCGTCGTTAACGTAAATCACTTCAAAGGGTTCCCCGGTTTTTTCCATAACGGGAATGATTGCCTGATAAAAGGCTTCCACACAGGCTTCTTCGTTAAACACGGGAACAACAATAGAATATACGGGCTTGGTCATCACTTTCCCTTCCTTTCCGTTTTTTAGAATTATATCACAAGTTTGCAAAAAAGAAAAGGGGGTTTTGCAAAAATCCCCTTTCTTTTTTATTCTTTTGGAAAAAAGCGTTCCTGTTTTTCAAAAATTTTAGCATTTAAGCCAAATAACGGGCTTTCCTTGGCAAAATCAAAGGATAAAAACACCGAAGTTAATTCCTGCTTTTCGCGTTTATACGCACGGTTTTTTTCTCCGTTACCGTACTTACCATCCCCCACCAGCGGATAACCGTGATAGGCTAAATGTGCGCGAATTTGATGCGTTCTGCCCGTATGCAGCGTTACCGAAAGTACGGACGTGCCATCCCCCAAACTTTCCACCAGTTCGTATTCGGTAATCACCGAAAGCGCGCCTTTTTGGGGGGCAGAAAGAATACGAACCAAACCCCTTTCCCCGTCTTTTAACAAATAATCCGAAAAAATTGCGTGCTTTTTTTGGGGCACACCGAACACCCTGCAAAGATACTTCTTTTGAATGCGTTTTTCGCGGAAAGCAAGCAACAGTTCGCTTTCTGCCAGGGGTGTTTTTGCGTATGCAATCAGCCCTGCCGTGTTGGTATCTAAGCGGTGAACAGGGTATATTGTATCATACTGCGCACATAAAAAGGCGGTTAAATTTTCAAAAGAAACACCCCGTTTTTTATCTGCAATCAAAATATTGTTATCTTCGTAAACCAAAGTGTAGGGTGCGTATTTTTCCTGTGAAAAATACACGGATAGTTCATCCCCCACCTGCAAAACAGCATCCTTTTTTACGGGGTTTCCGTTCACCTTAACTTCTTTTTTAGCACATAATTTTTCCAGGGCAAAAAAAGGAAGAAAAGAAAATTCCCGCCGAAATAAATTTTTTAAGGATTCTTGCTTTTCCGCCCTTACCGTTTTCCGCATAAATTACTCCTTGCAAAAAAAGGACGTGCCCTGCCACTGCTCCTCTTTTTCCACCCCCAGAATATCTGCTATCGTGGGGGCAATATCCAAAAGAGAAAGGGGTTTTTCTATCACTTCCCCTGCCGTAAAGGCTTTGCCGTGAAAGAACATGGGAATTGTCATATCTTCGGGAAGGTCGCTACCGTGTCCACGGTCATGCCCGCCGTGGTCGGCAAGCAAAATAATGTGATATTCTTCCCCAAAGCGTTGCATCATACGGTATACACAGTCCAGCGCTATACGAATTCGGCGCAAATACTCCGCACTCATCCATCCGTTATCGTGCCCACCCTTTTCGTCCGTTTCCACCAAATATAAAAAGGCAAAATCGGGCTTATCTTCGGAAAGCAACTTTTCGCAAGCATCCGTAAGCGCGGTATCTCCGCTTTCACGCGCGTACGCGTTTATATAAGTAGAAAAGCGCAAGGCCTTGGGGCGTGCGATATCCCGTAGCGGTTCCCAACCGTAGAAAAACGCGCAAGATTTGCCCGCTTTGGTTGCCGCTTCAAAAATGCCATCCACCTTACATTCGGGATTTAAGGTAAAAGTGTTGTTCATAATCCCATGCACTTGCGGAGGAACAGAGTGTGTAATGGAATAATGGCAAGGCAAGGTGATAGAGGGGAAAACCGAACGCGCGTTATACGTATAAGCGCAATGTTTTTCCAAATAAGAAAGATGCGAACTGCCGCAAGTTTTCAATCCGTCCACACGCATTCCATCAATTAAAATCATCAATACTTTATGATTCATTGTACACCCCTTATGTTGAATAGCCTATATAAAGGCAATAAAAAATTTCCTATGAACAAAACGCGGTCTGCCCGAAAGCAAACCGCGCCAAGTTAAATATGCAATCAGTTTTTCTTCTTCATGGATTTTTTGTATACGATTTCCAAAACAATAATCGCAACTAAGCAAAGGAATGCAATACCGATAAAGATAACCGAAAGATAGTTTTCCGAAATCCAAGATTTTACTTGGTTTACCTTTACAGGTTCAATTACCGTAAATTCCTTAACCACTTCGGTTTTATTCAAATATTCATCCTTAACGGTTACGGTGTAACGGAAAGTTCCTACTGTGTCGGGCGTAAAGGTATCGCCTACATTTTCCACCACTTCCCATTTCGTGGTTTCGTTATTGAACTTTTCCAACACTTTTGTGGTTTCGTAAGTGGAAGTTTCGGTAATGGAAATATCCGAAAGTTTTACGGCAATCCCAACGTACTGCGTTGCTTTTACGTTAATGGTTACCGTGGGAACGGTAGTATCTTTAAGGGTTACGGTAAATTCGGGACAAACACCTTCATCATATGCTGCGCGGTTTTCCGCAAGGTCAACGGGAAGGATTTGTACACGGTAAGTACCCACTGCCGAAGGGGTAAACGCAGGTCTGCCCGTAGTAATCGTGGAATAAGTCCAGGTGCTTGCGGAAGGTGCCATATAGCGAAGAACGTAACGCATTAAACCCAGGGGCGTATAGTCGTCTTCCACAAAGGGAAGGGGCATCTTAAAACTTTCGCCCAAAACCAGCTCGCTTGCCATATCGTTCAGTTTCGCCTGATATTCATCTTCCATACCGTCTTGGAACTTAGGTGCTTTCGTATCCGTTCCTTCCACGGTAACGGTTTCTTTACGTTCTGCACTTTTCCCTGATGCATCCTGCACGGTAAAGGTCAGTTCATACACCCCTGCCTTATGGAAAATAACCACCGCATACGTATCGGACACAACGCCTTTTTCAAAATATTTGGAATATTCCGTTTCGGCAATCGCACTATCGGTAGGTTTAACGCTTACCGTTTTCGTGGAAATGTTAGACACTGCGTCCACCAAACCGTAATAGTAAGTCGCACGGAAATTAACGGGAACTTTTGCATTCAAAAAGTTCTTGGACATTACAATTTCGGGAGCCTTGCTATCCAAAACAGATTTTTCACCTGCTGCCTTTTGGAAGGTTTCACCGTTCAGGTTGGTAAGGGTAACCACAGCAACAGAGCCTTTTTCGTTATAAATACCAAGGGTACCGTAGGGCATATAGATTTCTTTACCCGTTCCGATTTCGGTGCCGTTTACCGTAAACACACCTGCTGGCGTAAACGCTACGGTTAAGGGTTGCACATTTGCAATTTCCTTAGCTTCACCGCCGTTTACCTGCGCTTTTAGCACCGTTCCGTCCGAAATAAAGGTTAAATCGTTCGTGGTGGAAGAATCCATTGCATGCTTGCCCTTAAAGCGCAACGTTACTTTTTCAAAAGACAACGATTCAAAAGAGAGTTCCGCATAGAAGGCGGTAAAATCCACTTCGTTAGCAAGCGTTGCGGAAGAACCTTGCAAAAGGGTTACTTTCAGCCCCCCTTCTGCCCCAACATCCGTCAAAACCGAGGAATCGCTGGTGGTCCAAAGGGAAGAAACGGTAACACCGCTGGTTTCATCCGCCATTGCCGTTAGGGCGCCAAAGCAGGTTGCCACAGCACAGCAAACGGACAACAGAAGAATTAAAAGTTTGCTTTTTTTCATATCTTTACACTCCTAGTGAGTCTATAATAGCCTTTCTATTTTACAAGATAGCGCGCGTTTTGTCAATGGTTTTACCCCAAAACATAAGCACTTTTCTATAATTTTAGGAATATTTTATAGAAGTACCGCCTATTTTTCCCTACGGGAAGGGCGAAAAAGCGTTTTTACGGGAGAAAAAGCCGTGGCAAAGTTTGTTTTTTTAGTTTTAACTGCCCTTTCGGTAAGTTTAGATTCCTTTTTTTGCGGATTTTCGCTGACCCTTGCCGCACGCGCGGAAAATAAGGCTTGCGGCGCAGCGTTCCGCCTAAAACTTTTGGTTTGCGTGCTATCTGCCGTAACCTTGCTTTGCACCCTTGCCGCACTGTTGGGCAATTCGCTAAAAGAGCGCGAAAAAACCTTTGCCTTACGCCTGGGCGGGCTTGTTTTGTTGACCATAGGGTGCATGGGGCTAATAACTGCCGTGCGAGAAGATCGGGCAAAAAAACCGCGGTTTACCTTTTTGAAACAACGGCAAGCCGCCACGGGGATTTTCCCCTTTTTTTCGGCAGGGCTTGGCGTGGGTACGGACGGAGCGATTGCCGTGTTTTCCCTATCCGTCATGGGCTATGGGGCTGCCCTTTCGGCAATCACGGTAATTGCCTGCCACGCGCTTTTAACCGATATGGGAGCACGCCTTGCCACCCTGCCGAAAGAACGGTTTTTACCCCGTTTTCGCATATGCGCACCTATCATTTTAATTTGGTTGGCGCTTTCGCGCTTAAAATAATAGGGGGATAATGTAGGTTTTTCCCTTTTTACGGAACCTAACGCGTAGTTTTTTATCTTTTTTCTTCGGTTGCTTGACAAGGGGTGCAAAAAAGTGATAAGATACCTTTATTCTATAAAAGGACAATACACCTATGAACGCCTACGACGTAACGCATATTCCCGATGGATACACCTCCGTTTTGGATTTACAGGAAACCGAACGCGCAATTAAGTTCGTAAAAGATACCTTTGAACGCGAACTAGCTAGCGCGCTGACCTTAATGCGCGTTTCCGCGCCCCTTTTCGTAAAAGCAGAAAGCGGCTTAAACGATAATTTAAGCGGTGTGGAACGCCCCGTTGGGTTTGACGTAAAGGAAACGGGAGAAAACTTGGAAATCGTGCAAAGCCTTGCCAAATGGAAACGCCAAGCGCTTGCCCGTTATCAAATCCCCGTACACTGCGGTTTATATACGGATATGAACGCCATTCGCCGGGACGAAGATACGGATGAAATTCACAGTTTGTACGTAGACCAGTGGGACTGGGAAAAGGTAATTACCGCAAACGACCGGAACCAAGCGTACTTAAAAGAAAGCGTTAATGCAATTTACGGCGCAATCGTAAAGACCTTTACGGCGGTAGAAGAAAAATATCCTGCACTTCCCTGTTTCCTGCCCAAGGAAATCACCTTTGTTACCGCACAGGAATTGGAGGACGCATACCCCGAACTTACCCCCGAAGGGCGCGAAACCGCACACGCCAAAAAACACGGTGCAATTTTCGTAATGCAAATCGGCGGCAACCTTGCCTCGGGCAAGCCCCACGGCAACCGCGCCCCCGATTACGACGATTGGTCGCTGAACGGGGATATTATCGTATACTACCCCTTGCTTGGTCGCGCGGTAGAACTTTCTTCTATGGGCATTCGCGTAGACGCGGACGCGCTAAAAAAACAATGCGAACTTTCGGGGAAAACGCATATGCTTGCGCTCCCCTTCCAAAAGGCGCTATTAAATAACGAATACCCCTTAACCATGGGGGGTGGCGTGGGGCAATCCCGCCTATGCTTACTAATGCTAAACAAAGCGCATATCGGCGAAGTGCAATCTTCGGTATGGCCCGGAGAAATGGTTACCCTTTGCGCGGAAAAAGGCGTTATCCTGTTATAACACATCAATAAAAATCAGCCCGCCGTTGAACGGCGGGCTTTCCTTTTACTTTTCTTACAAAATTGCCATATTTCTTAAAATAATATAGGTAAGGTATGCGGCATATACCAAAATTAAAATTACGCCCTTCCATCTGCCGATTTTACTGCTTTTTAACGCAAACAGCCATACCATAATCGCCGAAAGCGCCATAACGGCTACGTCCACCCAAGAAGACGTTGCAACCTTAACAGGCGAAATAATACCTGCCAAACCTAAAATTAAAAGTACGTTAAAGATACACGAGCCGATGGCGTTACCAACCGCAATATCGTTTTCCCCCTTCTTTGCCGCAACCATACTGGTAACCAGTTCGGGAAGGGATGTTCCCACCGCAACCACGGTTAATCCAACAAGAAGTTCGCTCATACCAAGTTTTAATGCGATATGTTCGGCAGCGTTTACGGTAAGCGTTCCCCCACCGATGATTGCCGCGCCGCCAAGGACGATAAACAACAGGTTAAAATACCATTTTCTTTGCTTTTCATCCCCTTCTTCGGGAGAATTTTCCTCCCCATGCTTGGTGCGGATAATCAAAAAAGCAATATATGCGAACATCAACGCAAAAATCACAATGCTTTCCACGCGCGAAATTACACCCGGGGTAATACCGAACGCAAACAAAGCAAGCAAGCCGTAAATACCAAAAAGCACGGGGATATCGTACTTTTTCATACTTTTGGAAACTACCATGGTGGTAAACAGCGCGCTTGCGCCGATAACAACGAAAGTGTTAAAGATATTACTGCCCACAACGTTGCCAAAACCCATATCGTTTTTGCCCGTAATAGAAGCGGTTAAACTGACGCTGAGTTCGGGCAAAGAAGTACCGATAGATACCAAGGTAAGCCCGATAATTAAGGGGGAAATTTTCATTGCGCGCGCCGCTGCGCTTGCGCCTTCCACAAAAAAGTCCGCACCTTTAATTAAAAGCGCCATGCCCACGACGAGCAACAGAATTTGTAATAAAGTTTGCCACATAATCTTTATCCTCCCGTAAAAAAAGACCTTTACCAAACGCAAAAATAGGCGCTTGGTAAAAGTCTTGAAATCTATAACGCATCCGGGCAAAAAGCCGTACTGACGGATTACGTGCCGCCCAGCTGAAAGCAAAGGCGGTTTCTACTCCCTTTTTCCATAAGTATTATACTATTTCTTTTATCAAAAGGCAACCGCTTTTTCAAAATTTATTCAACTTTTTCTAAAAAATCCGCCAACAAATTTCCCCCTGCAACCTGCGCCTGCCACGAAGGATGCCCGTTGGCGCCCTGCGTATCCCTGGGAAAGTTGAAAGCGTAAACGGGGGCGGCGCTTTCGCTTTTTAATATTTCCACCGTGCGTAGAACTGCCTCCGCTTGCGCGGGCACTTTATCCATAAAGCCGTAGCCAAGCACCATTACCGAAGTGGGGTAACGCTTTCTTACTTCCCGGCAGTAAGCAATTAAACCGCACGTTAAACCTTCTGCCGTACCTTGGTTTTCCAAAATGGCGCATCCATCGTTGGTACCGATATTTACCACCACGATATCGCTTTCGCGTACGGGGCAAAAGGGCGTGCGGTTGTACATAGAATAGCCAAAGCAAATTTCCCCCAGCGTATATTCGGGCACCCAAATTTTTTCGGATACAGATATTCCCGAATAGGAAAAAATATCGTGTTCGGCATTACGGCGCTTACACAAAGTGTAAGCGAAACCAAGCAGGGGGTTTTGCGTTTCCTTTTCGTACGGCGCGGTAGGCGCACCTTCTACCCCGTAACCGCAAGTGATGCTATCCCCGTAAAAGGTAATCAGTTCCTTTTTTGGGGCGGGCAAGGAAAAAAATTCCCCCGTTAGAGATACAATTTGTATTCTGCCGTGTTTTTGTTCGGTCAGTTTATAAAAGGTAAGAAAGGTGGGTTGTTCTACCGCAAAGGAAACTTCCCCCTCCCCTTCCAAATACACCTTTTCTTGCTTTTCCCCCACTACCCAAGCGCCGTACACGGGTTCGGAAACGCGGTATTTTACACGGAGTTCCCCCGTGATTACCGCACTGAATCCCGCAAGGGTTAAATCCAGCCACACACCGCCATTTTCTAAAAACGCGCGATTATGCCAACGAAGGAAAGGGGTGGAAAATAACGTTTCATTTTCAAAAATTTGCATAAATTTACCTATCAAAAACGGGGTGGAAATCCACCCCGCCTTTTTACCATTCTTGGTTAATATCTTTTACTTCAAAGTCCGCCTTGGTTACGGGGCTATCCGCGTAAACGGTAATGGTTTTTACTTCGCCCTTTTCCAAGTCAAAGAAGTTATCCGAAAGGGTCATAAAGGCATCCGTTAAGGGGCGAATACGAACGTAACGCGCGTATTCGTTTGCCTTAAAGGTAAATTCGTACTTACCTTCTTCCACTTGCTTGAAATCATAGGAATAATCCGAAGCAAAGGTTTCGTTTACGGCAAAGGTGGTAAAGTAGGTTTTTACCCAAGTGTTGCCTTCTGCGGTAACGCGTGCATAAACGTATTCCCCCGCCTTGGGCTTTAAGTATTCCTTTAACGCCTTTTGGCTTGCAGCCGCAAGCTTCATGGTGCGTTCTTCGCTCTTTACGTAGGTACCGTCAATTTTTCTGATACCGTATTCCACTTTTGCGGTTACGGGGTAGGAACGGCGGTTATATACGTGTACGCCCACCTTTTTCCCATCCGCGGTATCAAAAATTACGGGCGCTACGGGAGCACCGCCTTGGGCGATTGCGTACATCATTCCCTTGGGACGGAAATAATAGTCTACCATTGCCCAGCTACCGTTCGGCCAAGTATCGTTAAACATCCAGGTAAGGTAACCCGCGCAGCCCTTGGATTGAGAAAGACCAAGGTCTAAGGCAACGCGTTCCTTGGAAGTAATTGCGCTGTACTTTAAGAAATCGCGCAAGGTGTTGGGCTTACCGAACAGTTTGGTTACGTCCGCTAATTCATCCAAAACGAAGGGCGTAGAACCGCCGAAGGGGTTGCAACCGAATCTTTCCTTAATATACGCGGAATCTTCAAGGGGCCAAACCGGTTCGTTTTCGGTACATTGCATTAAGGTTTCGTAGCAACAAGCTTCGGGAATTGCCGCTTCCGAAACGAATTGCCCCCTATCCCTATTTACGCAAACGGTACGGATTTGATCCAAGGGCTGTTTTAAGAAATGTTCGGTAGTGGAAACGTGCTGATCACCCGAGTTGGGCATATCGTAGGGCAAGGTGTAACCAAAGGGACTGAACGGAATGTAGGTGAAATCGGTCAGCGCGTGTACCAGACCGCGGTTATGATATATACTAAAGTTGGTGCGCGCCTTATCGTTGATGCTGAAGGGAGAACACAATTCGTTACCGCCCGACCATATAACGATACAGGGATGGTTTTGCAAACGCTTTAATTGGTATTCCAGTTCGGGCACCATTACGTCGTTGATAAATTCGTAGTTATCCGCAGGAACGTCCGAACAAGCAAGCATAGTTTCTTGCAACAGCATAATCCCGTTTTCATCGCAAAGGCGGTAGAAGATATCCTTTTCGTAAACGCCGCCCCCCCAAATGCGAAGCATATTGATGTTAGCGTGTTTCGCTTGCAAAATATGACGGCGGTACATTTCATCCGTAACCGTACCCGTCAAGCAGTTTTGCGGTACCCAGTTAGAACCGATGCAATATACGGGAAGGTCGTTCACGTAAAGGCGGAAATCTAAGTGCTTTGCATCCAAAACGTCTTCCTTATATTCCACCTTGCGGAACGCCATATAATCTTCGTATACGTCCAAATTTCTGGCGGGACCGCTCAAGGTAATTTTATAGGGATACAAATTTTGTTCCCCCATACCGTTGGGCCACCAAAGTTTGGGGTTTTTGATTTTCGCGTTGATAACGGTGGTCTTGCCCATTGCGGGAACGGTAATGGTTTGCCCGTCAATTTCCAAGGTGATATCGTAAGAGCAGTGTCTGCTTTTTAGGTCTACCAAGAAAGCGGCGTCCCCGTTAATGTTTTGTTTTACGCGAACGTTTTCAATGGCGTTAAAATCTTCCCCGTACAAAAGCACGTCCTGCCAAATGCCGTACGCGGGGAAACCGGGCGCCCAGTCCCAACCGAACTGATAGCGCGCTTTTCTTAAGAACATAGCGTTGGGTTCAAAAATACAAACGTATTCTCCCTTATTTTCCTTCATGCGGGGGAATACGCTTTTCAAATTTACCGTAAGCACGTTATCCTTTAATTTGATATAGCGTTTTACGTTGTATTTGTACCCCATGAACATGTTTGCCGTTTCCCCAAGACGGATACCGTTTAAGGTGATGTCCGAAAAGGTGTCGATGCCCAAAAATTCCAAGAAAACCTTTTCTTGCGCAAAAATTTCCATGGGGCAATCAAAGGTGCAAACGTATTCGTAATCGTTATGCGTAAAATCCTTGTATTTTTTATAGTTAAAGTCCGTATAAACTTTATTTTCACCCAAAACCTTCAGCATATCCGCAGTTACGTCCCCGGGAACGGTTGCAGGGAAATATTCCCCACCCACTTCCGCTTGACGGAACTTCCAGTTTTCCGTAAGTTTTACGTAATCTTTTCTCATAATTTCCTCCTGTCGAGCTTTTACAAAAGCCTACTTTTTAATTATACATGAAACACGCGCGCATTGCAATACATTTTTCCTTTTTTCTTTCCTCTTTATCGTAGAACTTTTCCCTTGCAAAAAGTAAACCAAACGGCTACAAAATGAAAAAATGCCCCACAGAGTGGGGCGTAAAATTCATTTTCCTATTATTCTTCGGTTTTTATCAAAAGTTCACGCATTTCTTCGGTAACCGAGGAAGCGTTTTCTTTTAACAATGCGTCTACAAATTCCGCATTCAAAAGGGGGTCTGCCGAAAGCATAGGGGGTACCCGTTTTCCTTTTAAGCGAGCAAAATAATTGTTGGTTAATTTCACAACCAAGCCTGCCATACAAATCAGGGCGGTCAGGTTGGGCAACGCCATAAGGGCGTTAAACATATCGTCCAGTTGCCATACCAAGTCCGATGCAACCAACGCACCCACCATCAAAAGCCCCACGTAAAGCACCTTGAAACAGTTGGCGGCAAGGGTTCCGCGTTTTCCAAACAGGTATTTTACCGATTGCTGTCCGTAATACGACCACGCCAAAATGGTGGTAAAGGCAAACAGGGGCAACATCACGGCAAACAATACCGTACCTACGGTACCGAACGTGTGCGAAAAAGCAAACTGTGCCAAAAAGTTCTTTTCCAGACCAGTGTTTCCCGCAATATTCGTAAAATCATACAGTCCCGTTTTTACCGCCACCGAAAGTAAGGAAACGGCAGTTAACGTGCATATAACAAAAGTATCTAAAAATACTTCCAAAATACCCCACATGCCCTGCTTTACAGGTTCTTTGGTTTCGGAAGCGGAATGGGCAATGCAGGAAGAACCCAAGCCTGCCTCGTTAGAAAACACGCCGCGCGCAAAGCCGTAGCGCATCGCCGTCATAATCGTATACCCGAAAAAGCCGCCGCTTACCGCACGGAAAGAAAAGGCATTTTTGAATATCAAAACAAACACTTGGGGAACAGCGGTTACGTTTACGCCGATTACGCAAAGCGCCATTAAAATAAACAGCACCGCCATAAAGGGAACAACAATGGAAGCAACCTTGCCGATGCGCTGAATCCCACCAATTACGATAAGCGCGGTAATAACAACCACTGCAATACCCGTAACAATCGCTATAATTTTTGCAAGCCGAGCGTTATCCCCTGCGATTGCCCCTTGCAAGGTGCCCGAAATGGAGTTGGATTGCACCATACCCATACCAACGGCAGCAAGAGTACAACATGCGGCAAAAACACACGCAAGCCAGCGGAATTTTAATCCGCCTTCAATATACTGCATGGGTCCGCCGATAAACTCCCCGTCTTTCCCCTTTTTGCGGAAGAACATCCCCAGCACGTTTTCGGCGTACTTGGTTACCATGCCGAAAAATGCCGAAACCCACATCCACAACACTGCGCCCGGGCCGCCCGAAATGATAGCACCCGTAACACCAACGATATTCCCCGTACCTACCGTACCCGAGATTGCCGAAGCAAAGGCTTCAAACGCGGAAACGGTTTTTTTATCCTTCTTTGCTTCTTTTGCGGGGGATTTTTTCTGTATGCTTTTTACCGTTTCCCCCAAAGTGGAGCCTACCACAGTGCCAAACTTTCTTATCTGCATAGCACGCATACGGACGGTCAGATAAACTCCCGTACCCAAAATTGCCAAAATCAGGGGAATACCCCATAAAATATTTTCGTTAATAAACTTTATAACATCAGTAAACGCTTGCATCTTATTCCGCCTTTTTTCTTGCCTTTGAAAGCCGTGTTATATCATAACACTTTTATTCTAAAAAAGCAAGGGTTTATACGCCAAATTGTTTTGCTTTATACACAAACCGCAAATTTTGCATGTTTTTCAGCAACTTTATGCTTTTTTACATTTGCGCCGCACGCTATAATTGAATTAAAAATTACACGGAAAACGGGAAAATTTCTTTCGCCGACAGCAAATGTATCATATTGTGCTAATATGCAATCCGTTTAGGATAAAATTTATTAGATTTGCTATTGTGTTTCGCATGTTTTTTTGCTAAAATAATCGCATTATCTCATGATGCACCAAAGGAGAACCTTTATGTTTTTTACCATGTTTGGCCTAATTTTCGGACAAGTTTTTACTTTATTTATTCTGGTTGCTTGCGGTTTTTTGCTGGGCAAATTAAAAGTGATGAACGACGCAGCCGCAAGCGCGATTGCGGTAATTTGCTTATACGTGGCTATGCCCTGTGCGATAGCCCTTTCCTTTTACAACACCGCGCTTGCCCCGCGCGAAGAAATTATCGGCGTATTGCGCGAATTACTGTTTTGTTTTGTAGCGTTTGCGGCGGCACATCTTATTATGATTTTTTCCGCGCGCGCTATGTTTTGCAAAGCACCCGCCGATAAAAATAACGTAATGCGCCTTGCTGCCGTTTACACCAACTGCGGATTCTTTTCCCTGCCCGTGGTGGAAGCGCTTAGCGATTCACACAAAGGTACGCTGTACGTAGGCGTTTATTTGGCGGTTTTTAATCTTTTGTATTGGACGCACGGCATCAAACTGTTAAACCCCCGGGTAAAAATCAACGCAAAACGCCTGTTTCTAAACCCCGGCATCATTGGCGTTTTTATCGGGCTTTGTTTTATGGGGCTTGCTTTGGCAGGGGTTTCCCTTTCCACTGTCAGCACGAATACCGTAGGCGCAACGCTGTTCCGCACCATGAACTATCTTTCTGCAATGAACACGCCCTTACCCATGCTTTTAATCGGCTACTATTTAAGCAAAACGAACTTCCTTGCCGCATTAAAGGACGGCTTTGCCCATTTTACGGTAATTGTACGAATGATTGTGTTCCCCACTTTGTTCTTGTTTGCCTTTTACGCCGTGGGCATGCGCGGTTTAATGTTGGTTGCCGCGGTTTGCGTTTTGGGCGCGCCCGTTTCTTCTTCTGCTTCCATGCTTACCGAACGCTACGGACAAAACACCGCCTTTACCGTGCAGGTAATCAGCGTTTCCATGCTGCTTTCTTTAATCACCCTGCCCTTATTACTTGCGTTAGCACAAACCTTGGGCTAAACCCTTTGATAAAAAATAGCAACATTTGAATATTGAACAGCAATTTTCGTTGTGTTTTTCTTAACAAAATATAGTATGATGAATACGAACAGTGGAAGGGCGCTTTGCAAAGCGTTTCCTTCCCCATTTCCCCACAAGGAGAAAAGAAAAATGTTAAACGAAAAAATCTGTTTTGAAGGCAGGGAAATACCCAACCGCGTAATGATGCAGCCCATGGAAGGGTGTGATTGTTTGGAAAACGGGGCACCTTCGGACCTTACAATTGCAAAATATATAAGTTATGCCCGTTCGGGCGCAGGGCTGATTTGGTTTGAAGCAAACGCGGTATGCAAAGAAGGGAGAACCAACCCCCGCCAAATGCAGTTGACCGAAGAAAATTTGCCTGCGTTCCAAAAATTAGTACAGGACGTAAAGACGCTTTCCTTAAAGGAAAACGGCTTTGTTCCCTTATGTTTTTTACAGTTGACCCATTCGGGAAGACAAAGCATTGTACCCATGATTGCCTACCGCAACAAGGTGTACGAAGAAAAGCGTCCCGTTACGGACGAACATATTGTAACGGACGAATATTTGGATTCTTTGCCCGAAAAATACGTGGCAAGCGCCTTGCTTGCCAAGCGTGCAGGGTTTGACGGCGTAGACATAAAAAGTTGCCACGGATACCTGATGCAAGAAATGTTATCCGCTTATCTGCGCCCCGGCAAATACGGCGGCAGTTTTGAAAACCGCACACGCCTGTATTTAACCTGTGTTCGTGCGGTAAAAAATGCCCTGCCCGGCGATTTTCACGTAGTTACGCGCCTTGGGGTAAGCGATATGGTGGAAAAGCCTTACGGATTCGGCACCACCGAAGAAAACAAAATGGATTTAACCGAAACCAAACAACTGATTTCCCTTCTAAATAAAGAAGGAATCCATATGATTAACGTAACCATTGGCAATCCTTATTTCAATCCGCACGTAAACCGTCCCTTCCGCGCAGGGGCTTACACTCCCCCCGAAACGCCCGAAGAAGGATTACAGCGCTTTTGGGATACCGAAAAGACGTTAAAATCCTGGTTCCCCGATATTCTTTTTATCGGTTCGGGACTTTCCTACTACCGGGCTGACTTAATGGAAAAAGCAGAAATGATGCTGGAAAACGGGGTTTGCGACATTGTGGGATTTGGCAGAGCGGGGTTGGCGTACCCCATGCTGTACCGCGATTATTTAAGCGGCACGTTTGACAGCAAAAAATGCTGTGTTTCCTGTTCCAAGTGCACCGTGCTGATGCGCAATAAATGCGTTTCGGGCTGTGCGGTATATAACCCATATTACAGAGATTTATACAAGGAAAAGTGCAAATAGAGGGAGAGATACATCATGAAAAAAGTGGCTTTGATAACAGGCGTTGCAGGCGGCATCGGCTTTGCAACCGCTGAAAAATTTTTAAGGGAAGGTTACCAAGTGGTGGGCATGGACGTTGCACCGGCTTTACCCCACGAACTTGCGGGAGAATTTGTATACTGCCAAGGCGATTTAAGCAATGCGGAAAGCCGCAAAAACTTTCTTGCCGCAGCATTGCAAGCCTTTGGCAAAGTGGACGTGTTGGTAAACGTGGCAGGCGTTGCGCCCCGTGTAAGAAACGATTTGCTTTTGATGACCGAAGAAAGTTACGATTTTGTAATGAACATCAACACCAAAGGTACGCTGTTTTTAACCCAACTTATTGCAAACGAAATGATAAAGGAAGGAAACACGCAGGGAAAAAGCATTGTAAACATTTCTTCTATGTCTGCATACACCTCCTCCGTCAGCCGCGGGGAATACTGCGTATCCAAAGCAGGGGTCAGCATGATAACCACCCTGTTTGCAGACCGCCTTGCCGAATACGGCATTACGGTAAACGAAGTTCGCCCCGGGATTATTCAGACGGGCATGACCGAAAAGGTGAAAGAAAAGTACGATAATTTGATTGCCGGGGGCTTACTTCCCATCAAGCGTTGGGGTACCCCCACGGATATTGCCGCGGCAGTATTTGCCCTGGCAGACGGCGCCCTGCCTTACGTTACCGGACAAGCGCTGGACGTAGACGGCGGTTTCCACATTCAAAGATTATAAGATGAAACGCATTATGAACAACTGTGAAATTTTTAGTTACGACGCGGTAGTTGTAGGTTCGGGCGCGGCGGGATATAACGCCGCTTGCCGCATACAGGAAGACGGACGAAAAAGGGTTGCTTTGGTTACCGAAGGGGTTTTAACGGGGACCTCCCGCAATACGGGCAGCGACAAGCAAACCTATTATAAACTGGGGCTTTCGGGCGATTCGCCGGACAGCGTAAGAAAAATGGCAGAGAACCTGTTTGCAGGCGGCAGTGTGGACGGAGATAACGCACTGATAGAAGCCGCCCTTTCCACCCGCTGTTTTATGAATCTTTGCGAACTGGGTGTACCTTTTCCCGTAAACCGTTACGGGGAATACGTGGGATATAAAACGGATCACGACCCCTTTGAACGCGCCACTTCCGCAGGGCCTTTGACTTCTAAATTTATGACCGAAGCCTTGCAAAAAAACGCTGCGCGTTTGAACGTTCCCGTTTTTGACTGTCTGCTTGCCGTTAGCGTATTAAAGGATGAAACAGGCGTTTGCGGTTTGCTTTGCTTAAACACCGCAAAAGGCACCTTTACCGCGTTCCGCACCCCCAACGTTATTTTATGCACGGGCGGCCCTGCGGGAATTTATGCAGACAGCGTGTATCCCGCTTGCCATACGGGTACTACCTCCCTTGCACTTTTGGCAGGGGCAAGTTTGCAAAACATGACCGAGTGGCAGTACGGATTGGCTTCGGTGAATCCCAGATGGAATGTTTCGGGAACGTATATGCAGGTTTTACCCCGTTTTGTTTCGGTAGACAGCGATGGAAAGGAATATGAGTTTTTAAGCGAATATTTTTCGGACGTGAACGACGCCCTTACCAACGTGTTCTTAAAAGGCTATCAATGGCCTTTTGACAGCCGAAAAGTGCTTACGGGCAGTTCGGTCATTGACCTATTAGTATACCGCGAATGCGTAATGAAGCACCGCCGCGTATACCTGGATTTTACGAAAAACCCTTTTTCCCTTGCGGAAATTGCGTATGAAAAACTTTCTGCCGAAGCATACGAATATTTGAAAAAAGCAGAAGCGTGTTTTGGAACGCCCATACAGCGCTTACAAAAAATGAACGCCCCTGCCATTGACCTGTACGCAAGCAAAGGCTTGGATATTACCAAGGAATATTTGGAAATTGCGCTTTGCGCACAACACAATAACGGCGGTATTGCCGTAGATCTTTGGTGGCAGACGGGCGTAAACGGTTTGTTTGCGGCAGGCGAATGTGCTGGCACGCACGGTGTTTCCCGCCCGGGCGGCAGTGCGCTAAATGCAGGGCAAGTGGGCTCCCTTCGGGCAGCACAGTACGTAAGCGCAAGCAAACGTTCCCCCGTTAGCGAGCCGGTTTTTGCTTCCATCCTTTCGCACGAATTAAAAAAGCAGGAAGAATTTTTGAACCAAGCCAAAAACGCAAGCGTTACGGCAGATAAAAGCATGCAAAAAGCCATGCGCC
This sequence comes from Christensenellaceae bacterium, assembly GCA_045651955.1. Lineage (GTDB taxonomy): Bacteria > Bacillota > Clostridia > Christensenellales > Borkfalkiaceae > SIG402. The sequence goes on along the minus strand of JAZRTI010000044.1, from coordinate 2,191 downwards.
GGATGAGTGATTACGGCGGCCCCATTCGCAGCCGGGAAAGGTTAGAACTTGCCTTAAAGGAAACCGAACAAGACCTTGCCGCATTACCCACCCTATCCGGGGTTACGGATGTTACGTTGGCATACGCTTACAAATTAAAGGATATTTTAACCGTACAGCGCGCCACCCTTGCTGCATTCTTGGACTTTGCGAAAAGCGGGCAAGGAACGCGCGGCAGTGCCCTATACTGCGACAGCAACGGCACTTTAAGGGATGGCTTGGACGAACTGTTCCGTTTTAAGGAAGGGGGAACGGAAACCTACGGAACCGTACAGGAAGTACGTTTTTGCTTAAATTCCTGCGTTCTTTCCCACCGCCCCGTTCGCCCCATACCCAAAGGGGAAGACTTTTTTGAAAACGTTTGGAGAAGATTTCGGGAGGACGGAAATATTTATTGACACACAGCGGGTAGGCTTGACAGCCTATCCGCTTTATGTTATACTTTTGCTACTTAATTTTTTTGGAGTACACTATGAAAAAATCTTTACTTTGCTGTGCCTTAGCACTGCTGTTTGCTTTTTCCCTGACGGCTTGTGGAAAAAAGCAGGAAAAAGGCATTAAAATTCCATCCTTTCAACAAATGAACAACACGGCAGTTTCTTCGCAAACCCCCTACGATTTCACCTGGCAGGACCTTCCCGCAAGCGGAACCGTAAAAAGTATGCAGGGATGTTTATTAGCGTATAAATACGGCAATCCGCAAAAGACAACCGTATTCAACACCTTAACGCAAGCGGTGGTTTACGAAAAAGAAAATACCGAAACCGAAAAGTACTCCTCCATGCTGTATACGGCGGTAGAAACTCCCTTTTTTGCCATCTTAACCCAAACCACGAAGGATGGAGAAAAAATTTATACAAAAACTTTTTACGACCTGTCGGGAACAGAATTTTATACGGTAGACGAAAACGTAACCCCACATATCGTGTTAGACTTAATTTACATCAACAATGAAGTATTCCGCGCAAATGCAGACGGTTCGGTAGTTAAGGCGTTTTCCGTTAATTCCCTTTCGTATATACCCAAAACCACTTCTTTTATCACTTTATACGGCAACGGGAAATATTATTACGGCGTACAAAACCCAAGCGCAAAAACAGCCGTTTGCGTATATGACAGAGAGTTCCGTTTGGTTTACCGTTACGAATTTATCGGCAACGCAAACAAAACCACGGTGGGGTATCTGAATAACGGCGACCTGCTGTTACAGTACCGCGTAAACGCACGCCGTAAGGACGAATATTCTTACGGAAATACACAAGTGCAATATGACGTAATTACCCTTCTGCTTTCCCCCGACAAAAAAACCGTTCGGGAAATTCCCTGCAATTATTTTATAGATTCCCTGTATTCCGCAAACCTATTTGACCAAAAGAAACGCAACATTGCAGATATTACGTACAGCAACTTCAGCACATTGGCATTTGCTGCGGATATTTCGGATAAAACCGTTCCGGATGACACGGATTACCTACTTTACGCAGTAGATAACGCGGGTAATTTTACACATAATTTAACCGCAGCCTTGCCTGCAGGGGCAAAAACGGCATACACCCTTGCAGACAACGCCTTTGCCCTGATTATGCAAGATAATCTTTCGGTAATGCTTTGCAACAGTAAGGGAACCATTCTTGGCGATATCAGCCGCCTTACAGAAAGCAACTTATCTTATCTGCTTAGCGAAAGCGAAGTGTTTGACTTACAATTAAAGCCCTTGCTGAACTATAAAGAAAAGAAATACGAACTTTCCCACATCACCCACCGCGCACTGTTCTTTACGGACGAAAACGGGGAAACGGTACGCTATCAGGACGGAAAGGAAACGGTGCTTACGGACGTCAACGGCACGGGCGGCAGCACGGTAACCCTCGCTTACGTAACGAACAGCGTGTACGCGTTGAAAACGCAAACGGGCGAAACCGTTAGTTATACGTATTATAACGATTTAGGCGCAGTGATCGGCACCGCGGACCTTTTGTACGAGGCAAGCGAAACGGCGCGTCCCGGGGACGTGGTTTTGCTGTACTGTGAAGAAACCGAGGAAATTTCCTGGAAATACTACCGTTGCCCCCAAAACCCCTATCTTGCCGAATAACAATCCATAAAAAACAAAACACCCGCGGGGCTTGCCCCGCGCGGGCTTTTTTATATT
>JAZRTI010000043.1:0-15175 GCA_045651955.1 Christensenellaceae bacterium | reverse complement strand
GGGGTTATTGAATGCCGTAAGTGCCCGTAACGGGGTCTAAAAACAGGGGGATGTGGGGCGGAAAAAAGGTGCATATCATAAAAAGGATTGCGGTAGCAATTAGCAGCAGTAAACAAAGGGCGGTATAGCGGCAAGGCGGTTGGGGTTTTCTAAACCGCCACCCTTCGTAAAGGTAGCCAAGCCCTGCCGAAAGGAAGAATATGCCGATATTCACAAAGGCGGGCAGCCTTCCGAAAATTCCCGTAAGCGTGTAAAATAAAAAGGGGATAGTTAGCACGGCAATCCCCGTTCCCACCCCTTTTATTCGCCAAAAGCAAGGGGATTCCTTTCTAAAAAACGCGTACTGCGTAAGCGCAAAAATCAGCATGGGAAAAAATAGAATTTTCATATGCTCAAAGGTGGATTCGTTTACCGCCGAAAAGGGGGCGAAAATTAGGCTTTCCCCCGATAAACGGTAAGTAAAATGTAACAGCGTGCCAAGTGCGGTGGCAAACGTAAGCCCCGCCACCTGCCAAAGTAAAATACTGCGTTTCATCCGCGCCCCCTATCTTTTTTATTTAGTATACGCTTGTTTCCCTTGCAATATGATAGGGGATGAAAAGGGAAGGAAAAATAAAAGCACCCGCTTGGGTGCTTTTTTTGTTTTGGGGTGGTAGGGATTCTATCGCTAACGCTCCAGAATGACAAGGAACCGTAGGGGCGAGCATTGCTCGTCCGTTTGTCATAGAATCCCTATTTCTTGCCTCCATCTGACGAGGGAGGTGGCTTGCGTTAGCAAGACGGAGGGAGAGAAACTTTATCGTTATTTACTACCCTTCCACCGCATAGCGGTCCCCCTCCCCTGACAAGGGGAGGCAAGATTGAGATTCTCCGATTAGCTCGCCACGTAGGTAGGCGAAGAATGACAAATTGGGGGAATTCCGCTTTGCGCTTTACGGCGCGTTTTCCTCCGTTTTATTTTTTACGTATTTATAGCGCGTTTTCTCCCGTTTTATTTTTTACGTATTCCTTGGGGGACATCCCCGTTTTTTCCTTAAACACCTTGGAAAAATACAGGGGGTCAAAGTATCCGCAAAGCAGCGCTACGTTTTTTACCGCGTTTACGCCGTGGTCAAACAAAAACAGTGCATTTTTAATGCGTAAATTATTCAAAAAGGAAGTAAACCCTTCCCCCGTTTGTTCCTTAAAACGGTGCGAAAGGTATTTTGCGTTATATCCAAATTCTTCTGAAAGGGTGGCAAGGGATAGGCTTTCATCCGAAAAATTATCTTCGGCATAGCGAATCATGCGGTATACTACGTCCTCCACGTTGCGTTCCACCTTTACCAGGCGGGAAAAGGTGTAGGTTAGTACACATTCGGAAATCAAATCAATATCTTCCTCCCCTGCACGCACTAAATTATCCTGCCAAAAGGTAATTAAATTTTGCGTAACGGGAAAGGAGCGGGAAGCGTAGGTAATGCCAAAGCGTGCAAACAGGTTTTCACAGCGGCTGCCGCCAAAGGTGATGTACATATACACCGCGTTTTTGGAATGGCATGCAAACCGTTCGCCCTGAAAACCAAAATAAATTCTGCCGGGGGAAAGCAGTTCCTCCCGTTCGTTAAAACACAGCTTTCCAGTGCCTTCGGTAAACAAAAACAGGGTGTTATGCGAAAGGACGTAAGGGGGCTGCGAAAGGGCGTTTTTTTCCAAAACAAAGTTTTTTGTGAACAAGGTAAAATCCCTTTCGTAATTGATAAATTTACAAATATTATTTTTCATTTTCCATTCTCCCTTTGGGGTATTGTAGCATGAAAAAAAGAAAAATGCAACGAATTTCCATAAATATAATGGAAAATATCTATTTCTTTTTCCCTTTCGCATATGGTATTCTTAAACCGTAGAAACCGTGTTTTCAACACAAAGGAGATAAAAAAATGAAAAAAGTACGCATAGGTATTTTCGGCTTATCCCGTGGGGCAAATTATATTGAAAGTTTTTTGCTTTGCAATGCGGAAATTGTTGCCGGGTGCGATAGCAACGAAAAACGTTTGCAGGATTTTAGCAAACGGGTGGGCGGCACTGCCGCGCTGTATACGGACGTGGAAGAATTTATGCAGCACGATATGGACGCGGTGTTCCTTGCCAACTATTTTCATCAGCATGCAACCTATGCGATTCGCTTTTTGGAAAAAGGGGTGCACGTGCTTTCCGAATGTACCTCTAACGCTACCATGGCAGACGGGGTGGCGTTAGTGCGTGCCGCCGAAAAATCCAACGCGATTTATATGCTGGCGGAAAATTACCCGTATATGGTGTTTAACCAGGAAATGAAACGCGTTTGCGATGGGGGAACGCTGGGTAAAATTTTGTATGCGGAAGGGGAATACAACCACCCCGTTGCGCCTGCGGATGCAGAATTTGCGCGCATTTACCGCCCCACGTTTGACCATTGGCGGAATTTTGCTCCCCGCAGTTATTACGTAACGCACTCCCTTGCCCCCATTATGTATATGACGGGCGCAATTCCCAAAAAGGTAAACGCGTTTGCAGTGTTTGACCCCATAGATGAAAGTCAGCCTACCGCATCTGCCGTGGGGGATCGCGCTACCGTGATGACCACCTTAAACAACGATGGGTCTGTGTTTAAGTTCGTAGGATGTTCGGCGTTTGGCGCGGAAGGAAATTCCTACCGCGTATGCGGTGAAAACGGACAAATTGAAAACTTGCGCGGTATGGGAGATACCGTTATGTTGCGCTACAATCCGTGGGCAACCCCCGAAGGTAAGGGTTGGGGCAACGAATATAAAGCAGAATACGCGCCCGAAGATAGGGCGTTAGCCGAAAAGGCAGGGCATGGCGGTTCGGACTTTTTTGTGGCGCGTGAATTTATCCGTTGCATAACCGAAAATCAAAAACCCGACTTTGACGTATATTTTGCAACCACCATGGCCTCCGTTGCCATTATGGCGCACCGTTCGGTTTTGTCCGGAGGGCAAGCATTTGATATACCCGATTTCCATTTGGAAGAAGAACGGAAAAAGTACGAAAACGACAGGCTTTCTCCCTTTTTGGATGCAGCCGAAGAAGATAGAATCCCCTGTTGTTCGCGCCCCGATTACGCGCCCACCGAGCAGCAAACGCAAATGTATGTGGAATTACTGAAACAAAAATAACAAGCAAACCCGCCGTACGCAACCTTGCGTACGGCGGTTTATTTTTTTCAAAAAAGTTTATTGTTTGATTGCGTGCGTATTCCGATAACGGTTGGGGGAAATTCCCACCCGTTTTTTGAAAGTGCGGCTAAAATAATTATAATCGGGAAAGCCCACTTCTTCCGCAATATCCGTTAGGGGTAGCGCCCCTTCGGTAAGCAACCGCTTGGCGCGGCGCACCCGTTCTTTCAGCAAATATTCCACAATGGAAATTCCCGTTTCGCGCCGAAAAACCCCCTCGCAATGCGCCACCGAAAAAAAGGTGCTTTCCGCCAAATCCGCAAGGGTGATTTTTTCCTTCATATGCGCGTGCAAATACCGCTTGATTTGTATTACCAAGGGGTGCTGTTTTTTTTCATATTCCCTACTTTGTAGGGAAAGGAGCAGGCATTTTAAGATTTGTTCGGTCTTTCTTTCCGCGTTGCCGTACGGGGTTTCGCCCACCTTAATTACCGCTTGCAAAAGGTATGGAATTTCATCCGTCAAACAGTCCTTTATCAGGGTGGGAAGGGTATATTCTTCCCCCGATACAAAGTTTAACGAAAGGTATTCGGTATTCCCCCCTTTATCCGGTTTTCGGGAACGGTACGCGCCTTCGGGCACGAACAGCGCGTCCCCTGCGTTTAGTTCTATTTCCGCCCCGTCCACCGTATAGTGCATACTGCCTTCCATTACGAAGGTTAGGTCGTTAAACCCGATACGAGTATCGGGTAACGCGAAAACGTTGCCCCCTTTGTTGTGCCTGGTGTAAATCAAGCGAAAATCCGAAATCATAAGATAATGCTAATTTCTCCAATTAAAATGGTAAAAACCATAAGATTTGCTATTGAAAAGTGCAAATATGTGTGTTACAATAATACTACCACAAGCAAGCAATGCTTGTCAAGGGAAAGGAGAAAGAAAGTATGATTCGTCTTTGTGCTTTTGCGGATGAAGCGGATAAAAGCATATCCGGGCAAATTGCCGCCCTAAAACGAAACGGCATTTCGCTGATTGAAGTGCGCGGTATTAACGGCACCAACGTTGCGGATTTAACGGACGAACAAGCCGTGGCTTACGCCAAGGAATACGCGGATAGTGGTATTAAGGTATGGTCGGTTGGCTCCCCTTTGGGGAAAACGGACGCGGCAGCGGACTACGGCGCGTTTATGGCTAAATGCAAGCGCGTTTTTGAAATTGCAAATATTTTTCAAGCGAAAAACGTGCGCGTGTTCAGTTTTTATAACGCGTACGAAATGGAAGAAGAGGTGTTCCGCCGTTTAACCGCCGCCACCGCTTTGGCAAAGGAATACGGCTTAACCCTTTGCCACGAAAACGAAAAGGAAATTTACGGGGACGTCCTTTTCCGCGTAAAACGGGTTCTGGATAACGTACCCCATCTAAAAAGCGTGTTTGACCCAGCAAACTTTGTGGAAGTGGGGGAGGACGCGGAAGCCGCGCTTAACGAACTGGCGCCCTACACCTACTACTATCACGTAAAAGATACCGTGCGGGAAACCGAAGAAAAAGTACCCGCAGGCATGGGGGATGGCGCAATTCCTTCCTTAATTCGCCAAGCGGCGGAAAGGGATACGGTTTTAACCGTGGAACCGCACCTTGCCATTTTTGAAGGCTATGCCCAAATTGATAATACCGAAATGAAGGGAAGGTTCACCTTTAAGGATAACCACGAAGCGTTTGATACTGCGGTAACTGCGTTAAAAAATGAAATTTTGAAAGCCGGATTGAAACCCGTTGAAGGAGGATTTGAAAAATGAAATACGGATTAAATTTATACTCTATTCGCTCGCTGATCGGCACCGAAGAAAGTTTTTTGCAAACGGCGCTTGCCTTAAAGGAAATGGGTTATGAATACGCGCAATATTCGGGCGCAGCGTTTGATCCCGAACGCATTGCAAGGGTTTCCAAACAAGCGGAACTCCCCATCGTGTTAACGCACGTTGGTTACGACGCCATTATTAACAATACCGAAAAATTGATGGAACAGCACGCCACATTCGGTTGTAAAAACATTGGGCTTGGCTGTATGCCTTTAACCGCCTTAAAAAATAGGGACGAACGCTTGGAAATTGTGGAAAACTTGGAAAAGGCGGCAATCAAGATGGAAGAAAACGGATTCCGCTTTTTCTACCACCACCATCAATTTGAATTTATGAAGGAAGGGGATGGCACCTTTATTGATTATATGTTGAAAACCGCCCCCCACGTAAACTTTACGGTGGATAGCTACTGGTTGCAATACGGTGGCGTAAACATTTTGGAATATTTAGAAAAGATGAAGGGCAGAATTGCTTGCTGCCACTTAAAAGATTGGGCAGTGGACTACGGCATCAACGGGGATAAGGCGGATATCGGCCCCCGCTTTGCACCCGTAGGGGAAGGGAACATCAACTTTAAGGCGGTAATTCCCGCAATGATTCAAAACGGCGGTGAATATATCTTGGTAGAACAAGATAACGCGGTGGAAGCGAAAGAACCCTTGGAAGAAGTAAGAAGAAGTATTCAAAACTTGAAAAAAATGACTTTCTAATAAAGGAGTAAAAAATTATGAAAAAAGTAAGATACGGTATTATCGGTTTGGGCAATCAAGGTTGCACGTATAACTTGGGTTTATTTGATAAAGGCGCGGTTCCCCAAAGCGAAGTAACCGCAATGTGCGACGTAAACCCCCAAAAAATTGAATATATGAAAAGCAAAACCACCAACGATAAGGCGGTGTACTTTACCGATTATAAGGAAATGTTGGATAGCGGACTTATAGACGCGGTTTTGGTGGAAGTACCCCACTATCAACACCCCGAAATGGTTATGGAATGCTTAAAGCGCGGTATTCACGTAATTTGTGAAAAACCCGCAGGCGTTTACGCAAAGCAAGTGCGTGAAATGAACGAATTTGCAAAAGAACATAACGCGCTGTTTGGCATGATGTTTAACCAACGTATGAACCCCTTATATCAAAAGATGCGCGAAATGGTGCAATCGGGGGAAGTGGGCGAACTGATGCGCGTAAACTGGGTAATTACGGATTGGTACCGCACCCAAGCGTACTACGATAGCGGCAGCTGGCGCGCAACGTGGTCGGGGGAAGGCGGCGGCGTTTTAATTAACCAATGCCCCCACCAATTAGACTTGGTACAATGGATTGTAGGCAAATTGCCCGTAAAGGTAAACGGGTTCTGCCAATACGGTAGATGGCACGATATTGAAGTAGAGGACGAAGTAACCGCTTACTTTGAATATGATAACGGCGCAACGGGCGTGTTCGTAACCACCACGGGGGAAGCCCCCGGTGTAAACCGTTTTGAAATTACGGGTACGCTTGGTAGACTGGTTTGCGAAAACGAAAAACTGACCTTCTACCGTAACCAAGAAGATTTAGCAACGCACGTAAAAACCTGCAAAGGCGGTTTCAACAGACCCGCTTGCGTAGTGGAAGAAGTAAAAGTGGAAGGGGTTGCAACCCACCACGCAGGCGTTATCAACAACTTCTCCGCCGCTATTATGGGTGAAGAAGAACTGTTTGTTCGCGGGGAAGAAGGCATTAACGGTGTACAACTGATGAACGCCATTGAATTTTCGGGCTGGAACGGGGGCGTAAAAGTTTCCCTGCCCGTAGATGAAGAAGCATACCTTGCGCTATTAAAAGAAAAATGCGCAAACAGTAAGAATAAGCAAGTAGAAGAGAAGGTAACGGATACCAGCGGAACTTACTAAACTTAGGGAGAAAAAGGTATGGAAAGCAAAAAAATTGCCATCGTAGGTTGTGGTATTATTGGTAACGTACACGCGCAAGTGTTAAGCGAACAAGGATACGAAATTGCCGCCTTTTGCGACGTAGATGCAGTTGCGTTAAATAAAACCAAAGAAAAGTTTGCGCCTAACGCCCTTGCGTACAGCGATTACGCAAAGATGATTGACGAAGTTTCCCCCTACGCGGTGCATATTTGTACCCCCCACCACTTGCACGCGGAAGAAACTATTTACGCGTTGAACCGCAATATTCACGTACTTTGCGAAAAACCTTTGGCAATCACGCGCGAAAGTTTGGCGCAAGTACTAGAGGCGGAAAAGAATAGTAAAGCAAACCTTGGCGTTTGCCAACAAAACCGGTATAACGACGTAAACGTGGCGGTAAAGGAAATTTTAGAAAAGAACCCCGCCGTTTACGGACACGGTACGGTAACTTGGAACCGTGGCGCTTGGTATTACGGCCAAGCGGCTTGGCGCGGAAAATGGGCAACCGAAGGGGGCGGCGTTATCATCAACCAAGCGCTGCATACCTTTGACCTGATGCAATGGATGGTTGGGTTCCCCGAAGAACTGGTTGGCCGTGCGGAAAACTTTACCTTACAGGACGTAATTGAAGTGGAAGATACCCTTTCTTGTATCTGCTATACGGGGGAAAACCGCTTTACCTTCTTTGCAACTAACGCGGCAAAATCGGATATGCCCGTGGAAATGAACTTTAAGTTAAAAGACGGCAGTATGCTTACCGTATTCCCCGAACGCGCGTACCTAAACGGTGAACAAATTACCAGCGCGGAAATGGCAAAAGTGTACGGCAAGGGCTGTTACGGAACGGGACATACCCGTTTAATTCGCCACTTTTACGAATGTGCCAAAAACGGCAAGCCTTTCCCCATTAACGGGCAGGAAGGCGCAAAAGTAGTTAGAATGATTCTTGCCGCATACGAAAGCAACGGCAAAAAAGTAAAGGTATAATAAATATGAAATTTTTTGATAAAAACGTATTACTTACCAACCGCGCGGCGAAAAAAATCTACGCGGAAATTAAAAATTTACCCATTATTGATTACCATTGCCACCTTTCGGTAAAGGAAATTGCGGATAACGTAAGTTTATCGGATATTGGGGAAGCGTGGCTGAAAGCCGACCACTACAAATGGCGTTCCATGCGCCTTTGCGGTGTGGATGAAAAATATATCACGGGGGATGCGCCGTACGAAGAAAAATTTTATAAGTACGCGGAAATCCTGCCCAAGCTTGCAGGTAGCCCTTTATATTACTGGACGCATATGGAACTGAATGCGGTTACGGGCATTCGCAAACCCTTAAACAAGGATACCGCTTCTTCCGTATACGCGCAGGCAAACGAACGGTTAAGCGGGGTAAAGGTGCAGGATTTACTAAACAAATTCCGCGTTTCCTACCTTGCCACTACGGACGACCCCGTGGACGATTTAGCCTTACACGGCAAATACGGAAACACGGTGGTTGCGCCCACCTTCCGCCCGGATAAAGCACTCAGTTTGGACGGCGCGTATCTAAAAGACCTTGCCCGCGTTGCGGAAGTGGAAACGGATACGCTGCAAGGCTTAAAAACCGCACTTTCTAAACGCTTGGATTATTTCGTAAGCAAGGGTTGTAAAATTTCCGACCACGGGTTTTACGGGTTCCCCAAGGAAATCGCAAGCGAAAGCAAAGCGGCGGAATTATACGCGAAGCGCGAAAGTTTATCCAAGGAAGAAAAGGAATCCTTGTTCGGGCATTTACTGTTATGGCTTGCGGGCGAATACGCAAAACGCGGTATTTTAATGCAACTGCACTTTGCGGTGCTTAGAAACTGCAACCCCGTGGGATTTGCGCGTTCGGGCGTGGATTCGGGGTACGATTTGCCTGCGGATATTCCTTCGGCGGAAAACGCGGTACGCTTTTTTGCCGCAATGGAAGAAGGCTGTCAGCCCCAAACGGTAATTTACGCGCTAAACGACGGCAACTTAACCGGCTTTGCCGCGCTTACAGGGGCGTTCCCCTTTGTAAAAGTGGGGGCGGCTTGGTGGTTTAACGATACCATGCAAGGCAATGCGCGCACTTTGGACGCGGTTGCGCAGTTCTCCGCTTTGGGTACTTCGCTTGGTATGCTTACGGATAGCAGAAGTTTCACTTCTTACGTGCGCTTTGATTTCTTCCGCCGTATTTTGGCGGATTACCTTGGAAATAAGGTAACGCGCGGCGAATACGATATGGCGGCGGCGTTAGAAGTGGCAAAAGATATTGCTTACGGCAACGTAAAAGGAGCGTTAAAATTATGAAAATGACCTTTCGCTATTATGGGGAAGGGGATCCCGTTTCCCTTTCGTATATCAGTCAAATTCAACCCGTAACGGGTGTTGTTTCGGCGGTGTACGGCGTTCCCGTTGGGGAAGTGTGGCCGCACGAAAAAATTGCGGCGATTAAAAAAGCGGCGGAAAGCCACGGCCTAGAATTTGAAGTGGTGGAAAGCATCCCCGTACACGAAGATATTAAAATGGGCTTGCCCACGCGCGATACGTATATTGCAGCGTACAAAGAAAATTTGCGCCGTGTGGCTAAGGCTGGGGTAAAATGCGTTTGCTATAACTTTATGCCCGTGTTTGACTGGCTGCGTACAAACTTAAAATATCCCCACAGCAGCGGTGCGTACTCGCTTGCTTACGATCACGAAGAACTGCTGAAATTAGACCCCTTAAACTTGCATCTTCCCGGTTGGGATGAAAGTTATAAAGCAGGGGAACTGCAAGCGCTGGTTACTGCTTATCAAAAGTTAAGCGAGGAAGATTTATTCCAAAATTTAGTATACTTTTTAAGTAACGTTCTTCCCGTGGCGGAAGAAGTGGGCGTGCGTATGGCAATCCATCCGGACGATCCACCCTGGGGGGTATTCGGTATTCCCCGTATTATCAAAGGGGAAGAAGATTTTGACCGTTTGTTTGCCGCCCTGCCTTCTATGGCAAACGGCATCACATTCTGTACGGGCTCGCTGGGCGCAAACCCCAAAACGGATTTGGTAAAACTTGCGGGAAAATACGCAAAGCGCATTCCCTTTGCGCACCTTCGCCAGCTAACGCATACGGGGGAAGGAAAATTTTATGAAAACGGACATTTAAGCGGAGCGGGTAACGTGGATATTATCGGCGTGGTTCGCGCTTTAACTGAAAACGGATTTGACGGATACGTTCGTCCCGACCACGGCAGAAGTGTGTTTGGGGAAGCGCCCGGTGGCGGTTACGGTTTGTATGACCGCGCTATGGGGGCTTGCTATCTGCAAGGGCTGTTTGAAGGTATGGAAAGGAGATAAAAACATGAAAACGGATTTAACTGGAAAAGTTGCGGTAATTACGGGCGCAAACGGAGTCATTTGCGCGGAAATGTGTAAGGCGCTTGCCGCTAGCGGCGCAAAGGTTGCCCTGCTTGGCAGAACGTACGCCAAAGTGGAAGCCTTGGCAAACGAAATCGGCGAAAACGCTTTTCCCGTGGCTTGCGACTGTGTGAAAAAGGAAGATTTGCTTCGCGCCAGGGAAGAAATTTTAAATAAGTTCGGCAAAGTGGATATTTTAATCAACGGCGTGGGGGGAAACCATCCTTCTGCTACCACCTTTAACGAACGCGCGGAAGAAGCGGAAGAAGGCAAAAAGGACTTTTTCGGCATTGATGCGGAAGGGTTTTCCTTTGTGTTTGATACCAACTTAACTTCTGCGTTTTTGGCTACCCAGGTATTTGCGGAATGTATGCTGAAAACGGGGGGAAATATCATCAATATTTCTTCTATGAACGCCTTTCGTCCTTTGACGAAAATCCCCGCGTATTCGGCGGCGAAAGCGGCACTGCAAAACTTTACCCAGTGGCTTGCCGTACACTTTGCGGGTAAGGGCATCCGTGCCAATGCGATTGCCCCCGGGTTCTTTGTAACCGCGCAAAATAAGGACTTACTGTTTGATGCAGCGGGCAATCCCACCCCCCGTTCGGGCAAAATTTTAACCGCTACCCCCATGCACCGTTTTGGTAAGGTGGAAGAATTAACGGGCGCGCTACTATTCCTTGCGGATGATAGCGCAAGCGGTTTTGTAACGGGAACGGTGCTTGCGGTAGACGGCGGTTTTTCCGCATATAGTGGCGTGTAAAAAGCAAAAACTGCAAAGTAATGGGCAATTTTCGTGTGTGTTTTTGCATGCGATTATGATACAATAAAGAAAAACGATAGGAGCAAATTTTTATGCAAAAATATATTCCCGTTGTGGTTGTAAAAGATATAGACGAAGCGAAAAAGGTGTTTACCGCGCTGCTGAAAGACGGTATCCCTTGTGCGGAAGTTACCTTCCGTACGGCTTGCGCGGCGGATGCAATTCGCCTGTGCGCGAAAGAATTTCCCCAAATGGAAGTGGGGGCAGGTACGGTAATTAACGCCGCACAATGTAAGCAAGCGATTGCCGCAGGGGCAAAGTTTATTGTTTCCCCCGGGCTTTCGGTAGAAGTGGCAAAGGTATGCAAAAAGAAGAATATTCCCTATATTCCCGGTTGTGTAACCCCCACCGAAATTATGCAGGCAATTTCCCTTGGAATTACCACGGTAAAATTCTTCCCTGCAAACGTATACGGTGGGCTTAGCGCAATCAAGGCGCTTTCCGCACCCTTTCCCCAGGTTACTTTCGTACCCACGGGCGGTGTGGACGAAAATAACATGGAAGAATTTTTGGCGTTCCCCAAAATCGTTGCGGTGGGCGGCAGCTTCTTCGTGAAAAACGCGCTTAAAAAGATGGAGGAATAATGAAAATTTTATTTTTTGGGGATAGCATTACGGATATGGGGCGGAATCGGGAATTACCCGGTTCGGTTTGGAGCTACGGCAACGGCTACGTTGCGCAAGTATCGGGCACGTTACTTGGGAAAAATCCCACTGCGTACCAAATCGTAAACAAAGGGATTAGCGGAAACCGCGTTGTGGATTTATACGCCCGAATCAAAGCGGACGTATGGAACGAACAGCCGGACGTGCTTTCCGTTTTAATCGGCATTAACGATATTTGGCACGAAATCAACTATCAAAACGGGGTGGAACTAAAGCGTTTCCAACGTGTGTACCGTACCATGCTGGAAGAAACCAGGGAGCGCTTTCCTAACATAAAACTGATGCTGTTAGAACCCTTTGTATTAAAGGGAAGTGCAACCGAACAGCGGTTTGACGAATTTACCGCGGTGTACGAATACGCCAAAGCGGTAAAAGAAATCGCAAAGGAATTTGGCGCGGTGTTCGTTCCCTTGCAAGAAAAATTCAATGCCGCCGCCGAAAAATTCGGCGTAGAACCCTATCTTTACGACGGGGTGCATCCGCACATTGCGGGCGCAAAACTGATTGCGGAAGAATGGCTTTCCGCTTTTGAAAAAATTTAAGGAGAAAAATTATGAAAGTAATAACTTTAGGTGAATTGATGTTGCGCCTTGCCCCTGCGGGCTACGAACGCTTTGTGCAGGCGGGATCTTTGGGGATGACCTTTGGGGGCGGTGAAGCAAACGTTGCCGTTTCCTTGGCAAATTACGGGGTAGATGCCGCATTCGTAAGCAAACTGCCTTCGCACGAAATCGGTCAGGCGGCGGTGAATTCTTTAAGAAAATTTGGGGTAGACACCTCTACCATCGTTCGCGGTGGCGACCGTGTGGGTATTTACTTTTTGGAAAAGGGCGCTTCCCAACGTGCAAGTAAGGTAATTTACGACCGCGCGGGCTCTGCTTTCGCCCTTTCCACGAAGGAAGAATACGATTGGGAAAAGGCGTTCAAGGGCGCGGATTGGTTCCACTTTACGGGGATTACGCCCGCTTTGGGGGATAACGTAGCCGAACTGACTTTACAGGCTGCAAAGGCGGCAAAAGCAATGGGCTTAACCGTTTCTTGCGACTTAAACTACCGCAACAAACTGTGGACGCGTGAAAAGGCGCGCGAAGTGATGAGCGGCCTTATGCAATACGTAGACGTATGTATTTCTAACGAAGAAGACGCATACGACGTGTTCGGTATCCGTGCGGAAAATACCAGCGTGGAAAAGGGCGAACTTAACCACGCCGCTTACGAAAGCGTTGCTAAGCAGCTTACGGATAAATTCGGCTTTAAGAAAGTTGCAATTACCCTGCGTACCTCCCTTTCCGCAAGCGACAACCTGTGGGCGGCAATGCTGTACAGCGAAGGCAAGGCGTATTATTCCAAGCAATACCCCGTGCATATCGTGGACCGCGTAGGCGGTGGGGATAGTTTTGGCGGCGGTTTGATTTACGCGCTGTTAAATAACTACGATAACCAGCCTGCCATTGAATTTGCGGTTGCTGCAAGCTGCTTGAAACACAGTATTGAAGGGGACTATAACTTGGTTTCCAAGGAAGAAGTACAAAAACTTGCAGGCGGAAACGGCAGCGGACGCGTGGAAAGATAACTTTACACTTCTTTGGGTTAAAAAAAGAAATAAAAGCGCTTTGAAAAACAAATAACAACAAAAAGGGAATGCCACAAAAAGGCGTTCCCTTAAATTTTTGTAAGGACGTTACTTTTTTTACAAAACACTTGACAAACGCGTGTACGCGTGGTACAATATTTACAATAAATCTTTAAGCGATACCGTGATATCGGCAAGATGGCAATTGAATTTCGTTTTTTGGCGTAGAAAGGGGAATTTCTATGCGATAAAGGGGAAAACTATGCGGTCTTGCCAAAGGGCAAGGCTTTTTTTGTGTGGTGAGGTATGAAACGCAAAGCGATATTGATGGACGAAACGGCGGTGCGCCGCGCTCTCGCGCGCATCACGCACGAGATTATTGAGCGGAACCGCGGTGTAGACAATTTATGCCTTTTGGGGATTAAGCGCAGGGGTGTGCCCCTTGCCCGAATTTTGGCAGAGAATATTGAACGCTTTGAAGGGGTACGCGTGCCCGTGGGCAGTTTGGATATTACCCCCCACAGGGACGATATGCCCGAAGAAGTAAAAAAAGGCACCGAAAGCGAATGCCACGTCCCCTTTGATATTCGGGATAAACGCGTGGTGATTGTGGACGACGTGTTGCATACGGGCAGAACGGTACGCGCCGCAATAGAAGCGGCATTTTCACATGCGCGCCCCAAGGAAATACAACTGGCGGTACTTGTGGACCGCGGACATAGGGAACTGCCCATTCGCCCCGACTTCGTGGGGAAAAACGTGCCTACCTCTGCACAGGAACGCATTTCCGTACTGTTAAACGAGGTAGATGGGGAAACGGGCGTTTACATCTGTGAAACCGAAGGAGAGGACGGATGAGCGTGAAATTAAAACTTACGGGAATAAAGGAGCGTGCCGCGCAGGCGGTGCAGGATTTCCTTTCCCGTCCCGAAAATCAAAAATACAACACTTCGCGTTACGCGGTGCTACCTTCTTTTTGCGACGTACACGTGCATTTAAGGGAACCCGGTTTTTCTAAAAAAGAAACCGTAAAAACGGGAACCATGGCGGCGGCACGCGGCGGATATACGGCGGTGTGCAGTATGCCCAATTTGAATCCGGTGCCCGACAGCGTACCCCATATGCAAATGCAGTTGGATATTATCAATGCCACAGCCCAATGTGCGGTTTACCCCTACGCGGCAATCACGGTGGGGCAAAACGGTAAGGAACTATCGGATATGGAAGGGTTGGCGCCCTTCTGCGTGGGTTTTTCGGATGACGGACGGGGCGTACAAAGCGCAGAGATGATGAAAGATGCAATGCTTCGCGCCAAGGCCTTGGATAAACCCATCGTTGCACACTGTGAAGATAACGCGCTATTATTCGGCGGTTATATCCACGCGGGCGCGTACGCAGAGGCACACGGACACAAAGGCATTTGTTCGGAAAGCGAATACGGACCTATTCAACGGGATATAGAACTGATAAAGCAAACCGGGGTTAGTTATCACGTTTGCCACGTTTCTGCCAAGGAAAGCGTTGCGGCAATTCGTAAAGCGAAAGCGGAAGGGGTGGATATCACCTGTGAAACCGCACCCCATTACCTGGTGATGGATGACGCCAACTTGCAAGAAGACGGCAGGTTTAAGATGAACCCGCCCCTGCGTGGGATGGAAGATAGGCTTGCCCTTTTGGAAGGGATTGCGGACGGAACGGTAGATATGATTGCTACCGACCATGCCCCCCATACGCAGGAGGAAAAATCCCGCGGACTGGAAAAAAGTGCGTTCGGAATCG
>JAZRTI010000042.1:0-15966 GCA_045651955.1 Christensenellaceae bacterium | reverse complement strand
AACCCCTTTTTTTTTTTTTTTAAAACCATAACGTATGGTTTTTGCTTTTCTGTATAAATACACAGATTTTATCCCTTTTTTACTTTTCTTCCGCAACGGTATAATGGTACAGGCTGCTTTTAGGCACTCCCCGTTCCTTTGCAACGCGTTTAATCGCGTCCATTTTTCCCATTCCTTCGTTTAAGTATTTTTGGATATGCTCTTCTTCCGAAAGGGCAGCAAATTCTTCCTGCTCCTGCGCACCGGCAACCAACAAAACAAACTCCCCTTTCGCACCCGAAAAGCCTTGGGAAAGGGTAAAATGCACTGCTTCTTCGTACATCTTGGTAATTTCGCGTACGGCAACGGCTTTTCTATCCCCAAACGCCCCGTATAAAGCAGTAACGGTGCTTTCCATATCGTGCGGCGCGGCATAAAATATCAGGGTTGCCGTTTCCTGTTTTAACCTACGCAAAAGCGCATCCCTTTCCTTTTTTTTCTCGGGCAAAAAGCCGTGAAACAAAAAGGGAGCCCCCATTCCCCCTAAAATCAACGCCGGAACGAACGCCGTTGTGCCGGGCACCACGGTAAAAGGCAGACCTTCTTCCTTTACGCGGGCAATCAACACGCTGCCGGGGTCTGAAATCAAAGGCATTCCCGCATCCGAAATCAGCGCAATTTCCTTGCCTTGTTTTAATTCCGCAACCACCCGTTCGGCAGTTTCCCTTTCGTTAAATTTATGATATGCAATCAGGGGTTTTTTAATTTCGTAATGCGAAAGAAGTTTTAAGGAATGACGGGTATCTTCGCATAAAACCACATCTACCGCACGCAAAGTTTCCAAAGCGCGCAGGGTAATATCTTTTAAGTTCCCAATGGGAGTTCCTATAACGTAGAGCATTGATTTACCTCCGTATTTTCCACCGTTAAACCGGGATTTCCCCCACGCACCCCTTCCACAAGGGCAAGATAGGGTTTTCCCCCTTCCTTACGGGCTAACAGGCGCAGCCGCTTAGGTTCTATCCCATAAGCGCGAAAAGCGGTAAATACGTCCACCAACCGTTCGGAAAGATGGCACAAAAAAAACTTACCGCCAAAGCGTAAAATTCTTGCGGCAGTTTGCACAATTTCATTTAGCGTAACTGCAATTTCCTGCTTAGCAAGGCGTTCACTTTGGGTTGCCTTTCCTTCCCCGCTACCCGGCTTAAAATAGGGCGGATTACAAAGAACTACGTCGTACCTGCCGTTTTGCATGGTAGGAATATCCTGTATTCTGCCCTGCACAACGGTTACTTTATCCCCATCCCCGTTTTTTTCCACGGTTTTTTTAGCAAGAGCACACAATTCCGCTTGCAACTCGTAAAGGGTAAGGGAGGAAATTTCCGGATTTAAGCATAAAGCGTGTAACCCCACGATACCGCCCCCCGCACACAAATCGGCAACGGCATCCCCTTTTTTGCACTGTGCGTAACGCGAAAGGGCAACCGCATCTGACGTAAAGCGATATAATCCTTCCTTTTGCATGATTACTTTTTCCCCGTAAAGGGTTTCAAAACGCGCATTCTCACACATAACAGTTCCTTGTTCAATTTCTTTTGGTTATATTAAAAAGGCAGTATTTTGCCCTTGCTTTTTGGTGTTTTGCCCTCAAAAAAAAGAAAAAGGGCGGTGCGCAAAATGGTTACGCACCGCCATTCCTTTACTTGCTTATTCAGCATCAGCAATTGCGCCAACGGGGCAACCGTCTGCACAAGCGCCGCAACCGATGCAGGTATCCGCATCAATTACGTACTGCGTTTCACCTTCGGTAATTGCGTCAACGGGGCAGCCGCCGGCACAAGCGCCGCAGGAAATGCAAGCATCACTAATTTGATATGCCATGGTTCTTTCCTCCTGCTTATTCTTTAAGGCCATATTTTAGGTCTTTTTGTATTATAACATATCTTCTAAAAAAAAGATAGTGTTTTTTTGTTTTTTCTTAATTTTCTTTTCCTTTCGGGGGTTGACCGCCGTTTTGCCGTTTTTCCCCACCGTGTTCATGGGGGCGGTGGTGATGATGGCGGTGATGACGGTTTTTATTGCCGTTTCCACCCGGCCGTGCGGAATTTGCTTGCTCGGCAGTTCCCTCGCCCACCGGACGTTCTTCCTTATGCGGTTTTCTTTCCCCGTGGTGTTTTTCCTTATGCTTTTCCCCTTGCTTTTCGGGATTTGCATTTTCCCCGTGGCGGTGATGATCCCGATGTTTTTCGGAATGGTTCTTTTTTTCTACGGGTTTTTCTTGGGGAAAATCGGCATCCTCTGCCGCGCTTTCCGCCTTTTCTTCGGTCTGATTTTCCGCAATCGCCTTATGTTGCGCCTTCATGGTAGCCGTTTCATAATCACGGTATACGTCCGTTCCGTCCGGATTGGAAAATTTTACGCGAGTGATCAGTTTTAACATATTGTTGGAAACAACCGTTCCAACGCCGTCTTCCGTTTCCACCTGTGCACCGATTTTGGGCATTTGCTTGGAAACTTCTGCATAATAATCGTTTTCGTAATCCAAACAGCACATCAGTCTGCCGCACAGCCCACTGATTTTACCGGGGTTTAAGGATAGCCCCTGCGTTTTTGCCATTTTTATAGAAACCTTTTTGAAATCCTGTAAAAATGCAGAACAGCAGCAAGGTCTGCCGCAAGGGGCAAAGCCGCCCAGCATTTTTGCCTCATCACGAATCCCGATCTGTCTTAAATCCACGCGCGTTTTTAAGGTAGTGTTGATGGCATGGACCAGTTCGCGGAAGTCCACGCGGTTTTCCGCGCTGAAATATACGAACAGTTTACTGCCGTCAAAGGAATATTCCGCATCCACCAGTTTCATTTCCAACCCGCTTTTATCAATCAGGTCGCGCAAAGTGCGCATGGTTTCGGGGCGTTTTTCCATAAAGCGTTTTCTGCTTTCTTCATCCTTTTGCGTGGCACGGCGTACCACAGGTTTTAAGGGCTGAACCACCTCTTCTTCGGGAACATCCCTTACTTCGCCTGCCGCAACCCCGTATTCTAAGCCTTTAGCTGTTTCCACGATAACCCCTTCGCCATCACGGAACAATTCCCCACGCGGGTCAAAATAATATACTTTTCCGGCGTTTTTGAATTTTACGCCTACGATTTTCGCCATTGATATTTTCCCTCCAAAATGCCGAACAGCAACGTATCCACCACCATTTGCGCGTTCGCGTTGGTTTTTAAGGCCTGCTTTGCCTCCCCACAACGTTCAATCACCCCGATTAAACTTGCGGGAAGAAAGGTGAACCCTGCCTTTGCTACGTCTGCCATACGGCTTTTGTTCATAACTAAGTTTTTATGCCCCGTTTTGAACATCAGCGCATCCCGTGCACAAATTTCCATTACGTCCAAAAACGGGTTCAAATTTGCTTTATATTTCATAACGCAAGCGGAATATTCGGCTACGTCGCTGCTTTTTTGCATGCCCGATAAAATACCAAAACACAGCCCCGTCATATCCAAAAAAGCATTGTCAAACAGCAGTTTTTTTGCTTTTCCTATCATTCCGCCCGAAGATACAGCTGCTAAATGCAACCGCTCCTTTTCCTGGGTTTCATCAGATAGCGCCTGCACGATTTCTTCTACCGAAAATCCGGGGATTTCCAATTTTTTCACCCGAGAGCGCACGGTGGAAAGCAAGGCGTATTCCGAAGTAGCAAACAGCAGAATAACCACGTTTGCAGGCGGTTCTTCCAAGGTTTTTAACAGTTTGTTTTGCGCTTGGTCGGTCATACTTTCCGCACCGCAAAGCAAAAAGACGCGCCGCGCACTTTCCACGGGTTTTAAGTAACTTTCTTTTACTAAATCGTCTACGTCCGAAACAACAATTTTATCCCCGTCCTTTTCGGGATACACGCGAAAGTCCCCATGGACTTCCTTTTGCAGCGTATCGCAAGCGCGGCAGGCGTTGCAGGGGTTTGGACTTTCGCAAAATAACGCCTTTGCAAAATGCTTGGCGTAAGCGCGATTCATATCCGCATCCGGCGAAACCACAAGGTATGCGTGCGAAAGGGTGCCGTTATCCCGCTCCGCAGTAAAAATGCGATAAGCAGGCGTATTTTCTAAAAGTGAAAGAAATTGCATAACTATCTCCGCCGCCTACGTTGCGGCAAGTGTTTAGGGTATCAACTGTTTTTGCTGTAATGCCCGAATTACGTTGTTTGCGGTATTTTTTACGCTACCCGAACAGTCAATGGCAACCATTTGCCCGGGGAACCGATCCAAAAGTGCCAAATAACCTGCGTATACTTTTTCATGAAATTCCATGCCTGCCAGTTCCACGCGGTCCCCTTGGTCCACCCCGCCCTTGCGCAAGAATGCGTCCTTTGGCGAAAGGTTGAAAAACAAGGTACAGTCAGGCATATATTCGGTAACGGCAGTACGGTTGATGCTTTCAATAAAATCCATCCCCAACCCCCTTGCGTACCCTTGGTAAGCAAAAGAAGAATGTACAAAACGGTCGCTGATAACCGTTTTGCCCGCATTGAGTGCAGGGATTACCGTTTCCGCCAAAAACTGTTCGCGGCTGGCAGCATACAAAAGTGCCTCACACCGATCGCACATTGCGGTATTTTTTCCGGATAATATCACTTCACGGATTTGTTCGGAAATTGAATTTCCGCCCGGTTCACGGGTCAAGAGAAAGTCCACCCCTTTTTCGGTAAGATAGGCGGCAAGTTCTTGTATTTGACGGGATTTTCCCACCCCTTCACACCCTTCCAGGGTAATAAATTTTCCGCGCATACATCCCCCTTAAAAATTACCGTAGGTTTCTACGAACGTGTTTAGTGCAATCAGCGTTTCAAAGAATAAATCTTTACCGCGCAACTTTCCGCTGTTGATTGCACCCCATATTTTTTCATTGTCTTCTTCAAAATAGGTTTCGTAATAGTATAGGTCGCAGTTCAAAACGGTAAGCACGCAGCCTTTGGTGCTTTTTCCATCCTTTCCCCGGCAAAGTTCGGATGCGTTGGGGAAATACGATAAGTCAATCCCGTAAGGGCGGGGTTCCCAAGGGGCTTGCTCGGGCTTGCGCTGATATGCGGGATTATCCTTGTTTTCCAAGGCTTCTATCGCCGCATCTTGCACGTATCTGCCGTACCACACAAAAATTTCAGGATGCTCGGTATACAGTTTTTCCAGTGCCAGGGTGGCATCCGCATACTTTTCCAAACGCTGCCCTTCCAGCATAATGCCGTTTACAATTTGCTTTTCCTTTCTGAAACGGTTATCCCGTTTGTGCGTTTTACGGAAGTATTCTTCCACCACGTCCATTTTCAGGGTTCGCCCTTCCCCGATATTGCCGTTTTCGTAAAATTTTGCCAAATAGTCTTTTGCCCAGTTTACGGCATCTATATAGGATGCCACGATATGCAAGTCCACAAAGGAACGGAAAAAGGAGGCATACACGCTTCCGTTTTCCATAATGATATAATTCCCGTTTTCATCCACGCTGGGTTGATCGGTAAAAACCACCAAGTCGGGGGAACCTTCGGTCATCAATGCGGTAAGTTCGGTTGCATCATAGGGGTCGGTGGGGTTTAGCACTTCGTAAGATACGGACTGCACCCCGTACGAAAATCCCCCTTGCAGCGTTTGGGTAAACGCCGCAACGTTATCCTTATCGTATCCGTCCGCCGCAACCATAAAGGTAAACTTTTCCCCCAGCGAAAGGTCCACCGCACTCACCGCGTAAACCGTGCTCCAAACCAAAACACTAATTAAAGTTACCGCAACGATTTTGAACCAGTCGTAAGGCAACCGGTCGCGCAGGCGTTTTTTTGTTATCCTTGCATCCATGCAAAATACTCCGCAAACAAATTTGCTTTTTGTTTTTACTGTTTTTTGATGATTCCAAAAATAGGCAATCAATCAACTTATTTTTTAATCGGTTTCATTGTGGGGAACAAAATTACGTCCCTAATGCTTGCTTGGTCGGTTAACAGCATTACCATACGGTCAATACCGATACCCAAACCGCCCGTGGGGGGCATTGCGTAAGAAAGAGCGTTGATGTAGTCTTCGTCCATCATAGACGCTTCTTCATCCCCTGCCGCTTTTGCGCGTACCTGTTCCATAAAGCGTTCCTTTTGATCCAAAGGATCGTTCAATTCGGAATATGCGTTGCCCATTTCGGCAGAGCATACGAAAAATTCAAAACGGTCGGTCAAACGCTTATCTTCCTTGTTCTTCTTTGCCAAGGGAGAAACTTCTACGGGATAGCCGTAAACGAAAGTGGGTTGCACCAAGAAAGGTTCAATCTTTTGGTCAAACGCCGCATAAAGCAGTTTACCCCAGCTATCCGTTTCTTCAAATTCAATCCCCAACGCCTTTAATTGAGGCTTTAACACGTCTACGTCCGTTTCCGCGAAGTCCACGCCCAAATATTGCTTTACTGCGTCCTGCATGGTAATACGGGCAAAGGGAGAACCGAAATCCAGTTCCTTGCCTTGATATACCACGGTGGTCGTACCCAAAACGGCGTTTACCACATGGCGGTACAAGCGTTCCACAATATCCATCATACCTTCGTAATCGGTGTATGCTTGATATAATTCCATCAAGGTAAATTCGGGGTTATGGCGCACGTCCATACCTTCGTTACGGAACACGCGACCGATTTCGTATACTTTTTCAAACCCACCAACGATTAAACGCTTTAAGGGCAATTCCAAAGCGATACGCAAATACATTTCCAAGTCCAACGCATTGTGCTTGGTAATAAAGGGGCGCGCGGAAGCTCCGCCCGAAATGGTGTTAAGCACGGGGGTTTCCACTTCCATAAATCCTTCGCCATCTAAAAACGAACGGATTTCCTGAATAATTTTACTGCGCGTTAAAAATGCCTTTTTCACTTCAGGATTCACAATTAAATCCACATAGCGTTGGCGATAACGCAAATCGGGGTCCTTTAACCCGTGAAATTTTTCGGGTAAGGGCAACAGGGATTTGGAAAGGAGGGAAAGAGAGGTTAAGTGCACCGAAGTTTCCCCCGTACGCGTTTTGAAAACCTTACCCGTAAACCCTACGATATCACCAATATCGTATTCCTTAAACTTGATAAAACCATCCCCAAGTTCGTCTGCCTTTAAGTACATTTGAATTTGTCCGCTGCCGTCCATTACGTGCGCGAAAGCGGCTTTACCCATAATACGGCGGCTCATCAACCTGCCTGCCATGGAAACTTCCTGCCCTTCTAACGCTTCGTAATTGTTAAGGACTTCGGTTGCAACGTGGGTGCGGTCAAACTTGGTAACTTCGTAAGGATTTTCCCCCGCTTCGCAAAGAGCGGCAAGTTTTTCCCTTCTGATACGCAAAATTTCGTTTAAGTCCTGTTCTTCAACTGCAGTATTCTTGATTTCTTCTGCCATAATATGCTCCTATATCGTGCGCCAAAAGGCGCCGGAATATTGTTTGTATTTACTGTTATTCTACGTCCAACACTTTCACGCGTACGGTACCCGCAGGGGCTTCGTATTCCACGTTATCCCCTTTCTTTTTGCCAAGCAGGGCTTTGCCCAAAGGGGATTCGTTACTAACGTAATGTTTTTTGGGATCTGCTTCGGAAGTACCAACCAAGGTATAATCCACGCTTTCGTCAAATTCTACGTCGTAAAGTTTAATTTTACTGCCCAGGTGAATTACGCCTGCGGCAATTTTTTCTTCCGCAATAATTACCGCATATTTCAAGGTGTGTTCAATTTCCTGAATACGTGCTTCTATCAAAGCTTGTTCGTTTCTTGCTGCGTCGTATTCAGCGTTTTCGGACAAGTCCCCAAAAGAACGCGCCACTTTAATTTTTTCAACCACTTCGGGACGTTTAACGGTTTTTAATTCTTTTAACTCCGCTTCTAAATTTTCTTTCCCTGCGGCGGTAAGTTTTACTTCTTCCATGGATAAACCCTCACTTTGGATAAAATTTTGGCAAACGTTTGCGTGCCCGTGAACCCACGCGTTCGTACGCGCGTAAGAAAAAAAGCCCGCGATATTGCACTTTGCCTTTTATTATACCTTATCCGCGCAAAAAAGTCAACCCGTTAACGGGGTACAAAGGCGGATAAAAAGGCAGAAACGTACTTTTTATGAAAAAAGTTTGACTTTTTTTGTTGCCTTTGTTACAATGAAAAAAATGCACTGTACCGCAACCGCGTACGTTTGGGGCTTTTACGGAGTAAAAAAATGTTAAAACTTTGGGCAAAGACAATGAAGGAGCATAAAATTCAGCGCAACCAAACCTATATTGCCATAGAAAAATATGACGAAAGCCGTTTTTTTACCTATCTTTCGGACGTATGCCACCTTTTGGACATTGAAACGCCCGTGGTTCTGCCCACGCACCTGAAAAACTTTTCCAAATACCGCCACGTAAAGTTTTTGCCTTCGGATTTTATGGATGCGGTAGACTTTGACTTTTTGCTGATAGAGGATATTTCGTAATTTCCTTTTTTAAGAATACCGAACCGGACTGATTTTTTCAGTCCTTTTTTCTTTTTCCGTATATTTTTTATAAAAAAAGGAGAAAATATCGGTAGACCGTAAAAGGTGAAGGAGGTTAGAAAACTATGAAAATCACTTCTTTTATCGCGCTGATTTTAGTTATCGTGGGCGCACTGAACTGGCTGCTGGTTGGGCTGTTTGCCTTTGACCTGGTTGCTTTTGTATTCGGTGCCGGCTCGCTGCTGGCGCGCGTAATCTACGTTTTAGTTGGACTTGCAGGGCTTTGGACCATTTTCTATTTGATTATGTACAATCCTTTGCGCGACAGGGCGTAAACAATAAAGCGGACGGAATAACCTGTTTCCGTCCGTTTTTATTTGCTTTTTTACTGGTGTAATTTTTAAGACTTTACGCCCTTTTTTATTTGCTTTTCCCCCTTTTTCGTGTTATAATACGGGTGTGGAAGGTTTTCGGTAAACACTTCCCGAAACTAAAAAAACCGAGGTACAAGTAAATGAATCACACAAAAACCGCAAAACGGCTTTGCCGCGCAGGCATTAT
Source organism: Christensenellaceae bacterium (assembly GCA_045651955.1). Classification (GTDB taxonomy): domain Bacteria; phylum Bacillota; class Clostridia; order Christensenellales; family Borkfalkiaceae; genus SIG402. The sequence goes on along the minus strand of JAZRTI010000042.1, from coordinate 6,945 downwards.
CGCCGCCCTTTACGTGGGCTTAACTTACGCATTTATGCCCGTTGCCTACGGGCCGCTGCAAGTGCGCCCGGCAGAAGCGCTTACCGCCCTGCCTATGCTGCTTCCCGAAAGCATCCCCGCCCTTTTTGTTGGGTGTGCGCTGGCAAATATCACTTCTCCCTTTGGAATTTGGGATATTTTATTTGGCAGTTTCACCACTTTGCTTGCGGGGTTTAGCACAAGGCTATGCAGAAAAATCCCCCCGCTTGCTATGGCGTTTCCCGTACTTTTGAACGCGGTTTTCCTGCCCCTAATTTGGATTATAATGGGGGTTGAAGAAGCGTTTTTATTAAACTTTTTATCCATTTTATTAACCCAAACGGTATTTTGCTACGGGCTGGGGCTGCCCCTGTACTACGGCTTGAAAAAGCACGGGCACCGTTTGCTTGGCGAATAACTAAACGCAACGAAACAACCGCTTTCCCTGCCCTATAAACAAGAAAAAAGAACCCTGATGGGTTCTTTTTTTTACGAGTTTTGGTTGAAAAGTATCTTTTTTAGGTAATGCCCCGTGTAACTGCCTTCTACCATTGCAACCTGTTCGGGCGTGCCGCAAGCAACCAAAGTGCCGCCTCCATCCCCACCCTCGGGGCCTAAATCCACAATGTAATCCGCAACCTTAATTACGTCCAAATTATGCTCAATTACAATTACCGTGTTCCCGCTTGCGGTAAGGCGGTTTAAGATGCCCAAAAGTTTTTGTACGTCGTAACTGTGCAAACCCGTGGTGGGCTCGTCCAAAATATAGCAGGTTTTCCCCGTGGTACGCTTACTTAGTTCGGTGGCAAGTTTTACGCGTTGCGCTTCCCCACCCGACAGGGTAGTGGCGGATTGTCCTAATTTCAGATACCCAAGCCCTACGTCCTTCATGGTTTTAATTTTGTTGTATACGGCGGTAAAGTTTTCAAAAAAGTCGCAGGCTTCGTCTATGGTCATATCCAAAACGTCTGCAATATTTTTGCCCTTATATTTTACTTCCAACGTTTCGCTGTTATACCGCTTGCCGTGGCACACTTCGCAAGGCACGTACACGTCGGGAAGGAAGTGCATTTCCACGCACAAAATTCCATCCCCCGAACAGTTTTCACATCTGCCCCCCGAAACGTTAAAGGAGAATCTACCCGCTTTATAGCCGCGCGCTTTTGCGTCGGGCGTACTTGCAAACAGTTCGCGTATCGCGGTAAACGCGTTGGTATAGGTGGCGGGATTGGAACGGGGAGTTCTGCCTATGGGGGATTGGTCTATCGCTATCACCTTATCAAAGTGTTCCATACCCGTAATTGCATCCGCGTTTCCCTGCACGGCTTTCGCGTGGTTTAATTCGGTGGCAAGCGCGGGGTATAAAATTTCGTTAATCAGAGAACTTTTCCCACTGCCCGATACCCCCGTAACGGCAGTCATCAGCCCCACGGGGAAATCCACCGTGATATTTTTTAAGTTGTTTTGCTTTGCGCCCTTTACGGTTAAGGTTCTGCCGTCGGGCGTTTTTCTTACGGGGGGAACTTCAATTTTTCTTCTGCCCGATAAATAGTCCCCCGTAATGGAACGGGGCTGGTTCATAATATCTTCCACGCTACCCGTGGCAACCACTTCCCCACCGTACACCCCGGCTTTGGGGCCGATATCCACAATGAAATCCGCGGCGCGCATGGTATCTTCGTCATGCTCTACCACCACCACGGTATTCCCTAAATCGCGCAGCCCGGTAAGGGTGTTGATTAGTTTTTCGTTATCCCGTTGGTGCAGTCCGATAGACGGCTCGTCCAAAATATACAGTACGCCCGTAAGCCCGCTGCCGATTTGGGTGGCAAGGCGAATACGTTGCGCTTCCCCACCCGAAAGCGTCCCCGCCGAACGGGAAAGGGTTAAGTACCCAAGCCCCACGTTTTTTAGGAACTGTAAGCGCGCTTTGATTTCCTTTAATATCATACGCGCAATTTGTTGTTGGGTGGGCGTTAAGGAAAGGGCGTTGATAAAATCAAGTGCTTTTTCCACCGAATACGCACAAAATTCGGTGATGTTTTTACCGCCAACTGTAACCGCAAGGGCTTCGGGTTTTAAGCGGTTGCCCCCACACGCGGTGCAAGGGCGCGTACTCATCAACTTTTCAATTTCGCTTTTCACGTATTCGCTGGTCGTTTCCTTATACCGGCGGGCAAGGTTATGGCAAAAGCCTTCCCAATCGCTTTCGTAACTGCCCGAAAAAGTACGCGTAGAATACGAAAGGCTTAAACTTTCCCCACCGTTGCCGTACATTAAAATATCCCATACTTCGGGGGATAAATCCTTTACGGGTACGTCCAAAGAAAAGCCGTAGCGTTTGGAAAGGGCGCGCAGGTACATGGGATACATTTTCCCCATATCTAAATTCCAACCGCAAGCCACGATTGCCCCTTCGTTTAAGGTTTTGTTTTTATCCGTGCAAAGTAGTGCTGGGTCTACTTCCATTTTATAGCCCAAGCCGCTGCATTCGGGGCAAGCGCCAAAGGGGTTGTTAAAGGAAAACAGTCGCGGTTCAATTTCCTCAATGGAAATACCGCAATCGGGGCAGGCAAAGTTGGTGGAAAACAGTTCGGTGCTGTTTTCGTCCAAACGGGTAATTTCCACCAAGCCTTCGGCAAGGCGCAGGGCGGTTTCCAGACTGTCAAACAACCGCTGGCGGATGGTTTCCTTTTTGATAAGGCGGTCCACCACCACCGAAACGCTGTGCTTTTCGTTTTTAACCAAGGGAATTTCCTCGGTTAATTCGTAAACAATTCCGTCCACTTCCACACGCGCAAACCCGCTTTTTTTGAACCCTTCCAAAAGTTTGGAAAATTCCCCTTTTCTACCCCTTACCACGGGGGCTTTGACCAAAAATTTGGTACCATCGGGAAGTTCTAATACCCGTTCCAAAATTTGGTCTACCGTTTGGCGAGTAATTTCCCTGCCGCACTTGGGGCAGTGCGGCGTGCCGATTCGCGCATATAACAGGCGCAAATAGTCGTAAATTTCGGTAACCGTACCCACGGTGGAACGCGGATTTTTTGCGGTGGTTTTTTGGTCAATGGAAATGGCGGGGGAAAGCCCTTCAATGCTTTCTACGTCCGGCTTTTCCATTTGCCCAAGGAACATACGCGCGTACGAAGAAAGGCTTTCCATATACCTTCTTTGCCCTTCGGCGAACACGGTATCAAAGGCAAGGGTGGATTTACCGCTGCCCGAAAGCCCCGTAAACACCACCAGTTTATCCCTGGGAAAGGTAACGCTTACGTTTTTTAAGTTGTTTTCTTTTGCGCCTTTTACAATGATTTCGTTTGCCATAGGTTATTCCTTATTTTTTCCTTTGCCCTTGCCTTCGGTTGCCTTTCTAAGCCGCAAGCGAAGGGCGGCTATCGTTTCGCGGATTTCAATTGCCTTTTCAAAGTCTAACTGCTTGGAAGCAAGCGCCATAGCCCCTTTCAGTTTTTCAATTTCGTCCGGAATTTCGGCTATCTTAACCCCCTTGGCTTTTTCTTCCTTACGGGTAATTTCCAAAGTGTTCGCCACGGGCTTTACAATGGTTTTGGGGGTAATGCCGTGCGCCTTGTTATACGCTTGCTGAATACTTCTTCTACGGGCGGTTTCGTCCATGGCGCGGCGCATACTGTCCGTAATTACGTCCGCATAAAAAATCACCCTTCCTTCGCTGTTACGCGCGGCACGCCCCACCGTTTGAATTAAACTGCGTTCACTGCGCAAAAATCCTTCCTTATCTGCGTCCAGCACCGCCACAAGTTTTACTTCGGGCATATCCAGCCCTTCACGAAGTAGGTTAATACCCACAAGTACGTCAAAATCCCCACGGCGCAGCCCATCCACAATATCCACCCGTTCCAAGGTATCAATATCGCTGTGCATATACCTAACGCGCACCCCCCGTTCTTGGAAGTATTCGGTTAAGCGCTCTGCCATGCGTTTGGTAAGCGTGGTAACCAGCGTTCTGCCGCCCGAAGCGGTTGTTTTGTGTATTTCCCCAAAAAGGTGTTCTATTTGCCCCTCGGTGGGAATTACCGTAATTTCGGGGTCTAATAACCCCGTGGGGCGAATCACCTGTTCCGCCACCGTTTCCGCACGGTTGAGTTCGTAATCGGCAGGGGTTGCGGAAACGCATATCATTTGGGGAATCCGTGCATCAAACTCTTCAAAAGTTAAGGGGCGGTTGTCGTATGCCGAACGCAAGCGGAATCCGTAATCCACCAGATTATTTTTTCTTGCCCTATCCCCGTTGAACATAGCGCGGATTTGCGGCAACGTCATATGGCTTTCGTCAATAAACACCAGTAAATCCTTGGGGAAATAATCCAGCAAGGTAAAGGGTGCCTGCCCGGGGGAACGCCCGTCAAAATAACGGGAGTAGTTTTCCACACCGCTGCAATATCCAATTTCACGCATCATTTCCAAATCGTAAGAAGTGCGCTGCTGCAACCGCTGGGCTTCTAAAAGCCTGCCGGCGCGTTGATGTTCCGCCACTTCTTCTTCCATATCCTTATGGATTTGCGAAAGGGCACCTTCTAACTTTTCGCTGCCCACGGCATAGTGGCTTGCGGGGAAAATTACCGCGTGTTTCAGGGTACTTACCACGTTGCCCGACAGGGGCTCTGCCTCACAAATACGGTCAATTTCTTCCCCAAAAAATTCCACGCGAATATATTTTTCGCTGCTATCCGCAGGGAAAATTTCCACCACGTCCCCACGCACACGGAAAGTGGCACGCTGAAAATCCATATCGTTGCGCTTGTACTGAATGCCCACCAAACGGCGGATGAGTTCATCCCGTTCCATTTCCTGCCCGGGGCGAAGGGAAACGCCCAGTTTATAGTATTCTTCGGGCGCGCCAAGCCCGTAAATGCAGGAAACCGAAGCCACCACGATTACGTCCCTGCGTTCGGCTAAGGAACAGGTGGCGCTGTGGCGCAGTTTATCAATTTCGTCGTTAATGGATAAATCCTTTTCAATGTACGTATCCGTTTGGGGAAGGTAGGATTCGGGTTGATAATAATCGTAGTAGGAAACAAAATATTCCACGCGGTTTTCGGGAAAGAACGCGCGAAATTCGTTGCAAAGTTGGGCGGCAAGCGTTTTATTGTGCGCGATAACAAGGGTGGGACGGTTTACCTTTTTTATGACGTTTGCCATGGTAAAGGTTTTACCGCTGCCCGTAACGCCCAATAAAACTTGGGTATTCAACCCATCCAAAACCCCTTGCACAAGCGTTTCAATGGCTTGGGGCTGATCCCCCGTGGGGGCATATTCACTGTTTAGAATAAATTGCCGCTGCTCCATAAAATCCTTTTCCTTTGCTAAAAACCTTATCTTTTACGTTTCCCTTTGCGCCTTAGCGCTATACGATTAAAACAACCGTTTCAAAAGCACCCCTACAAGAAAACTGAGAACCGCCAGCCCCACAGTGAATGCCACCTTGAAAAGAAGATATCTTCTTGTTTGCTGCTGTTTGCGTTCGTAACCCATGCCTTTGGGGTGCAGGGTAATACACCACACGTCCTCGCTGCCTTTACGGCTTTGCACCGTTTCAAAATACCCGTCCGATTCCAGCGCGCGCATGATACGGGAAAGCCCCGTACGCGTTTGGGGCAATTTGGTTTTTTTACGCCCCGTTTCCCCTTGGGCAAGCAACCGTTCGGGGGAAATTAAGCAAACGTGTTTTTCCCCGCAAGCGGAGATAACCGTGCGCAAAACCCCCTTTTCCTGCCGCGTTAAAGGCATAAGGCAACGATTACCGCGCCCAAAAGCGCACCCGTAAGTCCGCCCAAAAAGCCTGCGGAAAAAGGAGTTTTTACAAATAACATTTTATTTTCGCTTTCTTTTGCGCCCTGCGATTCCAACACCGTACGCCCTTTGGGTAATACGGATAAACAGTACTGCCCTTCCCCTTCATACTTCACGGAAATCCATTCGCGTTCGGCTAAAAAGCGCATAATTTCGCGGAAAGCGGTGCTTTCCATTTTTTCTTCCCCCGAAAGGGCGGAAAGCACGTCCTTTTCTTCTATAATTTTATATCCGCCCCCTTCGCAAAGGGCGTTTAAGTGCGCCAAAACGGCGGTGGTTTTTGCATCTAGCATTTTTAGTCTGCTCCCACAAAAAGATTGTACCATAATCCGCGCTTTTTTGCAACGGATTTATTGCAAAATTTTTGAACAAGTGTTTTTTATTTTGCGTTGGCTTTCCTATTATTTTTCCCAAAAATCCAAGGATTTATCAGTAAGTTTTTTCTTTTTTCCCTTTTTGGGCAAGAAAAAAGCGGTGGACTAAGGGCGTTTCCCTTAGGGATTTTAATTATGCAATTTGGAAAAACTCGACTTTTTTAAGTCGAGTTTTCTTTTGACCACGCAAATGAGATTGATTTAAATTTAATTTTATTATATAATAAACTCACAAATAAATAAGAATTTACAAGTGAGTGTATAATGAGCAAAAAATTAACCGAAATGAGTTTAGAAGAACTGTGGCAGTTGTTTCCTATCATTTTAACAGAACATCAAGAGTGTTGGAAAGAATGGTATTTGGAAGAAGAAACCCTGTTAAAGAAAGTTCTTCCAAAAGTCCAAAGGATAAGTAATATAGGAAGTACCGCGATTTCTTCCATTTGGGCAAAGCCTGTTGTTGATATTCTCGTGGAAGTTCTCAAAGAAAGCAACTTGTTTGATTATAAAGATTTGATTACAAACAACGGCTATATTTGTATGTCGCAAAGCGAAGATAGAATTTCTTTTAATAAAGGATATACCGAAAATGGATTTTCCGAGAAAGTATTTCATTTGCATTTAAGATATGCAGGGGATAACGATGAATTGTATTTTAGGGATTATCTTATCGAGTTTCCCGATATAGCAAAAGAGTATGAAAAATTAAAGATTTCTTTATGGA
>JAZRTI010000041.1:0-49629 GCA_045651955.1 Christensenellaceae bacterium | reverse complement strand
CATGGCTACGATCCGACTTTGCTTTTGCTACGAACGTATCTTACTACAATGACGGCACCTCCTCCCTGTATTTGAAGAACCCTGCAGACTCTTCTCTTGGCAATGGTAACGGTAATATCGGTACCATGGTAACCTTGTATGCAGGTATTGAATACGAAATTTCTTTCATGTTCAAGGTAAAAGGTGCTTCGTTAGGTGCAAGTCCCAGCGGTTGGATTCAATTGCGTAATTCTACCGATGTTGAAGGTGGTGCAGAAGATTATATTGTAATTAAAAAGCATGACCAAATGCGCACGAACGGTTGGGAAAAGGTAACTGCTACCATTACCCCCACCACGAATGGTAAATACTATTTCATCGTTAAGATGAATGCAACTTTCTTTGATGAAATGTGGATTGACGAACTTTCGTTATATCCTGTTGCAAGCAAACCTGCTACGGATGAAAAGGCAGAAATGTACTTCACGGCAGATGAAGTTGCTGCGTTTGATGCACTTGTTAAGGACGAAACCGTTCCTCTTGACGAAGGCGTAGACGTATACAACTACACTGTTGTAGCAGAAGGGTTGAACGTAACTTATAAAGTAGGGGAAGGCGAATTTGCTGATACCTGCGCTTTGACTCAAGGCGATAACGTAGTTACGGTTCAATTTGCTAATGGTAACAAAACTTATACAAAAACCGCAACCATTACGGTTATTGGTGAGAATGTAGAAACCACGTTCACTTTCTTTGACGGTGAAACCGAATTGGTTGACCTGTCTAAAACTCAATTTGCCGGTACAGCGTACACCCTTCCTTCATTGGAAGGGGACGCGCTTAACTCCTTCCTTGGCTGGCAAAAGAACGGCGAAGGCGAAGTTGTATTAGGCGGTACCCAAGTAAAATTTGAAACCGTATCCGTTGAATGGTATGCTGTTTGGAAAGTAATTCCTGTGGAAGCATTTGCGAACGGCGACTTTGCAGAAGCAATCAACACAACTGATAGCGGAAACTTTAGCGAAACGGCAGATGCTCCTGCAGAGTATACTAGACCCAACACGTGGATTGGTTGGAATACCCCCGCTATGGTTTCTTTAGATGATTCCTATAGTTATTATAACGACGGAACTTCTGCATTAAAAATTGGATTCTCCGGTAAAAACGGCTGGATGACCTATAGATTTGAAACCGTACCCGGTGTAAATTACACTTTCAGTATGAAGGTATTGGTAGAAAACTGGACGAATGTTCCCAGCATGTGGGCACACATCGGTATTATGTCCGCTGGTAAAATTAACCAGGATGATAACTCTGTTATTGATATGGATGCCGACGTTCTTGCTTCTACCGATGGTTGGAAAACCGTTACCTACACCTTTGCTGCAACGCAAGGATATTACTGGTTGGCTTACTCTAACTACGGCAACACCTTTGATTTGTTTGTAATTGACGAAATTACTTGCTATCCCGAAGGAGTTACCCCTGCAGATAAGGGCGAAAAGTTCTTTACCTCTAATGAAGTTGCTCAAATGACGGCTACCTCTCTCATCTACAGTATGCAAGATGATGCAGTTGAAGGCGTTGTAACTTATAACGGTGCAGCTGTTGTTGAAGGTACCACTCTTTCTTATAAAATTAACGGTGCTGAACCCGTTGATGCTGCTACCTTTACCCAAGCCGGTGAATACCAAGTAGAAGTAATTTGGTCGGCAGGTGCAAAAGAATACAGCAAAACGGTAACCGTAACGGTTAACGAATCTTCTGAAACCTACACAGCAACCTTCCAAGGCGTGATTGGTGATACTGTTCTTAACCCGTTTACCGGTGTTCCCGGTGCTACCTTTGACCTTCCTGTATTGCCCGACGTAGAAGATCAATTGTTCCGCGGTTGGCAACTGAACGGTGAAGGCGAAGTGCTTACCGGTCAACAAGTTCTGCCGCAAAATGACGTAATTTACATTGCGTATTACGTTATCAAAAACGACGTTGAATTGATTCCTGACGGCGCATTCTATGAAGTTCCCGCAATGCCCGGACGTGGCGTTGGTACTTGGGGCGGTTGGTCTGCTGAAAATCGCTTAATCGCAAATAACGGTTTAAGCTACTGGGCAGATGGGTCTTATTCCTTAGGTCTTACCAACCCTGCAGATAAATCCATCAACGATGCTAACGGCGATATCGGTATCGGTTTTGAAGTGCAAAAGGGCGTAACTTATACCGTGTCCTTCATGTACAAGCTTGTAAACGGTTCCGACCTTGGCGGTATAGATGCGTATGTTGCAATTCGTAGCACTGATAGTATTGGCAGCACGCTTATTAAAGATATTCCTGTAACCATGAACGGTAACGTTGCATGGACCAAGGTAACGCAAGAATTTACTGCTACCGAAGACCAAGCTTACTACTTTATCATTAAGCATAATGCTTGGGCATTTGACGCATTGTATATTGACGATCTTTCCGTTGTTGCTGTTGGCGGCTATCCTGACGATTCGCACGAAGGTTTGTTCACGCAAGAAGAACTTGCTGAAGAATTTGCTGTATTGAGCGACGTAACCGTGGATTTGACTGCCGGGGAAGAAGCTTATAATCTTGTAGTTACTCCCGTAAACAGTGCGTTGACCATGATGTATATGGACGATGCTGTGGGCGAACTTCTTGATACCCTTACCCTTGCTCCGGGTAGCTACAAGATACTTGTAGTCTACTGTGATGATGTAGCAGGAAAAATGGGCGGCAAGATGATTAACGTAACCGTTAACGCATACGTTGCACCCACTTCCTCCATTCTTTTTAAGGATGGCGACGTAGAATTAACCGACCTCACCCTTTCGGGTGAGGTTGGGTCTGCTGCCGAACTGCCTTCTATGGAAGATACGGAAACCCATATTTTTCTTGGTTGGAAACTGAATAACGAAGGGGACGTAATTGTTGCCGGTACCGCTATTCAACTTCCCCTGGAAGCAAACACCACCGTTACATACTATGCAGTTTGGGAAGAAAAACCCGAAGAAGTTATTGTTAACGCTTTAGAAAATGGCGACTTTGCTGCAGCACCCACCATGCAAGGTGGCGAAAGCTGGCAAACTTCCGTATCTCTTTCTAACGAAAGTTACTATGCGGACGGCACTTATGCAGGTAAAGTATCTCAACCTGCCGGTACTAACATGTGGATGCAAATTCCTTTAACTGTTACGGTTGGTAAGGAATATGCACTTAGCATGATGGTTAAGGGAACCAATGTGAATGCCGATCGCTATACCACTGTAAACTATGTTGCTTTAACTACCATTTCCTTAAAGGATTCCTGGGGTTCCTTTGCTGATACAACTGCGCTTGTTCAAGATTTTAGTGCAGATGTATTCGGCACTTACGATTGGAAAAACGTAAATGCAACGTTCACTGCTACCCAAGAAACGTATTATATTACCGTATTCTTCTATGGTAATGCTGCGGATGAACTTTTGGTTGACGAAATTAACTGCTATCCTTCTGATTTTGAAGTTCCTGTAAAGGAATTCTTCACCACAGCAGAAGTAGCAGGTTTTGTGGCTGAAAGCACCGTTCAAGAATACGTTGAAGGCACTCCCTACGTTTATAGCGTAGAAGCACCCGAAGGTGTTACCGTTTCTTACCAAGTAAATGACGGCGAAGCTACCACCGAAGCACCCAGCTTTGATGCTATCGGTAACAATACCGTTGTTGTAACCTGGATCAGCGGCAACAAAACCTATTCTAAAACCGTTTCGGTTAACATTATTGAATCTTTAACCGAATACACCGCAACCTTTATGGTTGCTGATAGTGAATATACCACTATCACCAAGTTTGATTCGCAATCCTACGAACTGCCTGCTTACGATGGCGAAGCACCTGTGCTTTCCGTATTTGCCGGTTGGACGAAGGAAGGGGATGACACCGTTTACGCGGCAGGTGAAACCCAAGTAATGAGTGCGAATATCGTTTGGACGGCTGCTTTTGCGGCAGTTCCCACCACTAACCGCATTGCTAACGGCAACTTTGCTACCGAAGAAGCACTTCCCGGTTGGGCAGATAATGCTAACGCAACGTATTCCGCAGCAGATGATCGCACGGGCGATGGTTCCAACGCATTAAAGTTTGCCGCTACTGCTGAATTCTATACCTATTTCACGATTAGCGATTTAACCGTTGGTATGGAATACACCGTAAGTTTCTATTATAAGAGCGAAAACTCTATTTTAGATGCTACCGGATTTAACTATATCAGAGTTAGAACCGTTAACAGCTGGGATGGTGGCGCTAATGTAGCAACCTTTGCAATTGATGAAAATGCTTCCGAATGGACGCAAACCACCGTTACCTTTGTTGCACAACAAACCGAATACTACATTGTATTTATGGATTACGCAAAAACGTCCGGCACCTTGTTTATGGACGACTTGTCTTGCGTTCCTTCCGAATTCTTAGGTATGACGTTTACCGTAACCTTAATGGACGGTGAAACTCCTGTTGAATTTGTTGATGGCGTAGATGCAGCAGCTGGTACAATCTTAACTCTTCCCACCTTGGAAGCAACCGAAACCCACAACTTTATCGGTTGGGCTTTGCAAGGCTCTATGGAAATCGTTAACACTGTAAGGGCAGATGCAAACGTAACTTACTATGCAGTATGGGAAGAAAAACCCGAAACCTTTACCGTAACCTTAATTGACGGCGAAACCCCTGTTGAATTTACCGAAGGTAAAGACGTTGTAGCCGGTACGGAAGTAACCCTTCCCACCCTTGAAAAGGAAGGCTATAACTTCGTAGGTTGGACCACCGAAGGTCTGGAAACTCCCGTAACCGGTTTGTATACTGTAGAAACAGACGTAATCTTAACCGCAGTTTGGGAAATTAAAACTTTCACCGTTAAGTTCTTTGACGGCGAAGAAGAATTAATCAATTATAGTGAAACTGTTGAATTTAACACTTCCGTAACCTTGCCCACTTTAAGTGATGAAACGCACGTAACAATCTTTATGGGTTGGTTAAAGGATAATGCTGGTGATCCCGTAACGGCTGATCAAACGGTAACTGCAGACGTTGCTTTCTATGCAGTTTGGAAGACCGCAGGCTTTGCTGATCCCACCGTTTCTAAAACGATGAAGATTGACGACAATGCAGCCGGCACCGAAAACTACGGTTGGAATATGCCTTACTACGTAACGGTAGATCCTACCAATACGGCAATTTCCTACTATGCAGACGGAACTTCCGCAATCAGAATTTCTCAGAGCAGCGGCAATGGCCATATCGGTTTTGGTATGTACTTAGAAGAAGGCGTTGAATACACCGTATCTTTCATGTACAAATGGACCAACCTTAGCTTTGCTGCCGACAGCGATACTGCTTTCCAAATTAAAGCAGTTTCTAACGACCAGTCAAATGGTACTACGATTGCTGCTCTTAACAGTGGTTCTATTGATTGGACGAAAGCAGAAGTTAACTACACCGCAACTAAGACCGGATATTCTTACGTTTGGATGAAGGTGAACGGTTTACGTGTAGACGAATTCTTGCTTGACGAATTGTACGTTTATCCCGTAGGATACGCTCCTGCAGATAAGACCAACACCTACTTCACCACTGATGAAGTTGCTGATTTGCAAGCATTAGTAACTGATGCAAACGTTCTTTTGGAAGCTGGTGCTGAAACCTACGCTTACTCTGTTGAAGTACCCGAAGGCGTATCCGTTCAATACCAAGTTGGCGATGCAGAAGCAGCTGATAGTTGTGAACTTGTTGTAGGCGCTAATGCCGTAACCGTAATCTTTACCCGTGGCACTGCTACGTGTAGCAAGTCCGCAACCATCACGGTTGTTCAGCCCGGCTCGGCTGAAATTACCTATACCTATATGGATGGCACAACCGAATTAACCGACCTTTCCGGTACTGCTTCGGCTGGGGATGAAATCATCCTTGAAAAGTTGGGTAACGAAAACGCATATAGCAGCGAACACGTTGCATTCTTCAAGGGTTGGAAAGTAGAAGGGGACGAATCCGTTTATACCACTACCTACACCGCGGCTACTAAGGATATCATCTTTACCGCAGTTTGGGAAGCAGTTTCTACAGAAAATGCTATTGTGGGCGGTGATGTTCCTAATGGATTTAAGCATGATGCAGGCTACAACGGTGGTGCAACTTATACGGTAAGTGTTGAAGATAGCTTCTATTTTGATGGTACCGGTGCATACGTTGTTACGGCTGCAAACAAACCGCACTTCTTTGCCAAGAAAATGAACACCATTCCCGGTGTTGATTACAACATTAGCTTTGTAGTTAAAAAGACCGATTATACCGGATCTTCTTCTTGGGCGGGTATTACGCATAGAGCATCTACTTCCGCGGCTGATCAATCGGATGGTACGCCTTTAGCTGATAACACTCTTATTAAGTTTGAAGATGCACCCATTTCCGGCTCTAAGGTAACCACGGATTGGGTAATCTACAGCTACACCTTTACTGCACAAAATACCGTTCAGTATTTGTGGTTCCGTGCTTGGCCCATGACCGGCACCCTGATCTTGGATGAACTGGCTTGCTATCCCGCAGGTTATAACCCTGCTGATAAGGGCGAAAAGTTCTTTACCTATAATGAAGTTGCTCAAATGACGGCTACCTCTCCCGTATACAATATGGTAGACAATGCTATTGAAGGCGTTGTAACTTACACCGGTGCAGCTGCTGTAGAAGGTACCACTCTTTCTTATAAGGTTAACGGTGCTGAAGCCGTTGAAGCTGCTACCTTTACCCAACCCGGTGAATACCAGGTAGAAGTGATTTGGTCGGCAGGTGCAAAAGAATACAGCAAAACGGTAACCGTAACGGTTAACGAATCTGCTGTAACCTACACTGCATCCTTTGTGGATATTGACGGCGAAACTGAAGTTGCAGAAGCGATTGAAAAAACCGCGAACGAAACTTATCACTTGCCCGTACTTAACGACAGACAGGATCAGTTGCTGTTGTTCCGCGGCTGGAAGCTTGTAGGCGGTGATGATACCGTTCTTACTGGCGAGCAAAAGATGGGCTCTCAGCCTGTTATCTATCAGGCATACTTTATTGATCTGAATGATGACGAGCTGATTGTGGACGGAAAGTTTACCGGCACTGCAGTTGCTGTTAACAAGACCAATGCATACAGCGCAGGAACCTGGTCTGGTTGGTCCGGCTTTGAAAACACGACCATTGACGTAACGGATACCGCAATTTCCTACGAGGACGACGGTTCCACCGCGTTAAAGATTGTGAATAATACGTCGTTTGGTAACGTATACGGAACTGCAGGTACTGCTGTAAAGATGCAGAAGGGCGTAACCTACACCATTTCCTTTATGTATAAGGTTGTGGGGGCAGGAACCTCCGGCGATCCTCAGCCCGCAATTAAACTGACCAGCGTTTGCAATGCAGACGCAAATGCGGTGCTTGAGATTAGATCCAAAGAAGCGATGGTTGCTGACAAAGATCTTGATTGGACGGAGGTAACGGCAACGTTTACCGCCGATGCGGATCAGGATTACTACTTCATCTATCGCTTTAACGGATACACCGGCACGTTCTACCTGGATAACATTTCCATCAAGGCAGTTGTTCCCGTAGCGGAATAATAGCACAATAAAATTAAACAACCGCTTTTAGCGGAAAGTTTTGCGGCGCAGCCAAACGGCTGCGCCGTTTTTTTATTCTCATACATATAAAAAGGAAGGAATATAAGGTTGCCTTGCCTTCCCCTTGGGGGGAAGGTGTCAAGCATCGCTTGACGGATGAGGGGGGTAAGCCTCCTCCTTTTGGGGGGGTGGCTTGCGGTAGCAAGACGGTGGGTGTTTTAATACATTCTTTTACCAGAATTTTTGCTTAATTAATTCAATGAAAAGGGTGGGGAATAGGTTTTTTGATAAAATTTACTTAACAAGTAAATGAAAAGATAATTTATCTAACAAAAAGTAATACATTGTACAAAAAAAATGAAAAAAAATTATAAATTTTGCCCAAACCACTTGTCTTTTTTTTAGAACTTTGGTACAATATAGGGAGAATCGGATAAAGGGCGTATTATGCACTTTTTTAGAAGATGACCACAAGATGTTGTTTTTTATCCGAATGTAGGCTTAGGTATTAATTTCGTTTGTTGTGGTGGGGGAGACGTCCTTTACAATAATAAGCGGTTAATCAAATAATCACCGTTCGCTTTGGTGTTTGTCAAAGTGGCGGTAATCAACAATTTTTCAAACTAAAAAAAGCATCAACCCCACAAACTGCTTTTTGATAAATTTGTAAAGGTTGTTGAACCGCACGGTTTTCCGTGCAACGCCGTGGCACTGTTTGGTGCGCGGCACGCCGTTTCAGGTCATTGTACGGTAAACAATGCAAAATTTTAGGAGGTAAATAATGGACAGTAAAGAAGTCTTGGCGGAAACTGCTGCAGTAGAAGGCGTTCTGCAACCCGAAGAAGTTGCAACCGTTGCTGCGGCATACGATTACACTCCGCCATCTAAACTGAAACGCAACCTGATGTACGTTCTTCATAACTGGGAATTGTACGCAATGCTCGTACCCGGGCTTGTTTCGCTTTTGGTTTTCGCTTACGGACCTATGTTGGGTATCTACATTGCCTTTATTGACTATAAGGACTTGACCGTTTCTTATTTTGACGGAACGATCAACACCTTCGTAGGCTGGTTCCAGTTTAGGGTTATGTTAGTTACAGGCGGGGGCGCGCAGGGGGGATTCCTTGGGTTAATTAAAAACACAATTGTCCTTTCTACGTTGAAATTATTTGTTGGTTTCCCGATGCCGATTATTCTTGCAATTTTAATTAACGAAGTAAAGAACAAGGTGTTTAAGAGTGTTTTCCAAACTATTTCTTACATGCCCTACTTCATTTCGTGGGTAGTAGTTGCAGGTATCTTAAAACTGTTAATCAACACGGACGACGGTCTGTTCAACAAAATTGCGCTTGCATTTGGTGGGGAAATCAGGAAATATGAAGTTGATCCGTCGGTATGGAGACCCATATTGTTGTTAACAAGTATTTGGAAAGGCGTAGGGTATTCTACCATTACGTACCTTGCAATTCTTACGTCTATTGACCCGCAGCTTTATGAAGCGGCAATGATTGACGGTGCAAACAAGTGGAAACAGGTAATCAATATTACCCTTCCCGGTATTGCAGGTATTGCATCCATTAACTTTATTATGAACGTTGGTTCCATTTTTGGTGATGACGTTGACCAGTGTATGACGTTATGCGGTAACAACGACGCAATTTTGGAAACGACGCAGTTACTTGGTACATACATTTATGAAAAGGCAATGGGCGGTCAACCTGGACAATTCCCCGTATCTACGGCAATGGGGTTGTGTCAATCGCTTGCTTCGCTGATTTTAATTATGTGTACGAACTTTGCCGCTGAAAAACTTGGCGCGCAATCGGTATGGTAATAGGAGGGCAGTGTTATGATAGCTGGTGAATCTGTTGGTGAAAGAATATTTCACGTATGTAACTACATAATTCTTGTCATCCTTGGGTTGATTTTCTTGGTTCCTTTCTATTTGATTGTGGTTGCGTCCTTTACGCATCCCGACGCATTTAACCGCGACGGGTATACGCTTTGGCCTTCATCTTTCTCAATTGAAGGGTACAAATACGTATTTGCTCCCGAAAACCATTTCTGGTCGCATATGAAATCGTCCTTAATCATTACGGTTGGCGCAACTTTGGTCAGCGTTCTCGGTACTTCTATGGTTGCGTATACGCTTTCCAAAAAAGACCTGGTTGGCCGTGCGATTTTTATGAACATCATTGTATTTGCAATGCTGTTCGGTGGCGGTACCATTCCCGGATACGTTCTTATGAACCGTTTGGGCTTGAAAAATAATTATCTTGCATTTATTCTTCCCGGCGTGCTTTCCATTTGGAACATGATTTTAATCCGTGCATTCTTCTATACCATTTCTCCTGCAATTGAAGAAGCGGCGAAGATTGACGGATGCCGACATTTTAGAATTTACGCTACGATTTTTATGCCTTTGTCCCTTCCCATTCTTGCAACGGTTACGCTGTTTACCGCGCTGGGTGCATGGAACAACTGGATGGGTCCCAAGCTTTACATTTCTTCGGATAAGTACGATTCAATGATGCCCTTAATTCCTTGGATGCGTGATATTTTACAATCTACGACTTCCACTGAAAGCGGTGGCGGTAACCCTGCACTTGGTAAAGTAATGCAGATGTCCACCGTTGTTATTTCTATCGTTCCCATTATGTCTGTTTATCCTTTCTTGCAAAAGTATTTTGTTAAGGGTATTATGATGGGTTCGGTTAAAGGCTAAAAACAAAACCGAGTTAATTCGGTAAAAATATCTTAGGAGGATATATATCAATGAAAAGAAAGATTTTAACGATCATTCTTTCCGTAGTTATGGTTGCAACCTTCTGCACTTTCGGTCTTTTCCTGACCGGTTGTGGCGGTAAGGGCGATGGCAACGGTATAGAAGTACGCATTTCCGGCGGTACTTTCAATGACGGAAAAACCATGATCAAAAAGCTCAAACCCGGTGCTACCGCAAAAATTAAGGCGCAAAACCGCCTGAATGCTAGCGGTAAGTCGGACAAATTCGTTGCATGGTATGACGATCAAGGGAATAAGCTTAGCGACAGCGCAAACTTCTCCTTTACCGTTCCTACTGACGATGCAGACGGCGTTACCCTGATTGGGGAATGGGAATGGTATGGCAAGGCCGCATCCCACGCAGTTGCAAACGACAAACTGGTTGCTTACATTGAATACAACAAGCAACTGGGTCAAGAAGACGAAGTTGTTCGTGCACATATTGAAAAGAAATTCAAGGACGATATGGACTATAACATCACCTTGAAATTTGAACCTACCTCTACGGCAACTTTGGGTACTGTTGTTGCAGGTGAACTTGCATCCAACAACCAAGTTGACATAATGGTAAACCACTGGGGTTCGGACTCTCCCATTGACGGATATTTGAAATCCGAACAAATGACTGCATCCGTTGCAAGCGTGTTGGAAAATGCTCCCAACTTCCGCAATGCATACTATCAGTACGATCCCGATAAGGTTTCTTACTATGCAGGTTTCTACAGTGCAGATGACAACTATACTAACGAGGACTTAAAGGGTATTTCTGGTATTGATATTGCTTCTAAATGGGGTATGATCATGAACGGTACCATGTTGGATAAATTGTATGAGCTTTCCCGCGGTACGCAATATGAAAGTCTTTATGATCAATCCTTCCCTGCAGATGAATTTGATCCCACAGCAAATCTTTCTTCCTACTTTGACGTTGCAAATGCAGACTATAAGCACATGACTTTGACGCAATTTACGAATGTATTGCTTATGAGTAAAGGGCTTATTAGCAGCATTGTTCGTCCTTTCAATGCTGCAGGTTGGTGTGTTGACTACCTCATCACCCCCTTATTTGAAGGAAAAGGTTACAACGGCTACGAATATGCAGACGTTGATGGCAACGGTACGTATGAAGTAGTACCCGCATATGCAACCGACGGTTATTTGAAATTAATGCAATATGAAAGATATCTGCAAGAAAAAATGTTGTGGTATGAAAACCCCAATGCGGCAGAAGGTGCGGATTTCTACGCATTGAAAAATATTGTTATGATTGACTGGCCCGATACCGAAAACCTGATTCAGGTAGCACGTCAGTTAAAAGGCCAACAAGCAATCGTTATTGCACCCTTAGCCGGTGATGGTTTCATGGGTTCGGTTGGTACTGCGGAAGAACCCGTTGTAGTTGGTAACGCTTCTCAGTCCACCTGCTATACCGGTTCCGTTGTATTCAAAAAATCTACGCAAATGGATTTATTTACCCGTTATCTTGACTGGATGTATACGCCGGAAGAAGACGGCACCTATGCAAACTACGAATTAACCTACTATGGTGTTGAAGGTTTGCACTGGGAAAAGGGTACCGAAGAAATCAACGGTCAAACCTATACCACTTGGAACTATACGGCAGAAAAGAAAACGGACAACCTGTTAAACGGCGTTTCCACCTTGTATTCCAAGAGATATAACTTAATCCCCAACGCACACTTGGCAAACTACATTTGGGCAGAATATTCTGCCGTTGAAAAAGCACGTTACGTTGCAGTTCGCGGCTTTAAGCACACGAACGGTCCTATCATTGAAAAGGACGGCGTATCTTACGGCGGTCAAAACGTGAATATTATGAGCGGTTTCAACATGCCCGATACGTCCAAGAAACTTGAATTTATTGCAGTAAATGCAAGCATGGGTAACTTGTATCAAGATATCCGTGGTTACGCTTGGTCGCCCAAGGAAATTCCTGGCGGTAAACAATTGTCTGACCTGTGTGCAGATATGACTGCAAAATTGACGCAGGAAAGCGGTGGGTTTAAGAAATTGATTGATTTCTATACCAACGCGTTTGAATCCTTCCACCAATACCGCGCAACGAATAAGCGCATTGGCGAACAATAATCTTGTTTTTACGCGGGGGCGTATAAAGCGCCCCCTGCGAAAAATAATATAAAAAAGGAGGAACACTGTAAATGAAAAAATTATTGACCGTGCTTCTTTCTCTAACCATGGCAATTTCCCTTACCGTTGTAGCGGTTTCGGTTTTTGCTGATGGAGGAAGCACTCCCCAATATACGCAGCCTGATACGATGACTGTTTATGAAAATTATAAAGCCGGCAACATCGTAGTAGACGGTACTTTAACGGGTACAGACCAACGCGGTAGCGTTGACTTGTTTGATGGCGTATATAAATCTTCCTGGCAAAGAGGTGCTGCTTGGGAAAGTTTTGATAACGGCGTTGCTGTTATTTACTCCAAAGGCACTGCAGGTCATCCCTTGAAATCTCAAGAATTTGGCTATGGCACCTTTGTTATGACCTATAATACGGAGATTAACCCGGAAATTAAAGCACAAAAAGATCTTTATTACAACACGGCAAACCCCGAAACTTCGGTTGGCGCTTTCTTCGGTTGGC
Source organism: Christensenellaceae bacterium (assembly GCA_045651955.1). Lineage (GTDB taxonomy): Bacteria > Bacillota > Clostridia > Christensenellales > Borkfalkiaceae > SIG402. Next base: position 36,607 of record JAZRTI010000041.1, on the reverse strand, counting down.
AGTTTATGAACCAGTTTAATCCTGGTGAACAGTGGAGTTCTTTGTCTACTCCCTGGTCGGCACCCGGTGGTTATCCTTACAATATCTGTATTGACTCCGAAACCGCATCCTCTTCGGACGATCCTTTGACCGACCCCAACATCATCGGTGTTGATGGCTTGGCTACCATGCCCGACGGCAGATTGGTAAAAGACGTTATTAAGGCGGATAAAGAAGATAACGGTGTTATTGACGGTGAATACGGCCGTAAATACCAAACTGGTATTTCTTTAAGAAGATATAAATACGCTGGTTCCCACGACTATTATCGTTGGTCTGCCACCAATCCCGCAAACGCAACTTATATCAACTCCATAAAACAGGAAATGGTTTCTATCGTTCCTAATTACTACCGTCCCGCTGGTGTACGTGTAGAAGAATGTGTTGATGAAAATGAACATACTCTGCTTGTGCAGTTCAAACCCTTATACGTTGATAACGGAGACGGTATTGACGCAATGATGATTGACGTTTGGATGAGCGGGTTGCAAGAAAAAGACGGCGACGAAAGAAAGACGGTTGGCGGTAAAGAGTTTACGCACGTAATGCTGGTTTATGACGAAATGCCCTATGGCGACGTTGATAACGAAGGCAAAATTAACGATAAACGTGCAGATGACGGTCATATCGTTATGTGGGTTCACGATAATCCTAAAACCTCTAACGGTTGGAACTCAAAATGGACGATTAGCGAGTTCAAACTTTTGGAATCCGGCTTACACACCACGTACGATGGCAGCATGTTCGATGAATTGACCGGTCAAGCGTTTATTGGCGGAACTACGGCATATGACGGAACGCCCAAGACATTCTCCATGACCAAAGGCGATGACGTAAGCGTTCTTTTCTATGATGAAGAGGGAAATCAGTTTACCGAAATGCCCACCTATACGGATGCAGGTGTATATAAGGTTACTGCACGTTTCATGAAACCCGGATATAAAGCGTCCGTTCAAACGGCAACCTTAACCATCAGTAAGGGCGCAACCTATATTGATGCGCAAAGTACTCAAAGGTTTACGTGGGATGGACAACCTAAAACTGTACAAGCAACCGTAAAAACGGGGGATAGAACTACGAATATTCCTGCATTGCAAGAATATTTGACTTTCTCGCCCTCGCAACAGCTTACCAATGGTGGTATCTACTACGTTTACGTGGATTTGCCTGAAACGAAAAACTATGCAAAGCCTTCTGCCGGCAAATGGATTAAAGTAATCATTTCCGGTGGAGGTAGCGGTGGCGGTGGTTCTTCCGGCGGTACTGAAGGGGATTTGGAATTCTCTGAAGCGGAAATGGATGACATTTCTTGGACGGGCGAAACCAACGTAACTTATGACGGAAAAGAACACTGTATGTATTTAACCGGGCTTCCCGAAGGTGCAACCGTTACCTATACGAATAACGTGCAAACGGATGCAGGAACCTACGATGTTATTGCTACAATTTCTAAAGAGGGATATGTAGCCCTAACAGTACAAACGGTATTAACCATTGAAAAAGCAGACGTGGAAATTATTGCAGAGGAGGAACAATCTTTCTTCTATTGCAATTCGGATTTATCTCCCGTGGCTTATGCATCTAACGGTGCTGCTGTTACTATCGGTAAAACTGTTAAGAACATTGGTACTGAAGTGATTACGGTAAGTGTTGCAGAAACCCAAAATTACAAGGGTGCAACCAAAGATATTACCGTTACGGTTAAACTGGACGTAAAAGATTAATTAAAGTTTAACGTCTAATTTGGAGATATTATGCTGAAATTGTTATTAGATAAAGGTTGGACGTTTAAGCAAGTAGGAAACACGAAAGAATATCCTGCTTCCGTTCCCGGAGATGTAACCGTTGACCATTACAACAACGGACTTATTAAAGATCCCTATATCAAAATGCACTATGAAGATAGCAAGTGGATTCTTCGGGAAGATTTTGAATACCGTAACACCTTTGATGTTTCGCCTGAATTTTTTGAATATGATAAAATCTATTTGAACATGCAAGGCGTGGATACTTACAGTGACGTATACGTGAACGGAACTTACGTTGGTAAAACGGAAAACATGTTCATTGCATACCGTTTTGATATTAAACCTTACGCAAAGCCCGGTAAAAATGAAGTTAAAATCATTTTAAGATCTACTTTGAACAAAATGGATACCTTTGATGTAGAAGGATATTTCGGAACGTTCAACGTACCCCGTCTTTTCGTAAGAAAATGTCAGTGTCACTTTGGTTGGGACTGGGCACCGAACCTTCCCGGCTACGGTATTTGGCAAGAAGTATTCCTTACCGCAGAATACGCAACCGCTTTTGATTCGGTTTTCTATTGGCCGAAGACGGATGGACGTGTAACCATCTTTGCCCATATGAACTATAACGTTCGTTTGGACGGTTGGAAACATTTGCAGGGTAGGGATACACTTCGTTTCGTGGTTTCAAAAACGCCGAACGTTCCCTTAAACGATGCAGATGCATATGTAGAAGAAGATCCTGTAACCGGTCAGAAAAACTTTATTACCATGAAAGTGGATGACCCGAAACTTTGGTGGCCGCTTGGATATGGCGATCCTAACCTTTATGCGTTCAAAGTAGAACTTTTACGCGACGGGGAAGTGATTGACGTAAAAACCGGCAGAATCGGTTTCCGTGAAGTTGAATTGGTTGAAGAACCTTTGGATAAACATAATTTTGGTTATACCATTCGCCTAAACGGAGAAAACATATTCTGTAAAGGCTCCAACTGGGTTCCCATTGATTGCTTTACCGGTTGTGTGAAAGATGATAAATACCGTGATTTGATTCAACTTGCCGTAGACGGCAACTTTAACATGCTTCGTGTTTGGGGTGGCGGTATTTACGAAAAGGATATTTTCTACGACCTTTGCGATGAATTGGGTGTAATGGTATGGCAGGACTTTATGTTTGCTTGCGCAGATATTCCCGAAGAACGTAAGGATATTATGGACTTAGCATTGCAAGATTGCGAATACAACTTGAAACGCTTAAGAAACCATCCTTCCCTCGTATACTGGTGTGGCGGTAACGAAAAAACCGGTGCGTTCGGTTTAATGATTGAGCACGGCGATTTCTTCGTAGATACTACCTTAAAGGGTTTAGTTCATACCTTTGATAGAACGCGTCCTTACGCGCGTCAAAGTCCGTGCAGCTTTACCGACGTAGGTAACGATGCAACGGCAGGGGAATCCCATGCTGGTTCTTGGACGGCAAATGATTATCAAACGAAATTCCGTCCCACTGTTGCAACCAAAAAGGTGTCTTTTAGCTCGGAATGTGCAGTTAAAGGCCCCGGCCCCGTAAAATCTTTCTTAAAATACTTACCCGAAGATAAAGTATGGCCTCCCAACGAAGTTTGGATTGACCGTTTCCGTTTCAATCCTTACGGTGGCAGCAATCTTACCTTTGTGGACGACGAAATGATCCCCGCAAAGGATATGTTCGGCGACTTTAAGGGGATTGAAGACTTTGTTATTAAGTCTATGACCATTCACGCAGAAACCCTTCGTACCGAAGCCGAGTTCTCTCGTAGCAGAAAATGGGATAACTCCGGTTTTATGAACTGGATGTATTCGGATATTTGGCCTACGGGTACTTGGGCGGTAGTTGATTTCTATTTGGAATGCAAAATGGCGTATTATGCAATGAAATATGCTTTCCGTCCCTTGCATGTTGCCTATATTCAAAATGAGTCGGCTGAACAGGTTTTACTTGTTATGAACGATTCGCTGAAAGAATATCATGGCTCCGTTCGTTACGGACAAAAGAAATTAAACGGCGAAGTAATTTGGGAAAAGACTGTATCTGATTTAACAATTTTGAAAAACTCCAATCTAACGGTAGCCAAGGCCGACGTTGTGAATGACCGGGATAGCTATTTGTTTGCACAGTTTGATGGGGAAGAAAGTGTAAAAACTACGTATTTCCCCCAAATGTGGAAGGACGTTGCTTTCCGTGCGGATTACTCCGTAACTTTTAGCGACGTAACGCAAACGGAAGATGGCTATACTGTTTCGGCAACCGTTTCGGCAAACGACTATTTAAGAACTGTTGTGTTTGAAATGGATAACTTAGCATTCTATTCGGACAACTATTTTGACCTAGAAGCAGGGGAAACCAAAACAATCACAATCCGTTCTAAAGAAAGATTTGATACGAAAGATATTAAAGTATCTGATTTCGTTACGATAATCAAATAAAATAGGAGAAAATGAATGAAAAAGTTTTTAATCATTTTACTTTCCTTGGCTTTAGTCTTAGGCGTTTGTACCGCTTGCGGCTCCATGAACTGCACAATCACCGTTGAAGGCGGAACGATTATTGTTGATGGTGTTGATAAAGGTTCAACTGCAAAAGTAAAGAAAGGTAAGGAAATTACCGTTCAGTTTACTGATCAAAACGGTATTGAATTTACGGAATGGACGGACGAAGAAGGCGAAACCATTTCCGAAGAAGAAGATTACACTTTTAAGGTGGGTGGAAACTTAACACTGACTGCCAATTATAATACGGTAGACATGATGTTTGAAGATGTAGTTTTCCCCACATCTGTTAAGGTTGGCTACACGGGTGCGAACGCAATTCCCGAAGTAACCTATAAGAAAACGTACACTAAGGCGGACGGAACTTCTGTTACTCCCTTGGTAAACGTAACTTACGTTGTTGATAACGACGAAACGAAGTCTGAAGCGGTTGATCTTGGTACGTATTCCGTAGAAGTTACGATTTCTGCTGATGGCTTTATCAGCGAATCTAAAACGATGTCTTTGGAAATTGTTGCAGGTACGTTGCCCACCATTGCGGCAAATAGAACCGTGGATTACGATCCTACCGCAACCAAGGTTGAAATTGACGTGAAAAACCGTCTTGCCGGCGACTCCGTAAGCATTATTTACAGAAAGGACAACCAAGTTGTTGAAAACCCCAAAGATGCAGGTGTTTACGAAGCTGAAATTACCGCAACTTGCGAAAATTACGAAGAAAAGAAATTCTACGCAACTTTAACCATTAATAAGGCGCAAGGTATCATTACTCCCGGTACAGATAGCTTGTATTTTGAATCCAACGAACTGAAAAACGCTGGATTGACCACCATAGATACCGCAACTTTGAACAATAGCGAACAAACCATTACTTTCAAAATTGTAAAAGCTGGTCAAGAAGTTCAGAAGATTCAAGAAGTTGGGGATTACGTAGTTTACTTGAACGCTGCTGAAACGAGCAATTACCACGCAGCAGTGCAAAAGCAAATTGTTGTTACCGTTGTTGAATCGCAAGCAGTTTCTTCGGACGTAGATGCAGACTTGGCAAACATTCAGTTTGTAAACAAAACGGTAGATTATAACGGCGAAGTGCAAACTATTTCCTTCATCGGAACCTATCCTACGGATAAATATACCGTTGCGTATAAAGATACCGAAAAGAAAGATGCAGGAAAATACAAGGCTCGCGTACGTTTCACCAACAAAGAAACGGGGGACAAGAAGGACTTTGATGCAGATTTCATAATTAACAAGGTTGCTTTAACGATTACTGCACCTGACTTTACGCATATTCAAGGTGATTCTCTTCCCAATCTTAACTCTTTGATTTCCACCAGTGGTTTGAAGGGAGCAGATTCGCTTGCTTCGTTAGACGGTAAAGTGGCTTTAACGTATAACTTTACCAGAACTTCCGCTGCAAACACGTCATTCCTTGAAGAGATTAAAGAATGGCGTAAAGATACGACCGAAACCCTTGGTACGCTGGTAGATGGCAATTATGTATATCCCATCTCTATAACCGGTCTTACCAGCAAAAACTACAATATTACTTTCGTAGATGGTAAAGCAACGGTTGTTATGTCCGACTTTGAACACGCAGCTACGATTAGCAGTAAGCTTACTCCCAAAGCCGGTGCTACCGATACCAGAAAGGGTTTGCAATACAATGCAAACGTAACTTCTAAAGTAACGTTGTTCGGTGAAGAATTCTACGGCATGGGCGTTAACTACTTCTCCATTATGGACTATGCAGTTCCCGGCGCGAACTTCGATCCTTCACGTGCTTGCGAACATTTGGAAATCCTTGCTTCCTACAACGTAAGGGCAATTCGTGTTTCCATCATGCCTTTCTATGCGCGTGATTATGGTTCCTTCTATAACTACTACGGTCAGTATATTGAATATCTGGATGCAGTGGTGGCAAAAGCAGAAGAAGTAGGTATTGGTTTAATTCCTTCCTTGTTCTGGACTACGGCACCCCAAGACTTGTTTGATGAAGGTACTGCAACCGGCTTGCGTGATGAAAATTCTAAAACCTTTAAGTTTATCAAGGATTACACCACCTTTATCGTAAACCGTTACGCTGAAAGTCCTGCAATTTTCATCTGGGAATTTACGAACGAATTTAACCTTGCTGCGGATAACGGACAAGCTCCGGACGAACTTCCTGCTGGTTCTTCCCGCAAAGGAAGAACTTGGACGGAAGATAAGATTACTACCGAACTGTGTAATACATTCTACACGAAATGGGTGAAAATTATCCGTGATGCAGATCCCTACGATCGTTTGATCGGTAACGGTGACGCAAACTATCGTCCCGCACAGTATAACCTGTGGCAAGAATCCGTAAAGAACCATAGTGATACCAATTGGGCCGCAAACTGGACGCCAGATACCAAGGAACAACAAACTTTGGTTGGTGCTAGATTTAACCCCGTAGGTATGAATGCAATTTCCTGGCACGTATATGCAGGCGGTTTGTCCTCTAAGAACTATTCGCAAATCACTACCGATAGCGTACACGGTAAAACCATGGTTGACCATATGCAAAGCATGATGGATATGGCAGCAAGCATTAGCAATACTCAAAATGACGGCAAAGTTTGCTACTGGGGTGAAGCCGGTCCTGGATCCGGTGGTGGTATTACTGGCCACATGGTTGTTGGCGACGGTAAAGCTGTTACCTTTGAAGACGTTAAGAAGATGATTGACGCATACGGCGATGCAATGATGCAAACGCACTTCCCCTTGGTATTGATTTGGACGTATGACCCCGATGGAACACTTCCTGAAAATCGTGTGGATGAACATTCCAGCGGTGCGGAATGGTCTTGGTGTATTGAAGAAAACAATGATAAAGGTTACTTTACCCTTGTTTCCATCAAGGAAACCAACGATGCAATTGACCAAGGTTTATCCACGGCAACCCGTGTAGAAAGCCCTGCACGTGCGTAAGCATAAGCAGTAATGCATGTAGATTGCTTTTCATGGCAAACTGCATGTGAATCCTGAATTGGATTTATAAAATCCCCAAGCGGTATTCCGCTTGGGGATTTTTATAATTATTAAAAAAACGCTAAGGGTTAAATTAGTTTTAGTTATAAAAGCAAAAAGTAATTTAAGTAAAAAACCAATAAAAAATCAGCGCCCCGAAAGGGCGCTGAAAATATAAATTCAATAATATTAGTACATACCACCCATTCCGCCGGGTGCCGCTGCGGGTGCGGCAGGTTCCTTTTCGGGAATATCGCTTACAATACTTTCGGTGGTAAGCAGGGTAGCAGCAACGGATGCTGCATTTTGTAATGCCGTACGGGTAACCTTCGTGGGGTCAATAATGCCTGCTTCAAACATATCAACGTATTTTTCATTCAAAGCGTCAAACCCGTAATTTGCTTTTTTGCTTGCTAAAATCTTTTCCACAATAACCGCACCGTCAATGCCTGCGTTTGTTGCTATTTGGCGAATGGGTTCTTCAATGGCACGAAGAATGATTTTTGCCCCCGTCTTTTCATCACCGTCTAAGGATTTTACTAATGCCTTTAATGCAGGGATTGCGCCAAGCAGGGCAACGCCACCGCCGGGAACAATACCTTCTTCCACTGCAGCTTTCGTTGCGGCAAGTGCATCTTCAATGCGAAGTTTCTTTTCTTTCATTTCCACTTCGGTTGCCGCACCTACGTTAATTACAGCAACGCCACCTGCAAGTTTTGCAAGACGTTCCTGTAATTTTTCTCTATCATAATCCGAAGAAGTTTCTTCAATCTGTGCTTTGATAGATGCAATTCTTGCTTTAATTGCTTCGGTAGAACCTGCACCGTCTACAATCGTGGTATTGTCCTTATCTACTTTAACCTGTTTTGCACGGCCAAGCATATCCAAGGTTACGTCTTTAAGTTCATAGCCCAGGTCCGAAGAAACAACGGTTCCGCCCGTCAAGATGGCGATATCTTCCAACATTGCTTTTCTTCTATCCCCAAATCCGGGTGCTTTAACGGCAATGCAGTTAAAGGTTCCGCGCAGTTTGTTCACTACCAGGGTTGCAAGTGCTTCGCCTTCAATATCGTCTGCAATAATCAAAAGTTTTAAGCCTTGCTGAACAATTTGTTCCAAAACGGGCAAAATTTCTTGAATGGAAGTAATTTTTTTGTCCGTAATTAAAATAACGGGGCTATCAACAACTGCTTCCATTTTATCGGGATTGGTAACCATATAAGCGGATGCATAACCGCGGTCAAATTGCATCCCTTCCACAATGGTAAGCTCGGTTTTCATGGTTTTGCTTTCTTCAACGGTAATTACGCCGTCTTTACCAACTTTTTCCATTGCGTCAGCAATCAAGTCGCCGATATTTTTATCACCAGCGGAAATGGCTGCGGTTTGTGCAATTTCAGTTTTACCTTCAACAAATTTGCTGGTTTTCTTTACTTCTTCAACGGCGGTCTCAACTGCTTTTTGAATACCGGCTTTCAAAATAATGGGATTTGCACCCGCTGCAAGGTTTTTTAATCCTTCGCGGATAATTGCCTGCGCAAGAACCATAGCGGTAGTGGTTCCGTCCCCGGCTACGTCGTTCGTTTTGGTGGAAACTTCCTTTACCAGTTGTGCGCCCATATTTTCAAATGCATCTGCAAGTTCAATTTCTTTTGCAATGGTAACGCCATCGTTCGTAATTAGGGGAGAACCGTATTTTTTATCTAAAACAACGTTTCTACCTTTGGGTCCAAGCGTAATTTTTACCGTGTCGGCAATGGTGTTTACGCCCGTTTCCAAAGCCTTTCTGGCATCTTCACCGTATTTAATTTGTTTTGCCATAACTTAAAAGCCTCCTTATTCCAAAACCGCAAGAATATCGGTTTGTTTCAAAATAACGTACTTTTCGCCGTCAACTTTTACTTCGCTGCCTGCGTAGTTTGCGTATAAAACGGTGTCGCCAACCGCAACAACCATTTCAACCTTTACGCCGTCCACCATTCCGCCTTCACCAACGGCTACAACCGTTGCTGTTTGCTGTTTTTCCTGTGCGGCTGTGGGAAGAACGATACCGCTTTTCGTTTTATCATCTGAATTGTTTACTTTTACAACCACTCTGTCAAACAATGGTTTAATTTTCATCCGAATAAACCTCCGTCATAATTTTGTTGTTTGTGAATTGTTTAGCACTCTCCACATTTGACTGCTAATATTATACCATATTTTTATGCGTTGTCAAACGATTTTTGCATAAAATAAAGAATTATAATAAAAAAGTTTTTTCTTAAAGGTTCTTTCTATTTTATTTACGGTTGTGCAATTTTATTTTTTGATGTTTGCTATGATAGAAATGCCAAAAAAAACCTTTTTTTTCTATGAAAACAATTGAAAAAAAAGGGTAAATGTTGTATAATCTAAACATAGGGGGATTTTGCCTTATGGATAAATGGGATAAAAGATTTATGGAAATGGCCTACCAAATCGGGTCGTGGGCAAGTTGCTTTCAGGAAAACCGTAAAATCGGTGCGGTTATTGTTAAGGATAAGCGTATTTTAACTACCGGTTACAACGGTGCACCCAGCGGCGTAAAAAGTTGTAAGGAACGTGAAGAATGTTTGAGAAGGAAACTCAATATTCCCAGCGGAACCAAGCATGAACTTTGCTATGGGGTACACGCAGAGCAAAATGCCATTGCACAAGCTGCAAAATTAGGCATTTCGGTAGAAGGGGCAACCCTTTACTGCACGCATCAGCCCTGCGTGATTTGCTGTAAAATGATTATCAATTCCGGAATTCGCCGTGTGGTTTACGACCAGCCGTATCCGGATGAATTTTCCATGCAATTATTTGAAGAATCAGGCGTTCTTGTGGAACGTTTTAAGGGGGAAGAATAATGCAAAATCCTATCGTTACGTTTACAATGGAAAACGGGAAGTCTTTTTGTGCGGAATTATATCCCGAAAAGGCACCGAATACAGTAAACAACTTTATTTCTTTAATTCAAAAGGGGTTTTATGACGGGGTTATTTTTCATCGCGTAATACCCGGTTTTATGATTCAGGGCGGAGATCCCACCGGCACCGGTACGGGTGGCGCAGGTTATCAAATTGCAGGGGAGTTTTCCCGCAACGGATTTCCCAATAACTTAAAACACACCCGCGGGGTGCTTTCTATGGCAAGAACTTTTTTGCCAAACAGCGCATGCTCGCAGTTTTTTGTAATGCATCAAAACGCGCCGCACTTGGACGGAGAATACGCTGCTTTCGGTAAAGTAACCGAAGGGATGGATGTGGTGGATGAAATAGCAAACACCCCCACAAATTACGCGGATAAACCGTTGACCGACCAAAGAATGGCAAAAGTAACTGTGGAACTGTTTGGGGAAGAATATCCCCAGCCCAAGCACTACCGTTAAGCATAAAGCGTGATAAAAACGGGGAATATAAAAACGTACCCTTGCAAAAAGAAAAAAGAATCGGCTTTTGCCGATTCTTTTGGCAGGGGAGACGCGATTCGAACACGCAACCGGCGGTTTTGGAGACCGCTGCTCTACCGTTGAGCCACTCCCCTAAGTGCTCAACCATTATACAATACAAAAAAAGTAAAGTCAACAAATTCAAACGGTTTTTTTGAAAAATTCCGTGAAAAAGGAGTGTTTGTGAAAAAACACGTGGTAATTTATACGGACGGAGCCTGTTCGGGTAACCCTGGCGCGGGTGGCTGGGCTGCAATATTAAGCTATCGCGGAACAGAAAAAGAACTTTCGGGTGGGGAAGTGGATACTACAAACAACCGCATGGAAGTTACGGCAGTAATTCGCGCATTGCAGGCTTTGAAGGAGCCGTGTTCTGTGGAAATTTACAGCGACTCCGCTTATACCGTAAACGCTTTTAATGAAGGTTGGATTGATTCCTGGCAAAGTAGCGGTTGGCGCGGCGCGGATAAAAAAGAAGTAAAAAACAGAGATTTGTGGGAAGAGTTACTTGCCCTAACCAAAATTCATACGGTGTCTTTTATTAAAGTAAAAGGACATAGCGATAACGAAAAAAACAATCGTTGTGATGCGCTTGCTCGCGGCGAGATAAAGAAGTTGGCATTGCAAGCAGAATGATAATTTCGTAAAAGAACTGGGTGCAATCATGCAGGAACTAAAAAAAGCAATTACGCCACTTATTATCTTATTTTTTGGTGTGTGCAGCATCATTTTTGGCGTTTTGGCAATTGAAATAACGGATGTTAAAGCCGTTGTTTTATATCAAAAAATTTGGTTTTTCCTGCTGATTTTTTTTATTACAGCACTTTGCGGATTAACCTTTCTTTTCTTTTCCTTTGGAAAAGAAAAAACATATAAACTTTTACTTTTATCGTTAGGGTTTGTTTTTCTCTCCTTCTTGTCTTTTTACGGATATGAAAGGTTGAAACAAACCGTTAATTTTACTTCGGTAGAAGATTTAAGGGCGTTTATTGCCGCAAAGGGCAGTGCTGCCGTTTGGTTATATATTGCCCTGCAATTTGCACAAGTAACATTTATTCCCATTCCTTCCACCATTACTACGGGTGTGGGATATGCGCTGTTTGGGCTTTGGAAAGGTACGCTGTATGCTTTTATTGGCTCTATGTTGGGCTCCGTTTTGGCGTTTGGAATTGGTAGAGTTTGCGGTTACCGTGCGGCAAAATGGATTGTAGGGCAGGAAACTTTGGATGGGTGGCTAAATAAAGTTAAGGGAAAGGATAAATTACTGCTTACCTTTATGTTTGTAATGCCATTGTTTCCGGATGATATTTTGTGTTTGGTTGCCGGACTGTCTACTATGTCAACAAGTTATTTTGTGGGCATTATGATTCCCGTACGTCTGGTTACTATATTTGTTACCTGCCTAACCTTGGGGGGAAAGTTGATACCTTTCCGTTCTTGGGGAATTGTAATTTGGGGCATTTTATTGCTTGTTCTTATTGCTGTTACCTTTTTCTGTTGGAAAAAAGGAACAAAAATGCAAGAAGTTTTGCTAAAATGGGTTAAAAAAGGGAAAAGAGATGATAAATAGGGTCATTTTGCATTCCGACCTGAATAATTTTTTTGCCAGTGTGGAAAACATGCTTCATCCCGAATATAAAAATGCGCCGTTGGCTGTTTGCGGGGATGCAACCCTGCGGCACGGCATTGTGCTTGCCAAAAGCGAAAGCGCCAAAAAAGCAGGCGTAAAAACGGGTATGACGATTAGAGAAGCGCAAAAATTATGCCCAAATTTAATTGTTGCGCCCCCACATCCGCAAGAATACGAAAAAGTTTCTAAACGCGTACGCGCTATTTACAAGCAATATACGGACCAGGTAGAACCTTTTGGGATTGATGAAGCATGGTTGGATGTTTCGCACAGCACTGCGTTTGGCAGCGGTGTGGAAATTGCAAATCGGTTGCGCAAGGAAATTAAAGAACAAATCGGTATTACCGCATCTGTGGGTGTCAGTTTTAATAAATGTTTTGCTAAACTTGGTTCGGACTATAAAAAGCCGGACGCAACCACAGAAATTTCTAAACAAAATTATCGGCAAATGATTTGGCCCCTTCCTGTTTCGGATTTGTTGTTCGTGGGAAAAAGTGCGGTAGAAAAATTAAAAAAATATAACGTGCACACGATAGGAGACCTTGCAAAAAGTTCAGAAGAGTTTTTGCATGCAAAATTCGGTAAAATGGGGAACGTTTTATTTGAGTACGCCAACGGATACGATTCCAGCCCCGTTATTTCGGAAGGGCAGGAAGATTGTGCGAAATCTATCGGTAACAGTATGACTACTTACCGAGATATGAAAAATGAAGAAGATGCAAAAATCCCGATCTATTCCTTATGTGATAGCGTTTCGGGGCGTTTAATGGAAAGTGGGCTGGGTAAAGCAACAACCGTGCAGTTGTTTGTTAGGGACGCGTATCTGCGTTCGTATACCAGACAATGCAAAATTCAACCAAGTAATTTATCCGCAGATTTTGCGCAAGCCATCCTGGGTTTAATGCGTAAACACGACGTATTTTCTTCCCCCTTGCGTACCATTGGTGTATCCGTACGGGATTTTACCCGGGAAGGGGAGCAGGTGGATATGCTTTCATTTCGCACGAATCAAAAAAAGGAAGAACTGCAAAAGGTAATTTTTGAATTAAAAGACCGCTACGGCAAGGGCGTGATAGACCGTGCCGTTGTGTATTCGGATAAGAAAATGATAAAAACTGTGGGGCATACTTTGCCCGAAGGAGAGAATGAACTGTGATAGAAGGCCTGACTTTAATAGAAAAACTGATTGCATACGCAAAAAATCACTTATATCTCCATGAGTCGGATGTGGTATACGTTCGCAACCGTTTGCGTTATTTGTTGCATGCAGAAGGCACTTTGCCTGAAAATACGGACGTTTCCTTTGTTGCCCAAATGGAAACGCCAGATGCGGTATTGCGCGAATTAATGGATTTTGCTATGGCAAACAGCGTTTGTGCAGAAGCTGATGTTGAGCGTTTTGCCGCAATGGTCATGGGGGAACTTTCTCCGCGGCCTTCCGAAGTAATCCGCACATTCCGCACTACTAAGGAAATGGTGGGCGCACAGGCTGCTTGCGATTATTTGTACCGTCTTTCCATGAAAAACGATTATATTAAAAAATCTGCAGTTGATAAAAATCTAAAATGGGATTATGCGGATGGCGAAACCGGAAACCGCTTGGAAATTACGGTGAACCTTTCCAAGCCCGAAAAAAACAATAAAGATATAGCAAAACTGCTGTCTGCTCCCCGAACGGAAGCAGCACCTTATCCCGCATGCCCCCTTTGTAAGGAAAACGAAGGATTTTTTGGCAATGCTAAAATTGCTCCACGCACGAATTTGCGTACCTTACCTTTAACCCTTGCCGGGGAAGACTGGTTTATGCAGTATTCGCCCTACTTGTATTACAACGAGCACTGCATTGTGATAAACGTAAAGCATACCCCCATGCAAATTAACGGACAAACGGTAAAACGTTTGCTGGATTTTGTGGATTATCTACCCGAATATTTTTTGGGTAGCAACGCCGCTTTGCCCATTGTTGGTGGGTCTATATTAAATCATGAACATTATCAGGGTGGGCGGCATGTAATGCCCATGCATGATGCAAAAGTGATAAAGCCCGTGCTCTATGATAATTTCAGCGAAGTGGAAGTTGGAATTTTGGGCTGGTATAACAGCGCTGTACGGTTGGTTTCCGCAAAGCGGGAACTTGTGCAACGAATTGCTGAAAAAATGATTTCCGTATGGGAAGAATATACGGACGAAAGCGTGGGTATTTTGGCAAAAACAGGGGAAGAAAAGCATAATACACTTTCTCCTATCGCAAGAAAATTGCCCGATGGGAAATATTGTTTAGAAATTATTTTCCGAAACAATCGTACGGACGAAACTTTCCCGGACGGTATTTTCCATGCGCATCCCGAATATCACAATATTAAACGGGAAGGAATCGGGTTGATTGAGGCAATGGGTTTATTCATTTTGCCGGGCAGATTAAAGCGCGAGATGGCAGAAATTACCCGTTATCTTACCGGAGAAATTCCTTACTGTTCGGAAGAATTAAACGCCGAAGAACACCCCTTGTTTTTACATAGAAACGCGATTCGTGATTTGGTTTCTGAGTGCGGCACGGATATTTCTAAGGAAGATGCGCAAAAAGCAGTTGTGGAATATGTAAATACCGTATGTAAAAACATATTATACAATACTGCTGTGTTTAAGAAAGACGAAGGGGGAGAAGCAGCGTTTTTACGCTTTCTGTCTAAAGTAGGGGAGGTTTTGAAATGAAAGTTTTAGTTACGGGGGGAACGGGTTATATCGGCAGCCATACGGTGGTAGAACTTTTACAAAAAGGCTACGAGGTGGTGATTTGCGATAACCTTTGTAACAGCAAAAAAATCGTGCTGGATAGAATTTATCACCTTACGGGTGTCCGCGTGCCCTTTTATCCCACGGATATTACGGATAAGCAAGGGCTAACCGCGATTTTTAAGGAGCATAAAATTGACGGTGTTATCAATTTTGCGGGATTAAAAGCGGTGGGAGAATCAAACCGTATTCCCTTAGAGTATTATCATAACAACGTAACGGGAATGTTGGTTCTTTTAGACGTAATGCGTGAAAACGAATGTTTTAACCTTGTATTTTCTTCTTCTGCAACGGTATACGGAATCCCTAAAACCGTACCCATTAAAGAAGATGCACCCCTTTCTGCAACCAATCCTTATGGCAGAACCAAACTGTATATTGAAGGTATTTTAACCGATCTTGCGCGTTCGGATTCGCGCTGGAATATTGCGTTACTTCGTTATTTCAATCCGATCGGCGCGCACGAAAGCGGAATTATGGGGGAAGATCCCAACGGGATTCCAAACAATTTAGCACCTTATATCTTAAAAGTTATTGTGGGTAAATTACCCATACTGCACGTTTACGGTAACGATTACCCCACCCCGGATGGGACCGGTGTGCGCGATTACATTCACGTTTGCGACCTTGCGGCAGGGCATGTGTGCGCACTGAAAAAACTGGAAAAGGGCAGTGGCTTATTTGCCGTAAATTTAGGAACGGGGACTGGTTACAGTGTTTTGGATATCGTTAATGCGTTTGAAAAGGCGTGTGGGCACCCAATCCCTTACGTGATTGAAAAACGCAGGGAGGGGGATGTGGCAACTTGTTTTGCAGACCCCGCCTATGCAAAAGAACTGATTGGATTTACCGCAAAGCGCGGGCTTGACGAAATGTGTGCGGATGCATACCGTTGGCAAGTGAATAATCCGGATGGCTATGTAGAATAAACCTTTGAAAAACTCTCGTTTTTACGGGAGTTTTTTCATAGAAAAAAGTTTTTCTGTAATTATTAGGTTGACTATTGACGTTGAAACTGCTATAATATTATCGGTGGTAATTGGGATTTTGCTGCCAAATACAATTAATAAGAAGGCTTGTAATGAAAGTACAAATCACTGAAACCGTGTTAAGAGATGCAAATCAATCTTTAATGGCTACCAGACTTCCGTTTGCGAAGTTTGCTTCCGTTTTGGAAACGATGAATCGTGCCGGCTACTATTCCGTGGAATGCTGGGGTGGTGCAACGTTTGATTCTTGTTTGCGTTTTTTGGGAGAAGATCCTTGGGAACGTTTACGCAATATTAAGGCTAAAATGCCCGATACCAAACTGCAAATGCTGTTGCGTGGTCAGAATCTTCTTGGCTATAAGCATTATCCAGACGACGTAGTGCGTAAGTTTGTTACTGCATCCGTTAAAAACGGTATTGATATCGTACGTATTTTTGATGCACTTAACGATACACAAAACGTAAAAGTTGCGGTAGAAGCGGCGTTAAATGCAGGGGCAATGGCAAGCGGCGCAATTTGCTATACCACAAGTCCCGTGCACACCTTAAAAAATTTTGTGCAAGTAGGTAAAGAATTAAAGCAAATGGGCGTATCTACCCTTTGCATTAAGGATATGGCAGGTGTTATGGGTCCGCAGGAAGCATTCGATTTAGTTTCCGCTTTGAAAAATGAAGTAGGGCTGCCCGTAGTTCTGCATACACACTCCACCACCGGTCTTGGTCCCGTAACCTTGCTGAAAGCGGTGGAAGCAGGGGTGGATGTTATTGATACGGCAACTTCTGCTTTTTCGGGGGGCACTTCACAGCCTGCAACCGAAACTATGGTATACTTGCTGCAACAGTTGGGTCATGAACTTTCGGTAAACACCGGCGTATTGAAAGAAGTAAACGATTTCTTTAAGCCCGTTCGTGATGCGTATATTGCAGATGGAACCATGATGGCAAAATCTCTTTTAACGGATACGGATGCCCTGTCTTATCAGGTTCCCGGCGGTATGCTTTCCAACCTGTATTCGCAATTGAAAAACTTAAATGCTATGGATAAGGTAGAAGAAGTATTGCAGGAAGTTCCCCGTGTTCGTGCAGATTTAGGTTATCCCCCCCTTGTAACGCCTATGAGCCAAATGGTGGGCGTACAGGCAACGCAAAATATCGTTCTTGGCGAACGTTATAAAAATATCGGTAAGGAAGTTAAGGCGTATTTCCGTGGGGAATACGGTGCAGCTCCCGGTCCCGTAAACGAAGAATTAAAAGCAAAAGCGCTTGGGGATGCAACCGTAATTCAAGGCCGTTTTGCCGATACTTTGGAACCCCAGTTTGAAAAAACCAAAGAACAGTTGAAAGGTGTTGCCCGTTCGGATGAAGATGTGCTTTCGTATATCGCTTTCCCGCAGGTTGCTGAAAAATTCTTTGCAGAACGAAAAGCAAAAGAAGAAAACGTGAAAAAATACACGATTGAAGAGATTGTGGAGTGAGGCGCGTTATGTTGAATTTACTTGCTAACGTAGTAGAAAAAAAAGATTTTACCTTATCTGAGGGTCTGTTATATTCGTTGGTCGGTTTTTTACTGGTAATATTTGTTCTTATATTTTTGATGTGCGTTATCAAAGGGCTTTCTGCAATTGTTGCCAAGTGCGGCAATAAAACGAAAAAAACGGCTGCCGTTATTCCCGAAACACCACCTGTATACGCACCCGGAAGAAGTGGGGAAGTTAAGCTTTTTGACGTTCCCGATAAGGATGCGGCAATGGTAATGGCAATTATTGCCGATCAGTTGCAAGTTCCCTTGAATACGTTAGAATTTGTTTCCATTAAAGAAGTGAAAGAAGGAGAAGAACAGAGATGAAGTACAGAGTAACCTTAAACGGAAAAGTATATGAAGTAGAAGTAAACCAAGGCGAAGCGCAACTTTTGAAAGAATATGAAGCGGTTGCTCCTCAAGCGGCACCTGCTCCCGTAGTTTCCGCTCCCCAACAAACGGCGGCACCGGCTGCTCCCGCAGCAAGCGGAAATGCGATAACGGCACCCCTTCCCGGTACAGTTGTTGCAATTAAGGCTACGGTAGGTCAAACGGTAAAGCGCGGCGACGTAGTTATGCTGATTGAAGCAATGAAAATGGAAAATGAAATTTCCGCCCCCAAGGATGGCAAAATTGTAAATATTTTGGTACAAAAGGGTAGCACAGTAGAAACGGGTACTCCCATTTACGAAATCGGCTGAGGCACTAACTATGGAAAAAATCGGTGAAATTTTCAAGAATTTTTATGACCAGTCTGGGATTAACGCCATTTTTGAAAATGGCGGATGGAAATCCTTGGTTATGCTTGCCGTTGCGTGTTTCTTGCTTTTTTTGGGAATTAAGAAAAAGTTTGAACCGCTGCTTTTGGTTGGGATTGCATTCGGTATGTTGCTCTCTAACATCCCTGCCGGCTTGGATGATAAAATTTATCACCCCGACCTTTGGAGTGAGGTGGAAATTGATTATCTAAAAGTTTTACGCGAAGGTGGTTTGGTTGATATTTTATATATCGGCGTTAAAACGGGCGTTTATCCCTGTTTGATATTTATCGGCGTTGGTGCAATGACGGATTTTGGCCCCATGCTTGCAAATCCGAAATCGTTAATTTTGGGTGCAGCGGCGCAGTTGGGTATTTTCATCGCGCTTTTGCTGGGCATTTTGGTTGGGTTTACCGGAAACTTAGCTGCTGCGGTGGCAATTATCGGTGGGGCAGATGGGCCTACGGCAATATTCCTGGCAAAATCTTTAGCGCCCGAATATCTTGGACCGATTGCAATCGCTGCGTATTCTTACATGGCTTTAATTCCCATGATTCAACCCCCCATTATGCGTCTTTTGACCACTAAAAAAGAACGTATGATTCGTATGGAAGCGCCCCGTTCGGTAACCAAAGCGGAAAAAATTATTTTCCCCATTATTGTTACCATGATTACGGCAGTATTGCTTCCTTCGGTTACCGCGCTTCTCGGTTGCTTGATGTTCGGTAATCTTCTTCGCGAATGTAAAGTTACCGAAAGACTGGTAGATGTTTCCCAAAATGCGTTAATGAATATCGTAACCCTTCTTTTGGGTATTTCGGTAGGGGCAACCGCACAGGCGGAAATGTTCTTAAAACTGGAAACGATTGAAATTATTGTTCTTGGGCTGGTTGCTTTTGTATTTGCAACGGCAGGCGGCGTGCTGTTTGGTAAATTGCTTTGCAAGCTTACCAAAGGCAAAATCAATCCCTTAATCGGTTCTGCCGGTGTATCCGCAGTACCTATGGCAGCACGTGTTTCGGAGGTGGAAGGACGTAAATACGATCCGGATAACCACTTATTGATGCACGCTATGGGCCCGAACGTGGCAGGGGTTATCGGTTCTGCTGTTGCTGCGGGATTCCTGCTTTCCTTGTTCTAATGAAGAAAAGATTGTTAATTACGAATGATGACGGGTACTTTTCCGAAGCACTTACTGCCCTCGTTCGTGTTTTGCAAAAAAATTACGATATTTTAGTGGTTGCCCCGGCAGAAAACTGTTCGGGGTTTGCCCATTCTGTTACTTTTGGAAAACGCATTGCCGTAAAGCGCGTTCGCGATACGCTGGGCGCGCCCACGTATGCAGTGGCGGGAACTCCTGCCGACTGTGTAAAGTTTGCCCATACAGCCCTGAAAGAATTTCCTTTTGTGGGTGTTGTGTCGGGTATTAACGTAGGTTCTAATATTGGTTCGGATATTATGTATTCCGCAACCGTTGCCGCCGCTTTGGAGGCCGCGTTTTTGGGCTATCCCGCAGTTGCATTTTCGCACTGTGATTTTGGGGCGGTGGATATAGAGCAATATGCCAAAGTTTCCGAAAAAATCCTTGCCGCTTTGCTGAAAGAGGCAAATGGAGAAAGAATATTCAGCGTAAATTTCCCACCCATTCCTTTTCAGGAATGTAAGGGGGCCGTGCTTGCCCCTTTGGGGGAACACCGATATACGGATGCATACCAGGAAGTGGCTGCGGGAGAGTTTGTTTTAGACGGGCTCCCGTTTTCCGAACAGAACAACCTACCTTATGCTGATGTGGAAATGAATCGGAAAGGGTATATTACCGTAACGCCGTTATTGACCAACCGTACGGATTACGAGGAGTTGAAACGGTTAAAAGAAATAGATTTCGGGATTTTTTAATATGCAAAAACCGCACATTATCATAGTTGGGGCAGGGGCAGCAGGATTAATGGCAGCCTACGCCGCAGCTGTTCACGGCGCAACCGTAACTGTGTTTGAGCGCAATGAAAAGCCGGGTAAAAAATTGTATATTACGGGAAAAGGTCGTTGTAATTTTACCAACGATACGACTGCCGAGGGCGTTTTATCCCAAACCGTAACCAATCCAAAATTTCTTTACGGCGCACTTTCGGAATGGCAGCCTTCTGACACTATGCGCTTTATGCATGAAAACGGAACGCCCTATAAAGTTGAGCGCGGAAAACGTGTTTTCCCGCAAAGTGATAAAGCAAGCGACGTAACCGCTGCTTTGGTTGGTGCATGTAAAAAAGCAGGCGTGCAGTTTTGTTTGCAAAGCCGCATTAGTGAAATAATCGTTCAAAACGGAATGGCTGTTGGTGTAAATATAAAAGGGAAACAGTATTTTTCGGATGCCGTTATTTTGGCAACGGGGGGCGCAACCTATCCCACTACCGGGAGCACGGGGGATGGCTTTTCGTTTGCACGTCAATTAGGGCACTCCGTAACCCAATTAAAACCCGCGCTATGCGGAATTGTTCTAACGCAACCTTGTGCACCTTTGGCAGGTTTGGCGTTGAAAAACGTTACGCTTACGGTGCTGCGCGGACAAAAAAAGATTTTTCAGGATTTTGGTGAATTGACCTTTCAGGCATACGGGATTGCCGGGCCGATGGCTATTTCCGCATCCTCCTATGTGAATCGCATACCGCCAAACGAATTATCTTTTGTTGTAGACTTAAAACCTGCTCTTTCCGAAGAACAAGTCCTTTTGCGTTTACAACGTGATTTTGCGGAAATCGGAAATTTGCCCATGTATGATTCCTTGCGTAAACTTTTACCGAAACAAATGATTCTTCGGGTATTGGAGCGTGCAGGTATTTCTCCGAAAAGAAAAAACAGTGAACTTTCGCAAGAAAGTTTATCAAAATTGGTTTTTTGTATAAAAAACTGTTCGTGGCAAATGAAAGGATTGCGCCCTTTGGAAGAAGGGATTATTACTTCGGGCGGTGTTTCTGTAAAAGAAATTGACCCAAAGACCATGCAAAGCAAACTGATTTCCGGGTTGTTTTTTGCAGGGGAAATGATAGACGTAGATGCTTTGACCGGCGGATTTAATTTGCAAATTGCCTTTTCTACCGGCTATCGCGCAGGTCGGTCTGCATCCATATTATTAAAACAAAACTCATAAAAAAGTGAGGATGGAAATATGTTAAATATTGCATTAGACGGACCTGCCGGGGCAGGGAAAAGTACTGTCGCAAAGGAATTATCTAAGCGCCTAAACATTTTATATTTGGATACGGGGGCTATGTACCGTGCAACGGCGCTGTACTGCATGCGTAAAGGGGTTTCGGTTCAGGATGAAAATGCGGTTCTTCCTTTATTGGAAGATTTGCCCCTTTCCGTACGTTATCATGCAGGTAATCAGGTAACGATGTTGGGGGAAGAAGATGTTTCTGATAAAATTCGCACGCCCGAATTGTCTATGGGCGCATCAGACGTTAGTAAAATTCCTGCCGTTCGCATTAAAATGGTAGAAATGCAGCGCGAAATTGCAAATCAAATGAACTGTGTTTTAGATGGGCGGGATATTGGTACTTTCGTTTTGCCGAACTGTAAAAATAAATTTTATATCACCGCCAAAGCGGAAGAACGCGCACGCCGCCGCTATATTGAAATGCAAGAAAAAGGAATTGCCGATTCCTATGAAGATATTTTAAGGGGAATAATTGCGCGTGATGAAAACGACAAAAATCGGAAATTTGCGCCATTAAAACAAGCGGAAGATGCCGTATTGCTGGATACGACGGAAATGACGATTGAACAAGTTGTTGCTGCTGTAATTTCTCAATTAAAAGATTAATGTGGGGTATTTATGTACCGCTTTTTGCTGTTTCTAATCACTATCTTTATCCGACCGTTTATTTCCATCCGCGTTTTGAATAAACGCTATATTCAAACAGGTCCCGGGCTTATCGTTTGCAATCATTTACGCGCTGCAGACGTGTTTTTGATTGCCTTTATTTACAGAAAAGAAAATTTGCATTTTGTAGGTAAGGAAGAACTTTGCA
The DNA here is from genome assembly GCA_045651955.1 of Christensenellaceae bacterium. GTDB lineage: Bacteria > Bacillota > Clostridia > Christensenellales > Borkfalkiaceae > SIG402. The sequence continues at coordinate 14,126 of JAZRTI010000041.1, read as the reverse complement.
GAAATAAGTTTATTGCGTGGGTGTTTAAGAAAGCCGGAATTATTCCTATTGCCAGAGAGGAAAATGACTTAAAGGCAATGATGAAAATCATCCGCTTGCTCCGTCAAGGTAAAAAGGTTGTTATTTTCCCCGAAGGTACCAGAAATCGCGAAAACGAAATATTACAGCCTATTAAAAGCGGTGCAGCATTAATGGCTGTTTCGGGCAAAGTTCCCGTAATGCCTATGTTTATTCATAACCGTTTTCATTTGTTTCGCCGCATGTACGTAAGCATTGGAAAGCCGTATGAATATACTGAATTTTACGGAAAGAAAATGACCCCCGAAAATATTGAAACTGTGGGACAGCAAATGTATCAGTCGCTGGATTCTTTACAAAAAGAATTACGTGCCGCCGTTGCCCTTTCCGGGAAAGAACGCAAAGCGAAATTTAAGGAAAATAAATGAAAATTTTATTAGCGAAACACAGCGGTTTTTGTAAAGGGGTACGCCGTGCTGTAGAGCTTGCTTTATCTGCGACGGGCGAAAATATTTATTTGCTTGGGGATATTATTCATAATCCGGTAGTAACCGAGCAAATAAAAAATCGCGGCATTGTAACCGTAAACCGATTAGAAGAAATCCCACAGGGAATCCCGGTTACTTTAATTATTCGTTCGCATGGGGAAGGAAAAGCCACTTATGCGGAAGCAGAACGCCGCGGCTTTACGGTTGTGGATACAACGTGTGCTTTTGTTAAGCGTACGCAGGAAATTGTAAAACGGCATTTTTTGGACGGATACGATATTATTATCGTTGGCGAACCGAACCATCCCGAAGTGGTGGGGATTAACGGTTGGTGTGAAAATCAGGCGCAGATTGTTTCAAATCCGGATCAACCCTTTCCCGAAACGGGGGAAAAGGTTTGTATTGTGGCGCAAACTACGTTTTCCACCCAAAAATATCAAAAATTTTTGCAAAATATTCCCGTAAACACGGGCAAAACAGTTGAAATTTTTCAAACGATTTGTTATACTACTATGGAGCGACAAACGGAAGCGGAGTCTTTGGCAAAAAAGTGCGATGCTATGGTGGTGGTCGGCGGTTTGAACAGTAGCAATACAAACAAACTTGCGGATCTTTGCCGAAAGCATTGTAAAAACGTTTTTAGAATTGCAGACGCGAAATCGCTTACAGAAATACAATCTTTTCATTATGAAACGGTGGGCATCGTCGCTGGAGCATCAACTCCTGACGAGCAAACTCAGGAGGTTCTCAACAACATGGAAAACACACAAGCAAACGACATCATGGAACTTGCCATGGCAGAAATGGACAAAACGTCCCAAAAACTTCGCAAAGGCGACGTGATTAAAGTAACCATCTCCCAAGTTAAGGAAGAAGGTTTGGATGTTTTAATCCCCGGCAGAAAGCGCGAAGTAACAATCGCAAAAGAAGATCTTCTTTCCGAAAAAGAAGCATACGAAGATAAGATCGGCGAAGAAATTGAAGTTATGGTTCTTGCAACCGGTAACCCCGATAAGCTTTCCGAAAAAGCGGTTGTTTCCTTCAAGGAAGAAGAAGCAAAGTTGGAAGGCGTTAAAAACGGTGAAATCTTTACGGTAACCTGCGAAGGTTTCAATAAAGGTGGCTTAACCGCAAAACTCGGTTCTTATTCCGTATTCGTTCCTTCTTCTCAAATCCGCCTTGGATTCGTTAAGGAAATGGAAAAATACGTTGGCAAAACTCTTCGCTTAAAAATGCTTAGCATTGAAGAAGGCAAAAGAAAGCAAATTGTTGCATCTCAACGTGTAATCATGGAAGCAGAAAAAGCAGAACGTGATGCAGCACGCGCTGAAAAGGAAGCAGCATTCTTTGGCTCCATTCAAGTAGGCGATATCGTAGAAGGTGAAGTTGTTCGCTTTGCTCAATTCGGTGCTTTCGTTGACGTAAACGGTTTTGACTGTCTTGCTCACATTTCCGATCTTGCATGGGGCAACGTTAAATCTCCCGCAGACGTGTTGGAAATCGGCAAAAAATATAATTTCCAAATTATTAAAATGGATGAAACCGCAAAGAAAGTTTCGCTTGGCTTTAAGCAATTACAACAAAAGCCCTGGGAACTTGCTGCTGAAAAATATCCTGTAGGCAGTGTTGTTACCGGTAAGGTTGTAAGAATTGTACCCTTCGGTGCATTTGTTGAAGTTGATAAGAATATTGACGGTTTAGTTCATATTTCTCAAATTTCTCACGACTGGTTAGATGATCCTCTGTCTGTGCTTACTACCGGTCAAGAAGTAGAAGCAAAGGTTTTGGATTTGGACGTTGAAAAGGAAAAAATGACCCTTTCCATTAAGGCACTTCTTCCCGAACCCGAAGTTCGTAAAACCAACCCCAACAGACCTCAAAGACAGGCGTCGGAAGAAAATGGTGATGCTCCTGTAAGAAAAGCGAGAACCCCCAGAGCACCCAAAGATGACGGCGAAGTTCACGAATGGAGAGATCAAGATGGTTTTGGTGGTGCATCCATTGCAGACCTGTTAAATAACGAAAACAAATAAAATTTATTTGTGATATAGAGAAACACGTTTTGCGGCGCAAGGCGTGTTTTTCTTTTTATGCGCGCGGTATATCCGTCGCGCTTTTTTGTTCTAAAATTCTTATAAAAAGCATACGTTAGGGTGGGGTGATGGTATGGATATTTCATTTTTGCCCGAAAAAATTGCACTTCCGCTTTTGGAAAAACATAAAAGCGGAATCACCGTATGGGAAATCAGAATTCGCGAAAACGCACCAATTCTTTTACGTACAACCGTAAAAGATGAATATTTAATAAATCCTGAACAGCAAACCGAAATACGTGCAGAGCAAAAGGATATTATGGATATTTTGCTGGCAGTCAGCGGACAGGCTCTGTACCGAATCTCCGAATCTATGTGCGGTGGCGTTGTTTTTACCAATTCGGGCGTGCGTATCGGTTTATGCGGTTGCGGAGTGTTTTCCCAAGGAAAAATCCGATCATTAACCAACGTAACTTCATTGTGTATTCGCTTTCCCTATGTAAAAACGGGAAATGCACAACTGATTTTACCCTATTTGCAAAATGGTGTGGAGCAAAAAATAGATTCAACATTGATTATATCGCCGCCTGCGGGCGGAAAAACAACCCTGCTGCGAGATTTTGCTATTACTTTCGCGCAAAAAACGCATAACGTGGTTGTTGTGGACGAGCGGTTGGAAATCGCCTGTTTGGACGGTGTTCCCTGGGATGTAATTCGTGAAATACCAAAGGATCAGGCAGCCTTAATGGCACTACGTTCGCTAAATCCGGATTATATAATTTGTGATGAGATAGTTTCTTTGGAAGAAATGGGGGCATTAAAACGTGCTAAAAGCGGCGGTGTAAGTGTATTTGCGACAATGCACGCCGATTGCCTAAAACACGCGCTTAGTTCTTTTAGTGGCTTAACAACGGTATTTGAAAGATTTGTAATCTTGCAGGCAAAAGATAACCGGATGTATACTGTTACGGATAAGTTGGGTAATTGTTTGGCGGAAGGGGAGTTATGAGTAATGTTGTAATAGGGATTGGGCTTTTCGTTATATGCACGTGTTGCGGGGTCCGGTTAAGTAGCAGATATAAAAACAAACTTTGTTTTTGGGTGGATTTTCAGGAGTTTAATACCTTATGCTCTATTCGGATACCTGCATATAGAGATGGGGTAGATGACTGTTTGCGCTTGGTAAAGTGCGGGGATTTTTCTGCTTTTGCAAAGCAAATTTTAACAAATAAAGAAATGCAGCCCCCTTTATATCTTTCCAAAGAAGAAAGCGAGTACTTGTCTTCCTATTTTCACAAAGTAAAAACAACGGATTTCCAAGGGGTTTCCGTACTGTTTTCCGAAGGTCGCGAGTACGCTTTGCAAAAAGAGAAAACCGCACGTATTTTTTATGAAAAAAATGCAAAAACGTGTAAAAAATTAGGTGTACTGTCCGGGTTGATGGCGTTTATTTTCGTGGTGTAAAATGGATATCGGCGTTATTTTCAAAATTGCTGCAATCGGCATTCTTATTACCGTAATCACGCAGGTTCTTAAAAAGTCTGACCGCGACGATATTGCAACTATGGTTGCAATTGCAGGGCTGGTTATCGTATTGTCTATGGTTATCGGTATGATTTCCGAACTGTTTGAAAGCATTAAAGAAATTTTTTATTTATATTAAATGGAAATTTTATTAAAGGTCATTGCGTTAAGCGTAATTGCTTGCGTTATGGGACTATCTTTGAAAGGGGACAGGCCGGAACTTTCTTTCCTTATTTTTATTGCGGCAGGGGTTATCGGTTTCTCGCTTATATTATCAAAGGTGCGCGCTGTAATGGTTTCCTTTTCGGAAATTGCCGTAAAAAGCGGAATGTCGGGAAGCGTGTATAAATCTTTGCTGAAAATGATAGGGATTGGATATTTAACTGAAATTGCCGCGGATACCGTTGCAGATTTTGGCAGCCAAAGTTTAAGTGCAAAAATTGCTTTGGCTGGAAAAATCAGTGTCTTTTTATTGGGAATGCCAATTTATCAAAATTTACTTTCAGTAGTTGCGGAGTTGTTATGAAACGCGGGCAATATATTGAAAATCATGCCCTTTGGAAAAATTTTCCAAAGTGTGCAAAAAACAGGAAAAAAACAGTTGTACTATTGGCTTTTGGGGTAGCATTTTTGCTTGGTTTTTTCTTTGCCCCGTCCGCAACCGCAGAAGAAAAGGTTTCTGATAAATTTTACGATACCATATATCAGGAAATCGGTGCGCTTGATCAAACCGAAATGGAGCAGTTGCTTAGCGAGATGACGGAAGAGCAACAAGCGTTATTTGATGGGAAAAGCTGGCAAGAGATACTGAAAAGTGTGGCAAGCGGGGATAGCATCCTGTCATACGAAAGTCTGTTTGACTTTTTGCTTGCATTACTGAAAAATGCAGTGATGAAATATATTGCACTTGCTGCCGGAATTGTAGGGATTTCTGTGCTGATTTCTTTACTTTCTCAGGCAAAAAGCGGCTTTATGGAAGAAGGGGTTGGGAATATCATTTTTTATGCGGGTTACGCGTTAATTTTGACGTTGACACTGGTTTCTGCTATTTCTGTAACCAAATCGGCAGGGGTGGCCCTTTCTTCCGTGCAAAAGCAAATGGCGGTTTTGTTGCCCATTATGCTGGGGTTTTTAACGGGTGCAGGCGGTAGTTATTCGGTAAGCGCGTATGCGGGGGCTACGGCATTTTTAAGCAACGGAATTCTATCCGTTTTTACCGGGATTCTTCTTCCCGTTTTGAAAATCATGATTTTACTTGCCGTATTGGGGCACATTAGCGAAGGGTTAAAACTTGGCGAACTGTTTTCTTTTTTCGGCAGTGTTTGTAAGTGGATTATAGGAACTTCGCTTGCCGTGTATTCCATCGTTTTGGGTGTACAGGGGATTACGGCTGCCGCACATGACGGCGTTTCTTATAAACTGCTGAAATATACCGTAGGGAACGGAATTCCTTTGGTTGGCGGCACGGTAAAAGATGGGTTTGATATGATTTTAGCCTCCTTTCTTGTGGTAAAAAATGCGGTTGGAGTTTTTGGTTTGATTCTTCTTTTGGGGCTAACCGTGGGCGCGATTGTAAAATTGATTGCTTTTTCGTGGAGCATTAAACTTGCCGCCGGAATTTTGCAGCCTTTGGGGGAAGGGCGCACTTGCGGATTTTTAAGTAAAATGAGTAGCGTATTGCAGTATTATGTGGCCGCGGTTGCTGCTTCGGGGTATTTATATGCAATCACGTTGCTTGCAGTGGTTTCGGCAAGTGTAGGGGTTTTTTAACCTATGAAAGAATGGCTTTGTTCGGTTTTTGCGCTTTCGCTTTTTACGGTAATGCTAAACTTACTGCTAAAAAACACACGCGTTCATAAAACAATACAGTGCATCATTTCTTTACTGCTTTCCTTTACCTTTATTCAGCCGGTGTTGGCTTTGAAAAGGGGGGATGGTTTTATGGTTGAAATCTGGAAGGGGGATACGCAGATAACCTTTGCAAGCGTTTCGGATATTTTGGCGGAAACGAAAAAGAATTGGATAGAAGAAAATATCCGTCAAAAATTAGCAGATTGCGGTGTAGAAGCAAAAGTGTTTGTTTACGGAGATTTTGTTGATGCAATTGTTTTGAAAAAGGTTTTAATAAAGCTGGATTTATCTGGCATATCTCAATTAAAGATGAATATAGTAGAAATAAGAAGAACGGTATCCGCATTTTGTGAATTGGGAGAAGAGCATATCACGGTTTATGGGACAGAAAGTGAAAGGGTGGATTGAAAAAATAAAAAACATAAAAAACAAGGAAATCGTTTTGGCGGTTCTCTTGGGTATCGTTGCGCTTTTAATTGTGTTTGCGCAATTTCCTTCACAAGACAAAGAAAAGAAGTCTATTTCTGATTTTTCTCCCACAGAATATGCAACCACTCTTGAAAAAAAGTTGGAAACCGTCTTAAACAAAATAGAGGGCGCAGGGAAAACGTCTGTGGTTGTTACGGTTGCTTCGGGCATGGAAAGCGTCCCCTACCAAAAAGAGGACGGCACTATATTGCAAAGCGGCGGTAAGGTTGTTATATTGAAAGAGAATTATCCAGCGGTTGTAGGTGTGGTAATTGTGTGCGAGGGCGCAGGTTCTTATGCAACAAAAATGCAAGTAACCGGTGCGGCGTGCGCGCTGTTAAACGTTTCGGAAGATCGCGTTCGGGTTTATCCGAAAGCATCCTAAATATGATAATTTTTGTAAGGAGAATGGCATATGTCAAAAACCAAAAAAATCGTTGTACTAACGAGTATGGTCTTGCTGCTTGCAGTGACCGCGGCACTGAACTTTGTGTTAACCAGAACGGAAACGGCACCCGGAGGGGCGGTTACCACTTCCACTTTTTTCAGTAATATGAAAACCGAAAAAAGCGCAAACCGCAACGAAGAAATTGCAATTTTAGATGCGGTAATAGCCAGTGCGGAAAAGGATTCTGCGGAATATGCAGAAGCAACCGATCAAAAACTTGCCATTGTTGCTGCTATGGAAAGTGAACTGTTGCTGGAAAGTTTGATTCGCGCCAAGGGGTACGAGGAGGTTGCCGTTACAATGAATTTAAGCGGAACTTCGGTTAGTGTTATGCTGGGCGGTGATGAACCTACCAAAGAAGACGTTGCGGTAATTTATCATTTGGTGCGCACCGAAACGGGCTTAACTGCGGAAAATGTAAAAATAATGCACGTTTAATTATCAAAAAGTAATGACAAAACGGCTTTTTTGTGGTATAATAAGACTATAATACCAAATCATTTGCATAAAAATGCAAAGGAGTGTCGTTTATGTCAACTTTCAAAAAAGTTCCGTCGGACGGACAGAAGGGGAAAATTTCGTATAACAGCAGTATTGTAGAAGCAATCGTGTCTATAGCGGTTTCGGAAATTTCGGGTGTTACGCTCAACACAAAAGGGCGTGGGTCCGGGATTCGGGTAAACTTTGAAAAGGACGGGATTTATGTAGATGTTTCCGTAAACCTTTCTTACGGACACAACGTTCCGGATGTTGCTTTCCGCATTCAAGAAAGCGTAAAGCATAATGTGGAAGCTATGTCTGAATTCAAAATTACCAAAGTGGACGTTCACGTAAACGGCGTGATTTTCCCCGAAGAACAAAATGCATAAAAGAATGAAATGCTGTAACGGTTTTGTTACGGCATTTTGGCGTTAAAATAAGGAAAAAAACATGAGAACACTTGCAAGAGAATGCGTTTATAAATTACTGTTTGCTTATTTGTTTACGGGGGAATGGGATGATTTTTTGAAAGCCACCATTTTTCAGGAAGCAAAGTTGGATGAAAAAGGAATTGCTTTTGCGGAACAACTTTTGGCGGCACTGAAAAACCACGTTGATTCCGTACAAACGGAAGTAACCGAATACAGTACGGCTTTTTCCAAAGATCGCATCTTTAAGGCGGATCTTTGCGCCTTGATTTTTGCTGTTACTGAATTAAAATACGTTGGCGGAGTGGACGTTCCGGTGGTAATTGACCAAGCCGTTGGTTTGTCGCGCAAGTTTTCCGCAGAAAACAGTCCGTCTTTCGTGAACGGAATTTTGGCGGAATACGTAAGAAAAAACTTTTAATTTGTGGGGGAGAATATGACTGCAATTTTAGTGGACGGCAAAGAAATTGCCGCAAAAATTAAGGAATCCTTAAAAGCGGAAGTTGCCGCGTTTCAATGCGATACGGGTAAAAAAGTTTGCCTTGCGGTAATTAAAGTGGGTAACAACCCTGCTTCTGAAGTGTATGTTCGCAATAAACTGCGTGCGTGCGAAAGCGTGGGAATTCAATCTCTTCCCGTCAACCTTCCGGAAACGGCAACGCAGGAAGAAGTAATGGCGGCAGTAACTGCGCTTGCGGTTGACCCCCTTGTAAACGGTATTTTGGTACAGTTGCCTTTACCTAAGGGCTTAGATGAAAATGCAGTACTTATGGCTATTCCCAAGGAAAAGGACGTTGATGGTTTTCATCCCGAAAACGTGGGCAATTTGCTACTTGGTCAGGATGCAATATGTGCGTGCACCCCTTCAGGCGTTATGGAGATGATTCGTTCCACCGGCGTTTCTGTTTCGGGTAAACGCGCCGTTGTTTTGGGAAGAAGTAATATTGTTGGCAAGCCTATGGCGCTTATGCTTTTGCAGGAAAACGCAACGGTTACGGTATGCCACAGTAAAACGCAAAACTTAAAGGAAATTACGAAAGAGGCAGATATTTTGGTTGCGGCAATCGGTCGCGCTAATTTTGTTACTGCCGATATGGTTAAGCCCGGTGCTGTTGTTATTGACGTAGGTATCAACCGTACGGAAAACGGTCTTTGCGGGGATGTTGATTTTGCTGCGGTAATGGAAATTGCCGGATACCTTTCGCCCGTGCCCGGTGGCGTAGGGCCTATGACGATTGCTATGTTAATGAATAACGCCGTTTATGCTGCGAAAATGCAGGCAAAAAACTGATGTTTCGTACCGAATACGCCCGTTATCAGGATGGATTTGAAAGGGAATTAAAGGCGTTTATCGCGCAACAGGTTCCTGTTTGCGAAACATTGCATCAAGCGTGTTCTTACAGTCTGCTTGCCGGCGGAAAACGGGTGCGTCCCGTTTTGATTTATGCTGTTGCGGAAACGCTTGGTGCGGATACTTCCTCTGCTCAAATTCCCGCAATTGCAATAGAAATGATCCATACGTATTCCTTGATACACGACGATCTTCCTGCTATGGATAATGACGATTTTCGCCGTGGAAAACCTACAAATCACAAGGTGTTTGGGGAAGCGATGGCTGTTTTGGCGGGGGATGCTCTTTTGAACGGGGCATACGAACTATTGCTAAACCGTAAACAATATGCTTGTGCAGAAATTTTGGCTTCGGCTGCCGGGGCAAACGGTATGGTCGGTGGGCAAGCCTTGGATGTAATGTCTGAAAATGCGCCGAAAAGCATTGCACGCTTAAATGCAATCCATGAAAATAAAACGGGAAAATTGATTACTGCCGCATTTTTAATGGGAGAATCGGTTGCCAAAGGTATTTGTTCGGATGAAATGCGCCGCCTTGGCGAAACGGTAGGATTGCTGTTCCAAATTACGGACGATATTTTGGACGTAACGGGAACTTTTGTATCTCTTGGGAAAAGTATCGGCAAGGACGAAACGGAGCATAAAACGACCTCCGTTAGCGTTATGGGTATGGAAAATGCCATCCGTTTAGCGGATGAACTTTTATTGCAGGCATTATCTTTATTGCCTTCTTGCGGTTTAGACGTTCCGTTTTTCCGTGATTTTTTAACTTACATTCGCAATAGGGAGGGATAAGCTATGGACGATATTGTTTTCACGACGGCCGAACGCGACGACGTGCCCGGTTCAAGGTTGAAAATGTTTGCGAATAGAAAATATCCCGGCATTTTCTATAATTCTAAGCGCAAACACATGTCTAATTTTGCCTTGAATTTTTGTGAGAGAATGGGGGCTGAAGGCTTCCCCTCGCTTACCCTAATTGAAAAGGATTTGGGCGGCGAATTTATGCCGCATATTAATCCACTGCTTGTGTTTGGTGGGGATGGGACAATTTTACGCGTTGCCGCTACCGCTGCGGAAAAAGAAATTCCCCTTATCGGGGTCAACTTTGGCACGCTTGGATTTTTGTCCGAATATGAATCTGATGATGCCTCGTTAGAGCGTTTGATTGCCGCCCTAAAACGCAATGATTTTGTTTATGACGACAGAACTTTATTAACAGTTTCGGTGCATGGAACCGAATATGTGGCGTTAAATGACGTTGTTGTGCAAAGAACTTCTTTTAGAAATGACGTGCATAAAGTGGTAAAGTTAAAGACGTACGTTGGCGGGATGTATTTAGATACTTTTGTTGCGGACGGATTGATTGCTGCCACGCCTACCGGTTCTACGGCGTATTTCCTTTCTGCAGGCGGAAATATTTTGGCGCCTGACGTACAGGCTATTGCGCTTGCACCCGTTTGTGCGCATACGCTAACCAGCCGCCCTGTGATTTTGTCTGACAACGAAGAAATTGAAATTGTGGTAGGGGACGGCGCAAGCCCCGTGGTCATTTGTGATGGCAAACAGGTTGCGCATTTGAAAAGGGGTGAAAAAATAACCATTCGCAAATACGCAAAACCTTTGCGTTTTTTGCGTGAACCTTCTTGGAATTTTTACAGTGCTTTACAAAAAAAATTAAATAACGGGGAAAACCGATGAAAACATCACGCAGAACTAAAATATTAGAGCTGATAACCGAAAAAGAAATTGAAACGCAGGAAGAGCTTGCAAAGGAATTGAACCAGCTTGGGTTTAACGTTACGCAAGCTACCGTTTCGCGCGATATCAATCAGTTGGGGCTTGTAAAGGTTGCAGGCTCCTTAAAACGCTACCGTTATGCTCATCAAGACATTAAAGAGCAGCGAATTACCAATAAGGTAATCAATCTTTTTCGGGAATGTGTAATTTCTACCAAATCGGTAAACAACCTAATTATTGTAAAAACGCTTTCTGGGTGTGCGTCGCAGGCGGGGAACGCCGTAGATAAATTGGCAATGCCCGAAATTCTCGGTTCGGTTGCAGGGGATGATACGCTGCTTGTAATCGTGCGCAGTAACGAGGAGGTTGAAACGGTCCTTTCGTATTTTGACGAAGTGTTCCGTTAAAAGTTTATGCTGCAATCATTAACCATGAAAAACGTAGCCTTGATAGAAAGTGCAACCCTTAATTTTACCGAAGGGTTAAACGTTTTGTCGGGGGAAACGGGTTCGGGGAAATCGGTAGTTGTAGATTCCCTGAATTTTGTTTTGGGCGGAAAAGCGGATAAGTCTATGATTCGTAACGGCGCGGATGCTTGCATCCTGCAGGCCGTTTTTTCCGTTTCTGAAGAAGTTAACGGGTTGTTGCAGGATTTGGGTTACGAGCCGGATGAGGACGGTGTTTTGGTGCTTTGGCGCAAATTTTCCACCGAAGGAAAGGGGGAAGTTAAAATTAACGGACAGGCTGCCTCTGCTTCTATTCTAAAAAAAATCACCTCACGCCTTGTTGACGTGCACGGGCAAAGCGAACATTTTACCTTGCTGAAACCCGTTGCACAACTGGAACTTCTGGATTCTTTTTCGGAGGGTGCAGATTCGCTAAAACGGGCTTTGATAACTCCGCTGGAAACCATTAAAAACATAAATGCACAATTAGATGAGATTGGTGGAGATGAAGCGGAGCGTGCAAGAAGATTGGACGTATTATCCTTTCAGATTGACGAATTAGAACAGGCAGAGTTAAAAGAGGGGGAGGAAGAGGAACTTCTTTTGCGCCGCAAAAAGCTGCAAAGTGCAGAAAAAATTGCAAACGCGCTCTCATCCTGTACCCAGAATTTGTTGCGGGATGAAGGGGTTATGGATGGGCTTCGCATGGCAACACGCGCGCTTTCTTCCATTTCTAATTTTGATCCCGAATATGAAAATCTTGCGGAAAGACTTTCTTCTGCTTTGTCTGAATTGGACGATATTTCTTCATTCGTATCCGATATCTCGGATTCCTTTGACCGCAGTGAAGAGGAGTTGGATGCGGTAGAAACAAGACTGGAACATTTAAGGACGATTTTTAGAAAGTACGGTGGGGATTATCAGGCTGCAAGGGCCTTTTTGCAACGTGCAAAATCCGATTATGACATGATTAGTCATTCTGCGGAAAATGTCCTTCGTTTAGAAAAGGAAAGGGATTCTGCGCGAAAAACTGCGTATGAAATTGCCATTAACCTACATAAGGTAAGGGAAGTCGGTGCGAAAAAGCTGTGTAACGCGGTGATGGGCGAACTGCAGGACTTAGGAATGGCAAGAAGCGTGGTGGAAATTGCCTTTTCGCCTGTTCCAAGTATGGATGATATGGATGCGCATTTAACCAAAAACGGTTTTGATAGCATTGAAATTATGTTTTCTCCCAACCTTGGGGAGCCGGTAAAGCCGCTTGCTAAAATTATCAGCGGTGGGGAAATGAGTCGTTTTATGCTTGCAATCAAAGCGCAAACCGCGCAAAGTCAGCATTTAGGTACTTGTGTGTTTGATGAGATTGATACGGGCATTTCGGGAAAAAATGCGCGTATTGTTGCGGAAAAATTTTATAAAATTGCCCTACATATGCAAGTTTTGGCTATTTCGCATTTGCCCCAAATTTGCGCAATGGCGGACACTTCGCACCTGATTTATAAGATAGAGGAAAATGGAAAAACCTACACAAAAACCAAGGTTTTAACTTCTTCTGAACATGTTTTAGAGGTGGTTCGTCTTGCCGGCGGCGATGGGGAAGATACTGCTGTTGCACATGCAAAAACCATGATTGCAACGGCAAAAGAATATCAAGATTCTTTACGAAGATAAGTTATTTGCGGGCGGAAAATGTTTCGTCCGCTTTTTATTCAGTATTTAGGCAGGTTTATAATGGATTTTACAGAACGAACGGAATTGCTAATCGGAAAAGAAAACGTTATGCGTTTGGCGGGCTGCCACGTTGCTATTTTTGGCATTGGCGGCGTTGGTGGGGCTGTTGCGGAGGCCCTAGCGCGCGCAGGCGTTGGTTTGCTTACGCTGATTGATAAAGATGTGGTTTCTCTTTCAAATATTAATAGACAAATTATTGCTTTGCATAGCACACTTGGCAAGCAAAAAGTTGATGTAATGAAGGAGCGGATTTTTGATATTTCTCCGCAAATTAAAGTTACGGTTTTTTCGGAGTTTTATTTGCCCGAAAATGAAAACTTTATTAATTTTTCCAATTTTGATTACGTAGTTGATGCCGTGGATACTGTAACGGCAAAACTTTTAATTATACAACGCGCAAAAGAAGTAGGTGTTCCTGTGATTTCTGCCATGGGGGCGGGGAATCGGATTTTTGCAGGCGATTTCCGTGTGGGGGATATTGCAAAGACAAGCGGGTGCTCCTTGGCAAGGGTTATGCGTAAAGAGTTGCGCGATAAAAAAATTGAAAACGTAAAATGCGTTTACTCTCCAACGCCACCCATTCCGGTTGATCAAAATTTGGATCGTTCAAAATTGTTCAAAATTCCAACAGCAAGTATTTCTTTTGTTCCGCCTGTTATGGGGTATCTACTGGCTGGTGAAGTTGTGCGTGATTTGTTAAAAGGGTAGTTGTACTGGATTTTTTATAAATAAAATTTGATTTGCACTTATGATGTAATCTATCAAATTATTCAAACAGCGGCAGCAATTTTTTGCTGCCGTTGTATTTTTTTGTATACAATTTTTCTTAAAACTTTACCACCGTTTAGTTGTTAATGGGGTTTTGATGGGTGAGGTTTTTGCTCAATTGTTTAATGCGATTTCAAGGAAAATGCGAAAAATGTAACCGGAATAGGCTTTTGCTGATGGTTCTTTTGGTTAGAAAACATTTGTGCGAAAGGTTCGGTTTTTGGCTTGTTTTTTTAACTATGTATAGTTTAATTATGTGTAACAAAAGCAAAAAATAGGAGTTTGTACATATAATCAGTTGTTTTTTTTGATAAAAAAGGATCTGAAAAAGTATAAAAAATAGGGGATTGCTC
>JAZRTI010000040.1:0-40093 GCA_045651955.1 Christensenellaceae bacterium | reverse complement strand
GCGTTCGCCGTGGCGGGGGTTTGTTTTTTTACGTGTTATTTTAATTCATCCATCAGATAGGAAAGGCAGGGTTCAAACGCTGCGCCGTACCAGTGGTTATCCAACGTAGCGGTAAAGCGGATGCAGTTTACTACGTAATCTGCTGCAAGTTTCGCGGCGTCGTAAGCAGTTTTGCCTTTCAGCAGTGCGCCTGCAAAGGCAGAAGCGTAAATATCACCCGTGCCGTGGCAGGAGTTGGAAAGTTTTTCGTGTGCGTAATACTGATAGTTGCCCTTTTCGTAAACAACAACGCCCGTTTCCCCTTCGCGATAGGAAATTCCCGTTAATATCACGTTTTTTGCTCCTAACAGGGTTAAACCGTGCAGCAGTGCGTTCACGTACTCTTTATCCACTTTTTCTTGATAGGGAATACCCGTTAAAAAGCAGGCCTCGGTTACGTTGGGAAGAACGTAATCTGCTTTTGCCACCAGTTCTTTCATTTTATTTGCAAACGCGGCGTTAAAAGCAGGATACAGTTTTCCGTTATCCGCCATAGCCGGGTCCACAATTACGGGCGCCCCCGGTTTTAATGCGGTATGTATCAAATCCGCAACGTAATCAATTTGCGTTTCCGAACCTAAATAGCCGGTGTACAGTCCGTCAAACACAATGTTTTCCTTTTCCCAATGTGCGGCAATTTGGGGCATATCTTCCGTTAAATCGCGGCAGGTAAATCCCGAAAAGCCTGCCGTGTGGGTGGAAAGGACTGCGGAAGGTAAAATACACGTTTCCACGCCGCACGCCGAAAGGATGGGCAACGCCACCGTTAACGAACACTGTCCCACGCAGGAAATATCTTGCACGGTTAAAATTTTTGGATAGTTCATAAAAAACTCCTTTACATTTCTTTTTTTTTGCAGTATACTACTTTTGTGGTATTATGTAAATAACCAAAAAAGGAGTTTTTTATTATACCAGATGGAAAAGAAATATTATAGCATTTATTTGGATTACAAGTGTAAAATAGAAAGGGGAGAAATTCCTGCGGGGGCAAAACTTCCCACCAAGCGCGAAACGTGTTTTCGGTTTGGGGTCAGCCCCGTTACCGCGGCAACCGCTATGGATTTGCTGATTAGCGAAGGGTATGTGGAATCCCGCCCTAAAAGCGGATATTATGCCTGTAAACTGCATCCGCTAACGGGCAAACGCTTACCCCCTTCCGAAAGGGAGCGTTTACCCGAACCTGCCCTTCGGGGGGAGGAAGAATTTTCTGCCTGGCTGAAAACGGTACGAAAAGTAATGGCAGACCGGGGTGGGGAATTGTTTGTTCGTTCCCCCAAGGAAGGGTGTGCCGTTTTGCGCAATGCCATTTCGGATTATTTATATCGCTATCGCGGTATGGATGCGGCTCCGCACCGCATTATTATCGGTTCGGGTGCGGAACAGCTGTACGAAAGTGTGGTAAAAATTTTGGGCAGGGATAAAGTGTTTGGGGTGGAACAGCCCTGCTATTCGCAGATAACTGCGGTGTACGAAGGGGAGGGCGTTTCGCTGTGCCCCCTTGCCATGGGCAAGGAAGGGATTGCTTCGGAGGCATTGCAGAAAAACACCTTTGACGTATTGCACGTAACCCCCTTTCATTCTTACCCAACGGGTATCACGGCTACGGTGGGTAAACGCAGGGAATATTTGGCGTGGGCAAAAGCAAATGCCGCCTACGTTGTGGAGGACGATTTTGACAGTGAATTTTTTATGCCCGGTCGCCCCATAGAAACGCTGTATGCTACGGACGGCGGCGTCCGCGTGATATATCTAAACACGTTTAGCAAAAGTTTATCTGCCGCTATGCGTATGGGGTATATGATTTTACCCGAAAGTTTACTGCCTGCGTACGAAAGGGCACTTGGCAGTTACAGTTGTACCGTTCCCGTTTTAGAGCAGTACGCTTTGGCGGAATTTATCAACAGCGGCAATTTTGAAAGGCATTTGAACCGTAAAAGAAGAAAACTGGCAAAAAACGCAAAGAAAATATAACGGATAAAACAAAATTCGGCAGGGAATAAGCCCTGCCGAATTATTATTGTTTGATAAAATCTATACGAAAACGAAAAAATATTTTTATTTGGCAGTAATGCTTTTCCCCGTTCACTTTCTTTATTTCCGTGCATATTATGGAATAAAGAGCGTTCCCAAAGATAAATGAAAGGGGGAATCTGCTCGGAGGTGAAAGAAATGTCGTTTTTTTGTAATTTTCAATCCGACCGCTGTCCCGGACCGGTAAAGGGAAATCCTGCTGCCGGGCTTTGCGAAAAGGTGTGTGTGCAGGTAAAAAAAGTTTTTGATGCCTGTATGAAACAGATGCAGGAGGATGGGCTTTCGGTTACGGTAACCAATCCCGTTCCTGCAAACCCTGCCTACCCCTTAACGTTCGTAAGCGGCAGAAGTGTAAGTTCGGCGGCAACGGTAACCAATCTTGCCATTGACCCCATTCCCGACCGTCCCCGTTGCGCACGTGTGCAGGCAGACGTAACCGCACCCATAGAAATTTTATACGTGGATGCCAACGGTGTAGAAGGGCGGGGTGTTGCCAACGTAACCGTAAGTGAGGACGTAATTTTATTCGTTCCCGCCCCCTCTATTATCCCTTATACGGTAGAGGCAGTTCTTTCGGTTGTTTCGCCCGAAGGAACGTATGTGGACGGTTTAACGTTTAGTATTTCCGCCTGTGTTACCGTGATACTGAAAGTGGTGATGGACGTAGAACTACTGATTCCCAGTTACGGCTACTGTGCGTTGCCTCCCTGCCAAGAATATTCGCAGGAAGTATGTGCCGGATTTTTTGAACTGCCCCTATATCCCGGCGCAGGGCCAAACGAACCTTAACCCTTTGCAAAAGGGAAAATTACATAGCCGCCTTCTACGGAAGGCGGTTTTCTTTTCCCCCTTTTTATTGCCTTTGGGCTTGACAAATGCAATAAAAAGGTGTAAACTGCAACTGATAAGTGAAGGAGAACGAAAAAATGCTTCGGGATGATTATATCTTAAAACTGAACGATCCCAAAAAGAAAAAGCGCGCAGCCTATGCGGCGAAACTTGGGAAACTGATTAAAAAGGAAGGAAAACGCAAGGCGCACCGTGCTTGCTGCGGTTTTATTCACTCTGCTTATTCCTTCTCCCCGTACAGCCCTGCTATGGCGGCGTATATGGCGTATAACAACGGTTTAACTTCCGCAGGGATGGTAGATACGGGAACGCTTGCCGGTGGGGAAGAATTTTTAAGCGCATGCCAAAGTTTTGGGGTTAGTGGCGTTGTAGGCGTGGGGTATACCACCCTTTTGCCCAAACCTTACCGCAAACTTTGCAACATTTTCAGCAGGGATTACGCACAGTTTGTGTATCTTGCCGCTTTCGGTATTCCTGTAAACGCTTATTATAAAATGGAAAAATTCCTTTCCGCTTACCGTGCGGAAAGGGAGGAATGTAACCGTAAAATTTTGGCACAAATTAACAGCCAGTTCCGCGGTTTGGGTGTGATTTCTTACGAAGAGGACGTAATGGAAGGAACCAAAGCCATTGAAGGCGGAACGGTAACCCGCAGCCACGTAATGCTTGCCCTTGCTAAGCGCGTAATTAAAATGGCGGGAACGGGCACGGCGCTTGTGGACTATTTGACCAAAGTGCAAAAAATCAGTTTAAGCTCGCGGGAAGAAAAATTGCTGCTTTCTGCAAGCAACGTAAACTATCAGTATGACCTGTGCGCCATTTTAACCAAAAAACTGAAAGTGGATGACGAAAAGTATACCAGTAAAATTCACCAGTTCACGGGTGCGGCACTTGCCGCAGGCGGATTGGTTTTCTACCCCTTAAACGAAAAAGACGTTTTAGAGGGGGGAGAAAAGTATATTGACGAACTGATTGCAACCTTAAAGCATTTAAGTATTCACGGCGTTGCGTATAAGGCGGCGGAAATTACCGAATATTTGCCTTACTTAGAAGATCGTTTGGTAGAAAACGGATTGATGGCGATAGACGGAAACGACATTCACTCTGCACGCGAAAAGTTGTATACGGGAATGATGACGCCTTTACAGGAAAAATGTTTTTACGCGTTGATGGGGAATGCGTATTTAACCGAAATAGACCCCATGGATGCTTTCTACGGCCCCAGAACCGAACACCGCCTGCCTGTATTTTCAGATAGGATTCGCGTGTTTGCGGAAGTAGGGAAAAAACTTGCGAAAACAGCGGAGTAACCTATGGCGGATTTTCGTGAAAAACTAAAAAAGGTAAAGTGTTTCCTTTTGGATATGGATGGTACGGTTTATTTAGGGAACCGACTGATCGGAGATATGAAAAACACCCTTGCTGCCATCCGAAACAGTGGTAGGCGCATTGTGTTTTTAACCAACAATTCTTCTAAAAGCGCGGAAACCTACCGTGAAAAATTACGCAAATTGGATATTTACGACGAATCGGACGATATCTTTACTTCGGGCATGGCAACCGTGGAATATTTAAGCGAAAACCACCCGAATAAAAGCGTGTACCTTGTGGGAACGGACGCATTGAAGGAAGAATGGAAAAAGGCAGGCGTACCTTTAACCGAGGGGAAAGCGGATGTGGCTGTTCTTGCTTTTGATACAACGTTGACTTATGAAAAACTGTGCCGCTTAACCGATTTAATCCAAGGGGGTGCGGAATTTATCGCTACCCATCCCGATATGGTTTGCCCTGCGGAAGGGTATTCCATTCCGGACGTAGGCAGTATGCTGGAAATGATATACCACGCCACGGGTCGCCGACCTTCGGTAATTTGCGGAAAGCCCTATCAGGCAATGGGAAAAGCCGTTGCTCGGTTTTTGGGCTTGCAAAAGGAAGAACTTTTAATGGCAGGGGATCGGTTGCATACGGATATTGCTTTCGGGGTGCAAAACGGATTTTTCTCCCTGTTGGTTTATTCGGGGGAGGCAACCCGAAAGGATTACGAAAACAGTGGCTTAACGGTGGATTTGGCACTGGATTCCTTAAACGATATCCTTTCCTACTTATAAAAATGTATAAAATAAATCAAAATGGGGAAATCTCCTTTTCGCGAACAAAAAGCGAAAGGGGGATTTTTTTATGTGGCGAATGAAAGATGTGTTTACCAAGGCTGCACTTTGCTTTTTCTCCCTTTTGGTATGTGTTGGTGTGGCATGTACCTTTGCCCCTGCCAAATTTGCTTTGTTAAATAGCCGGGCACAAACCGCCACGTATACTTCGCACGGGTATCACGTTTTTCTGCAAAGGGCGGATTTGCCCGCCCCCGGGGGATTGGTTCGGGGGCGCGCGCTGACCTTTTCCCGTGATGCGTTTACCGCACAGGAACTTTTAGTGTATTTCGGCGCAAAAGCCATTGCCTGCGAACAGGCGGAAGGGGTAACGTTATATCATGCCTACGCCCCCGATTTATCCGAAAGCGAAACGCTTGCTTGCGGTAAAGTCAATTTGCAAATTGCCGTGGGGGAAACATACGTTGCGGTGGCATCTCCCGTATTTTACGGCTCCTTTTAATATAAAAATTTATAACCTAAAAAACTTTTTAATTGCGGTATAAAAGAATAAAATCCTGGAAAATATTGGGGTAGAAAACCGTTTAGGAGGTTATTGATAGATGAACGGACAAAGAAAAGAAAAATTTTTACTGTTTATGAGAAAACGCGGATACTTAGTGGCGTTGGGCGCGCTTTGCCTTGCGCTGGTTGTAACTACCGCGGTAGTGGTGGGAAGCAATCCCAAAGGCACCCAACAGGCGGAAAAGCCCAGACCTACCATTTCGGTAATTCCTTCTACCGCGCCCAGTACCGTGCCCGGCGAAAAGCCTTCCGGAACGCCCTCTACTTCTCCCGTGGTTACGGTGATTACGTTTGACGTTCCCGTGCAAAACGCAAGTATCGGTATGACTTTTTCGGAGGACGAATTGTGTTTCAGCCAAACCTTGGGCTACTGGTACGGACATATGGGTATGGATTTTATCGGTGCCGAGGGGCAGGACTGCTTGGCGGTATACGGCGGAACGGTGGAAAGCGTTACGCGGGATATTGCCTCGGGTACGGTTGTGGTAATTAAAATTAACGATACGCTATCCGTAGGTTACGGTTCGCTTGCGGAAGACGTAAAGGTTACGGTGGGCGACCGTGTGGAAAAGGGACAAGCCATCGGCACCATCAGTGATTCCGCTTACGACGAGTTTAAGGAAGGCCCTCACGTGCACCTAACCGTAAAAGAAAACGGCGTATACGTAAATCCCGAAAAATATTTGCAAGCGCAAGAAAAATAACAGGAAAAGTATAAACTTTCATCCCCCGGCATATGGTAGGATAAACCGTATTTGCCCGGGGGATTTTTTTATGAAACAAATGCAGCGTTCCGTTACAAAAAAAACACTATGCTTATTATGTGCGTTGATTATGCTGGCAGGTGTGTGTTTTCTTTTTGGTTGCAGCAAACCGTCTAAGCGTACCTTTTACGACGTAACCGCCCTTTTTTCGGAAGAAGATATGAGCGTTTCGTTGGATATGAAAATTACCTTTCGCAATCCTGCCGCAGGGGAGATGGATCACGTCAGTTTTAACGTGTTTTCCAATGCGTACAGGGAAGGGGCTGCACTGCGCCCCGTTTCTGCCCAAAAAACGGGTGTGGCGTACCCAAGCGGTATCAGTTACGGCAGTTTTTCGGTAGAAAAAGTTGAGGTAGAAGGCAGGGAAAGCACGTATTTGCTTTCGGGGGAGGACCAAACCCTGCTTACCGTGCGTGTTCCTTCCTTAAAAAAGGGGGAAAGCTGCACCGTTCGCATTGTGGGAAAGGTGTTCCTTGCCAACGTCAATCACCGTTTGGGTTACGGGGATGAAACGGTAAATTTGGGCAATTTTTTGCCCACCCTTTGCGTGTATGAAAACGGGGGGTATTACGAATGTCCTTACTACGATAAAGGGGATCCTTTTTACAGTGATATAGCAAATTATCGCGTTCGGTTTTCTGCGCCCGAAGAATACGTAGTGGCAAGCGGTGCCCAATTAAAGGGAACGCAAAGTTCGCAAGGGTATGTATCCTACGATTATTCCCTTTCGGCAGCACGGGATTTTGCTTTGGTTCTTTCCAAAGAATTTCGCGTGGTCAGCGAAAAAGCAGCGGGGGTGGAAATCGTATACTACCATTTGCAAGATGCGGATGCCGAACGGCATTTGGCGGTTGCGCGGCAAAGTTTACAGCATTATGTGGAAAGCATAGGCAAATATCCTTATTCCCGTTTGGCGGTATGTCAGGCAAACTTTATTGAAGGGGGAATGGAATATCCTGCGCTGGTGTACGTTTCTTCGGATGCCGAAGGGGAGGAAATTCCCCGCATTATTGCACACGAGATTGCGCATCAGTGGTGGTACGCCGCTGTGGGGGTTAATCAGGTGGAAGAAGGATTTTTGGATGAAGGTTTGGCAGAATATTCTACGCTGACTTTTTTGGATGCGCATCCCGAATACGGATTCACCCGTAAAGGGCTTGTGAACAGTGCTATGACGGCGTATTCTTTATACTGCGACGTATATTCGCAAGTGGTAAACCAAACGGATACCGCAATGCGGCGGCGGCTTTCGGAATTTCGTTCGGAATACGAATACGTAAACCTTGCTTATAATAAAGGGCTTTTGATGTGGGAATATTACCGTACTTCGGTAGGGGATGCGCGCTTTTTCCGTACGCTTGCCGCTTTTTATAAAAAGTATTACTTAAAAACGGCAACTGCCGAAGATTTATATGCCGTAGCAAGCGGCATTGCGGGTGGGGAAGGTCTGTTGCGTTCCTTTGTGGAAGGCGGGGCGGTAATCTAGCCGTAAACAAAATACTTTGAACCGCTTGCAAAAAGGGGAAAAAGGGTGTATAATGGTAAAAAACGAAAGGTGCTTTTTTATGCCGTTATTACAGTATCGTTGTCCCCTTTGCGGAAAAAAATTTGAAGAACTTACGCGATCGGAAGCCCCCAATCCCCCTTGCCCTGCTTGCGGTGGGGAAACGGTGCGCGATTATCAGGGAAAGGTGTATACCGAACCCAAAAAAAGAACGTGTACGCACAACTGCGCCACGTGCAGCGGCTGTAAATAATGCCTGCGCTGACTTTGCAAAATTTCGGACTTTCGTTTATGGGCGAAAGGCAAATCCAAAGCGTTTCCTTTTCTTTTCAAGGGGATGCTTTTTGCATTTGCGGCGGAAAACACGCGGGTAAAACGCCGCTATGTTTGGCACTGGCGGGGTTTAATAACCCCGAAGGCGAAATAACCTTAAACGGAAAGAACGTAACGAACGTTCTTCCCGAAAACCGCAACGTGGGCGTGCTGTTCGGCAAAGCAAAACTGTTCCGCGGTACGGTGGGGGAAAACATTGCTTACGGTCTTGCTTTAAGAAAGGACCCGTTGGCAAGAGAAAAAGCAATGGAAACCGCCCAACTTTTGGGCTTGGCAGAAGTTTTTGACTGTAAAGCAAAAAAAATCAAGGGCGTACAGGCGCAAAAAATAGCGTTTGCACGTTTGCTTGCACGCAGACCCGTTGCTGTGTTTGCGGATTTTCCCGTGCGCGGACAAAGTGCGGAAGAACTTGATTTTATTCAAACTTGTGCGGATTTATGTAAACAACGGGGCATTTTGCTGATTTGGTTTACCGAAAACGTGATGCAGGCGCAATTATTTTCCACACTGGGGATATTAGAAAAGGGAACGTTGACCTTTTTTGGCAGCAGGGCAGATTTGCGCGCCCATCCGCCCACCCCGTATGCCGCAACCTTTGCCGAGGAGCACGTTAACGTGCTTTCGGGCAAAAAAGAACGGGGCAGTGTAACCGTGGGGGATGCCGCACTGTGTTCGGCTTGTGGGGAAGGGGATGTTTGCTGCGTTATGTACGAAGATTTTGCCTGCATTACTCCCACAGGCATTCCCTGCCGTTTGGACTACGTGGAACGGGTGGGCGAAAAGTACCGTTACTATTTGGATTTTTCCTTGAAAGATGAAGAAATAGGGGGTAAAACGACCCGTTTTACCCTGCTATCCGAAGTACAGCCGATAGATGGCGCAACCACGGTATATCTTACCTTGAACCCCCAACGGTTGTTTGTTTTTTGATGACTATGTGTTCTTATTCGGTAAAAAAACTAATCCGCGCCGGGCTGTTTTTGGCAATGGGGTTTATTTTGCCTTTAACAGTGGGGCAACTGCCCGTTCTTGGGCAAATGCTTTTACCCATGCATCTTCCCGTATTTTTCTGTGCCTTTTTCTGCGGGCCTTGGTATGCGCTTGCCGTGGGGTTTGCGTTGCCCTTGCTCCGCTCCCTGATTTTCGGCGTTCCCGTATTATATCCCATTGCTATTTCGGTGGCGATGGAAATGGCAACTTATGGGGGTGTTACGGGATTTATTTACGCCCGTATTAAAAAACAAAATTTTTGCGCGGTATATAAAAGTATGCTGCCTGCAATGCTTTTGGGCAGGGTAATTCGCTGTCTTTCGCAAGCGCTGCTTATGCAGCTGCAAGGAAACGCGTTCGTTATGCAATCCTTTTTTACGGGGGTGTTGCTGTACTCCCTTCCCGGAATTGCCTTGCAACTGCTGATTTTGCCTGTGGTAACGGTTAGCGTATGGAAAAGCGAAAAAAGCAACGCACCGAACGGCAAGGGGGATACCGTGTTGAAAACAGAAGTAAAAGAACTGCTGGAAAAGGAAAACTATACGTGCGTAATTACGGACGGTGCGCAAATTTTTACCTCCCGCGCCCGTGGGGTAAAACCCTTGGTTCAGTTTGTGGAAAGCGGAACCATTCCCGCCGGGTGTTTTGCCGCGGATAAGGTGGTGGGCAAAGCCACCGCGCAACTTTACGTAATGCTGCAAATTCGCGCCCTATACGCAAAAGTAATCAGCAGGCCCGCCCTTGCCCTTTTAACCGCGCAAGGGGTAGAAACTGTGTACGAAACGCTTGTTCCCCATATTATCAACCGCACGGGGGATGGAATTTGCCCCTTTGAACAAGCGGTTTTGGAAATAGACGATATAAAAATCGCTTACGCGGCAATTCAAAATAAAATGCAAGAAATGGGAATTTCCCTATCTGGTGAAGGAGAAATAAAATGATATACAAAAACTTTCAAGGAATAAAACTTTCCGCATTAGGTATGGGGTGTATGCGTTTGCCCCACAAGGAAGATTATAACGATATAGATATTCCTGCCACCAAGGAAATGGTAGCGTACGCTATGGCGCAAGGGGTAAATTACTACGATACCGCCTGGGGTTACCATGCTGGCAATTCCGAACGCGCCATGGGGGAAGTGCTTTCCGCCTACCCCCGCGAAAGTTTTTATTTGGCAAGCAAATTCCCCGGTTACGATTTGAATAACTTTGGAAAAACGCAGGAAATTTTTGAAGAACAACTGAAAAAGTGTAAGGTAGAATACTTTGATTTTTATTTAATTCACAACGTGAACGAAGAAAATATAGAAAGTTATTTAAGCCCCAAGTACGATACCTTTCCTTACCTAATAGAACAAAAGAAAAAGGGTAGAATTCGTCATTTGGGCTTTTCCACGCACGGTAATTTAACCACGATGCGCCGTTTTTTAGATGCCTACGGAAAGGATATGGAATTTTGTCAAATTCAGTTAAACTGGATTGATTACCATTTCCAAAACGCAAAAGCCAAGGTGGAAATGTTAAACGAACTGCATATTCCCATTTGGGTTATGGAGCCTTTGCGCGGGGGAAGTTTGTGTAACCTTGCACCCACGTACGAAGAAAAATTGCGTGCACTTTACCCCGAACGCACCCTCACCGAATGGGCGTTTCGCTTTTTGCAAAGCATTCCCGGGGTGGCGGTTACGTTATCGGGGATGTCCAACTACGAACAAACCAGCCAAAACATTCAAACCTTTCAAACCGAGCAGCCGCTAAGCGAAGAAGAAATACAACTGTTATTGGATTTCGGCAAGGATATGACTTCCAAAAAAACGCTTGCTTGCACTTCGTGCAGATACTGCACAGACCATTGCCCCCAAGGGTTAGATATTCCTTGGATTATTGAACTGTATAACGAACACGCGTATTCGGGGGGTGGGTTTATTGCCCCCAGTGCCATCGGTGCGCTGCACGAAAATAAGCGCCCTTCCGCGTGCGTTGGGTGCCGCAGTTGCGAGGCAGTATGCCCCCAACAAATTAAAATCAGCGAAATGATGGCGGAATTTCAAGAAATTTTAAGGTAAAGGAATTTTGCCGTTTTATCAGCAAAAATACATTCGTTTTTCTTTGGGGGCGTAACCGTAGGTTACGTCCCCGATTTTTGATTTGTGCGAAAATGAAAGGATAAAAAGTTTTTGTAAAGGCGTTTTTTTACAGGCTTTTCCTTACGGAAAATAAAAAAAATAGAAAAAATTTTCAAAAAACATCTATACAAACGGAAAATTGTGTGCTATAATGAACTTGATTTTTTAATAAAATACCAAGGTAGAGAGACAAGTGGAAAGAATCGGTATTATTGATTTAGGCTCAAATTCATCTAGACTAGTTATCGTTGAAGTGATGGACGATAACCGTTTTATCGTGATTGACGAACTGAAAGAAAGCGTTCGTTTAGGTCAGGATATGGAACGGGATGGGTTTTTAAGACCCGCACGCATTGCTGAAACCATTAAAGCAATCAAAATGTTCCGCAAACTTTGCGACTCCTATCAAATTGAAAAGATAATTGCCTTTGCAACGGCGGCAGTTCGCCGTGCAAGAAATCAAAGAAGTTTTTTGGACGAAGTTGCTGCAACCTGTGGCATTAAACTGCGCGTACTTTCCGCGGAGGAGGAAGCGCATTACGTTTATCAGGGCGTAATCAATTCCATGGATATTCCCAAAGGGTTGATTTTGGAAATCGGCGGCGGCAGCACGAAACTGGTGTATTATAACAGAAGAAACGTTCTTGCACACGAAACGTTGCCTTTTGGCGCAGTAACGCTTACCGATTTGTTTGCGGTGGAAGGTTTAACCCCCGAACAGCAAACCGAAAAGGTGGAAGAGTTTTTTACCGAGCAGTTGGATAAAATTCCTTGGCTGAAAGAATTAGACCCCGAAACACAGTTTATCGGTGTGGGCGGCTCTTTCCGCAACGTTTGCCGTATTGCGAAAATGGTTAAAAAATATCCGTTGGATGCCATTCACAATTACAATTTAAGTGTGGCGGATTTTGATAACGTGTACGGTTTGGTGCGCGTTTTGGATTTGGATAAGAAAAAGAAAATTAAGGGGATTTCTTCCGCCCGTGCGGATATTCTGCCCGCGGCAATGGCTGCAATGAAATCCTTTATGCGCTATACGAATTTTGAAAACGTGGTTATTTCGGGCAGTGGGCTTAGAGAAGGAATTTTGTTTAACCTTACCATGCCTTCCACCTTGGAAAAACCCATTTCGGATGTTATGGGGCATAGCCTGAAAACGGTGATTTCCGCGTATGGAATGAATGAATCCCACGTGGATCACGTGGTGAATCTTTCGGTACAACTGTTTAAGCAACTGCGCGTATTGCACAAATTCCCCCGTCAATATCTTAAAATTTTGCGTATTGCCGCAACTTTGCACGATACGGGAAGGCGCGTAAAATTCTATAACCACCACAAGCACAGTATGTACGTGGCGTTAAACGCAAATCTTTACGGTGTAACCCATCGCGAAATGGCGCTTGCCGCATTTGTTATCGGTGCGCATAAGGACGGGGAAATCAATCCGCAGGAAGTAGCGCGTTACCGCTTGCTGATTACGGAGGAGGATGTAGATGCCGTCCGCAAACTGGGTGTGATACTTCGTATTGCAGAAAGTTTGGACCGCAGCGAATTGGGTGTAATTACGGGTGTGAATTGCGACGTGCTTGGGGATTCGGTAATTATGAAAACCGAGATTATGGAAAAAGCGGATGCAAGTTTGGAAATTCACGATGCACTGGCTGCTTCCTTAGAATTTAGAAAAGCATTCCACAAAAATTTATCTATTTTATAAGCGGAAAAGCATAACGAAAAAGCCGCCCCGAAATTGGGGCGGCTTTGATTTTATCCTTATTTTTTGTAAAATTCTTCTATGGCGTTAAAGTAGGCGTGGATGTTTTCCCATTTTGCGTCGGGCGGGATGTCGCAGCCCGAAGAAATAACAAAGTTGGGATACTTGCCGCAGGTGCTTAGCAAAGTAAACACTGCTTTTTTCATGGATTCGGGCGTGCCGTTCTTAAATTCCCCTGCCGGGTCAATATTGCCCATGGCAAGCGTATCCGCAGGGAATTTTTGCAGGATTTCTTCCATGGCAATCGCGTTGCCAAAGTGGTACGCAGCGCAGCCCGTACGCAAAAGGGAATCCGCAATTTGCACGGTAGAATTACCGCAGTTGTGGTATATGATAAGGAAGTTTTCATCCTGTACCGCATCCACGATTTGCTTTACGTATTTTTCGGAAAATTCTTCGGCTAAATCGGGGGAAAGCAAACCCGTTAACGGCTCTGCCATCACCACCCCTTGTGCGCCTGCCGCTTTATACGCCTTTGCATACGCAATCAAAAATGCGGTGGATTTTTCCAAAACCGCGTGCAATAGGTCGGGGTCGGTATAGCAGTAAACCAGTGTTTCGGTTACGTCGCACAATCTGCCCGTAAGGGAAAAGGGACCGATAATCCCGGCAAAAACGGGGCGGTCGGTAATCAGGGCTTTTGCCTGTTTTACCGCCTCTACG
Organism: Christensenellaceae bacterium; assembly: GCA_045651955.1. Lineage (GTDB taxonomy): Bacteria > Bacillota > Clostridia > Christensenellales > Borkfalkiaceae > SIG402. The sequence continues at coordinate 26,349 of JAZRTI010000040.1, read as the reverse complement.
TAAATCCCCGTGCGTTTTTCGCCTACGGTTGGTACGCGTAAATTTTCCGCGCCGATTATATCCGTAACCACGGTGGAAATTACCGAAGGAACTTCGGTATCGCTAACCGAAATTTCCGCGCCGAACGCTTCTGCTTCCACAGATAAATCCATAAAGCTTACGGCAGCAAGCGAAGGGACTGCGTCAGCCACCGCCTTCATGCCTTTTGCCTGCAATTCCGCACTGTGGGTAATTTCTCCCACCGTACAGCCAAGCAGGGAAACCGAAGGAAAAGAAAGCAAGGGCATACTGCGTTTTTGTCCTGCAAAGTTTAAGGAACTTAACCAATTTTTTATGTTTGCGGGGTTCATAAAGGACTCCTAAATTTTCATTTCGTTTATCATACCTTATTTTCATAAAAAAAGCAATGCTTTTTATGAAAAAAATCACGAAAAATGCTTGTTTTTTTCCGGAGATATGATACAATAGATACAAGCGTAAAACGCAAAAAAATTCGTATGCCCGTTATGTGGCAAGGAGTAAAACGGATGGCAAGATTTGATGAAATGTCCGCACTTTTACAGCGTGGTAAAGCAAGGGACTTGGCGGCAATGGTGCAAGAAGAACTTGCAGCAGGTGTACCGGCAAAAGATATTTTAGAACAATCCTTAATCGTTGGTATGGGGATTGTGGGGGATAAGTTCAAAAGAAACGAAGTATTTGTGCCCGAGGTTTTGATTGCGGCACGTGCTATGAACTCCGCCCTTACCATTTTGCGTCCTGCGCTTGCGGATTCGGGCGTTGAACCCATCGGTACCGCTATTATTTGTACCGTAAAGGGGGATTTGCACGATATCGGCAAAAACTTGGTTAAGATGATGATTGAGGGTACGGGCATTAACGTTATTGACCTTGGCGTGGATTGCGATAAGGAAAAAATTGTTGCGGCAATTAAGGAAAATAACGCAAACGTAGTTTGCCTTTCCGCACTTTTAACCACCACCATGGGTTATCAAAAGGAAGTAATTGACGCCATTGTGGAAGCAGGCCTTCGCGATCAGGTAAAAATTATGGTTGGCGGCGCACCCGTAACCGAAGATTTTGCAAAGGAAATCGGTGCGGACGCATACACGCCCGACGCAGCATCGGCTGCGGAAGCGGCAAGGGCGTTCTTCGCTTAACAATTAAAATTATGGCAACGTTTCGTATCATTTACGATGGAATTGAAAAAGTTATCCCCTTTCAAAAAGGGGATACTTTGCTTTCCGTCCTTCGCAAAAACGGATACGAAATTTCTGCAAACTGTGGCGGTAACGGAACCTGTAACAAGTGCAAGGTGTACTTGGTGGAAGGGGAAAAGGTTACCGCTATTTCTTCGTGTAAAACTTTGGCGAAAGAAGATATGTGCGTAATTGTGCCCACCCTTTCGGGTGCGGGGCTTGTAACGGACGCATACACCGAAACGGACGGGGAAAGGGGTGTGGGTCTTGCCTTAGATATCGGCACAACTACCCTGGCGTTTTACTTTGTGGACTTATCTACGGGGGAAACGTTGAAAAGGACTTCCATCCTAAACCCCCAAAGCGCGTTTGGGGCGGACGTAATTTCGCGCGTGGAATACGCAACGAAGTGCGGTGTACATGAACTTACGCAAGTTTTGAAAACGCGTGTCAACGGGGTAATTGCAGATTTTACTGCAACCTTTGCAAAATCCGTAACGCGCATGGCTGTTACGGGGAATACCGTAATGTTGCATATTTTTGCAGGGGAGGAAATTGCTGCTTTCGGCAAATTTCCCTTTACCCCCGTATTTTTGGAAACCCGTACGTACGGGGCGGAACTGGGTTACAGTGCGCAGGAGGTAATTCTTTTGCCCAACATCTCCGCTTTTGTGGGTGCGGATATTACGTGCGGTGCAATCGCCACCCATCTTACCGGTGCCGGAACGAACCTACTGGTGGATTTGGGCACGAACGGGGAAATGCTGTTATCCCACCAAGGAAAACTGTATGCAACCTCGGTTGCGGCAGGCCCCGCTTTTGAAGGCGCGGGAATTTCCTGCGGCATGGGCGGGGTAGAAGGAGCAATTTCCCAAATCAAGCAAAAAAACGGCAATCTTTCCATTACCACCGTGGGGAACGGTTCCCCCAAAGGCATTTGCGGTTCGGGGCTTTTGGATGCCGTTGCGTATTTGTTGGAACAGGGAGTGATTGACGAAACGGGGGCTTTTCAAACGGAGAAAGAAAGTTTTGCTTTTGCCCCTGCCGTTTCGCTAACCGCGGGGGATGTGCGCGCCTTTCAACTTGCCAAAAGCGCGGTGCGCGCAGGCATTGAAACCCTTATGAAAGTTGCCGGTATTACCCGGGTAGACCGCCTTTTCGTATGTGGCGGTATGGGTTTTTATCTGGATAAAGAAAGTGCGGTAAAGGTGGGGTTATTCCCCGAAAACATGCGTGAAAATATAGTTAGTGCGGGCAATACCGCAGGGCTGGGGGCAAAGGCGTGTTTGCTTTCGGCGGCGGCGCGGAATCAGGCACGTGAACTTGCGGCAAGTGTGGAAGTGGTTTCCCTTTCTACCCGTGCGGATTTCACCGAACTGTTTATGGAATATATGTTTTTTTAAGATGAGTACGATAAAAGAAAAGCTGCTTGCCCTAACGGCGGGCAAAATTTGGCAATCTGCTTTTTTCAAAAGCGCGGAACTATCCTTTCAAGAAGAAGTGGTAGGTATGTGCAAGCAAAACTATTGCGGCATGTACGGCAAAACGTGGACGTGCCCCCCTGCGGTGGGTTCGCTTTCCGCGTTAAAAGAAAAGTGCCTTGCGTACGAAAACGCTTTTGTTTTCACCACCAAGCACGACTTAGAAGATAGTTTTGATATTGAGGGGATGACGCTTGCCCGTGAAAAACACGCGGTGATGGAAAAGGAGATACTTTCCGCCCTGCAAGGGCAACCATTCTTGTTTTTGGGTGCGGGGGCTTGTAACGTTTGTAAAACTTGCACCTACCCCACAGCGCCTTGCCGTTTCCCCGATCAGGCTAAAACTTCTATGGAAGCATGCGGAATTAACGTGGTGGAACTGGCAAAGGAAGTGCATATCAACTACGTAAACGGAGCAAACACCGTTACGTATTTTTCACTAATTTTGTATTAAGGAGTTATTTTATGAATAACAGAGAGCGCGTAAAACAAATTTTACATTACGGAAAGGCAGACCGTATGCCTGCCGTTCACTTTGGCTATTGGGACGAACTGCTAATAGAATGGGCGGAGCAAGGGCATATCCCCATGGACCTGGCAAAAGGGCTTTGGGACGGCAACGCAAAGGATAGGGAATTAGATAAAATTATCGGTTGGGATTTTAACTGGTACACCACCACTTCGGGCAGTATTCGTTTAGACCCTGCTTTTCCCCGCGTGGTACTGGAAGAACTTTCGGATGGATTTTTGCGTGTGCAAAACCCGGATGGGCTCATTGAGCGCGTTCGGCCGGGCGCAAGTTCTATTCCGGCAGAGGACGACTATCAGTTGAAAGATAGGGATGCCTTTGAAAAACTGTACCTGCCCAAAATGCAATGGAAGGAAGATAGAATCAACCGCGCGTATTTTGAAAAATTAAAGGCGGAAGATTCCATCCGCGAAAACCCCTTGGGCTTGCATCTTGGCAGTGTGTTTGGGGAAATTCGGAATATGCTTTCCGTAATCGGTATGAGTTATTTGATGTGCGACGATTACGATTTGCTTGTGGATGTTGTGGATACTTACGCTGCCTTGCAGTTGAAGTGTGCGGAAGAAAGTTTGAAAATTTATTCGGGCTATGACTTCGCGCATTACTGGGAAGATATTTGTTTCACCAACGGCCCCTTGCTTTCCCCCGTGATGTTTGAAGAACTGTGCGCCAAACACTACAAAAAGCGCAACGAACTGGTACGTGATTACGGCATAGACGTAATTTCTTTGGACTGCGATGGTGTAACCAAAGCATTACTTCCCACGTGGTATGAAAACGGGGTAAACACTATGTTCCCCATAGAAATCGGCACTTGGGGGGATCAGTTCGCCCCTGCGCGCGAAACGTTTGGCAAAGGCATGCTTGGGGTGGGCGGTATGGATAAAACCGCGTTCCGCAAGGATAAGGCGGCGGTGGATAAAGAACTTGCCCGTATGCAAAAATTAGCAAAGATGGGCGGATTTATTCCTTGCCCCGATCACCGCATTATGCCCGGTTCTAAATTTGAACTTGTGAAATACTACGCAGAAGAAATTAAGAAAATGCATTTATAAGGGGGACCCTAAAATGGATAAAAAGGAATTAACCGCAGGCGAACGCTTCCGCCGTTTTGTAAAAGGGGAAAGCGTAGACCGCTTGCCTATGTTGGAATGGGCGCCTTGGTGGGATCAAACGGTTCGCCGTTGGCAGGGCGAAGGGCTGGATAAAAGTTTGGACGCACTTGGCGTTCAACGCTATTTTGGCATGGACGGGTGCTTGCAAACGTACTTTACTTGGCGTACCCCCCAAACCCCGCACGCGCCCCAACACGGGCACGGCATTATCAAGTCGGCAGAAGATTATCAAAAAATTAAGCACACCCTATACCGCGACCCCACCACCTTTTACAGCAAGGAATATTTTGATTGGCTGAAAAAGACGGGGGAACAGGAGGGGGATACCGTGCACTGGTTTACGGTGGAAGGTTTTTTTTGGATGCCCCGCGAACTGTTTGGGATAGAAGACCACCTTTACGCTTTTTACGACGAACCGGACTTAATGCACGAAATCAGTTACGATAACAAAGAATGGCTGAAAAAAGTGTTTGAATTTATCGGCAACACTCACCGCTTTGATTTTATGACCTTTGCGGAAGATATGAGTTATAACAGCGGACCCATGATAGGCAAAAATTTGTTTGACGAATTTCTTGCCCCCTATTATAAGGAACTAATACCCCTTATCAAACAAATGGACGTCCCCGTGGTGATTGATAGTGATGGGGATATTACGGACGCGGTAGATTGGTACGGTTCGGTGGGTGCGCAAGGGATGCTGCCCTTAGAGCGCCGTGCCGGGGTGGACGTATCCAAATACATTGAAAAACATCCCGAAATGTTCTTTATCGGGCATTTTGATAAAACCTGTATGGCGAAAGGGGAAGATGCCATGCGCCGGGAATTTGAACGGCTTATGCCCTCCTGGCAAAAGGGGAAACTGGTTCCTGCCGTGGACCATCAAACGCCCCCCGACGTAAGTATGGAAACGTACAAAATCTACGTAAAACTGTTTAAGGAATACGCGGCAAAAGTGTAACGGCTATGGAAATACGAATAAAACGGTGTTTGGCTACGGAAGTTTCCTTGCTGCGCGAATTATCCGAAACCACCTTTTTAGAAACCTTTGCTTGGTGCAATACGCAAAAGGATATGGCGGAATATTTAAGCCAAGCGTATAACGAAGAAAAACTGTTACGCGAACTTGCCGATACCGCCGTTTCCTTCTTTTTAATTTACGTGGAAGGGCGCGCGGCAGGATATATCAAGGTAAACGAAACCCCTTCGCAAACGGATATTCAGGATAGTAAATCGCTGGAAATAGAACGGCTTTACGTGCTTGGGGAATTTCAAGGCATGGGGCTGGGTAAACGGCTGATGGTACACGCTTTGGATTTCGCGGTAGCGCGCGGCAAACAATATGTTTGGCTGGGTGTTTGGGAGCATAACGAAAAAGCAAAACGCTTTTACAAAAAAACTGGATTTTATAAAATCGGCGCACACAATTTTATTCTTGGATCGGATATACAAACGGATGAAATTATGCGCAAGGATTTATAAACTTTCTTATCCATTTTCATAGAATAAAAGCCACCCGATTTGGGTGGCTTTATTATTGCTTTTCTTTTGGTGGCTTTTTATTTTCTTTTCAGCATTCTTAAAAAAACGCCCAAGGGGAAAACCCAAGGGCGAAAATTTTTTATAAATATTTTTTCAAATCGGTTACTCTATCCGTTTGTTCCCAGGGGAAATCCGTTCTGCCAAAATGCCCGTATGCTGCGGTATTTCTATATAGGGGTTTTCTTAATCCCAAAGTTTGGATAATTGCCGCAGGGCGAAGGTCAAATTCCGTTTCTACAATTTTTGCAATTGCTTCGTCTGCTAATTTTCCCGTGCCGTACGTGTTTACAAAAAGGGAAACGGGGCGCGCCACACCGATAGCATAGGCAACTTCAATCATTACTTCCTTGCAAAGACCGGCCGCAACCAGGTTTTTGCAAACGTAACGTGCCATATATGCCGCACTGCGGTCTACTTTGGTGGGGTCCTTACCGCTAAATGCGCCGCCGCCGTGTGGGCAAGCACCGCCGTAGGTATCCACGATAATTTTTCTGCCCGTAAGTCCCGTATCGCCCACCGGACCGCCGATTTCAAATCTACCTGTGGGGTTAATGAAATATTTGGTGTTTTCATCCAGATATTCTGCGGGGATTACCTTTGCAATTACTTCGCGCTTAATATCCGCGCGCAGCAATTCCATATCCACGTTTTTTGCGTGTTGGGAAGAAACTACAACCGCATCAATGCGGGTGGGAACGTTGCCGTTATATTCCACGGTAACTTGTGCTTTTCCATCGGGAAGCAAATAATCCAAAATCCCTTGTTTTCTAACGTCCGTTAAACGCTTGGTCAGACGGTGTGCCAAAACCAAGGGCAGGGGCATCAGTTCTTGGGTTTCATCCGTAGCGTAGCCAAACATCATACCCTGGTCGCCTGCGCCTACGGTATCCGTTTCATCCCCCCCGTTTTTCTTTTCCAAAGATGCGTCTACCCCAAGGGCAATATCCGCACTTTGTTTATGCACGTTTACGATAACTTGGCAGGCGTTGCCGTCAAAGCCTGCGCGTTCGCCGTTATATCCGATTTCACAAACCGTTTCCCGTGCAATTTTTTCAATATCCACGTTGCCGTTTGCGGTAATTTCCCCCATAACCAAAACAAGGTTGGGGGAGGCAGTCGTTTCGCAGGCAACGCGTGCGTTGGGGTCCTGTGCCAAAAATGCGTCCAAAACCGCGTCCGAAACACAATCGCAAACTTTATCGGGATGCCCTTCGGTAACGCTTTCGCTGGTAAAAAACTTTTTCATAACTTTTTCCTTACGTTTTTTTATGCAACAATATGATAGCACAAGCAAATACATAAGTCAATCAAACGAAAGGTTTTTCTGCGTTTTCCGCAGGAAAACCGCGTGCGTAAAAAGAAAAGATACAAAAAGCGTGATTTTTTTTGCAAAAACCGTAGGAAACTGCCAAAAATGTGGGGGAAACAATTTACTTTTTTTGCCATTTGCGGTATAATGGTGGGGAATGAATTTATAAGGAGTAGTGGACGAAATGGGTCTGTTTTCCTATCTTGCGAACGGAACGAACCGTCGCAATATCAAACGGTTAGATAAAATGGCGGAAGGGGTACTTGCTTTAGAAGGAAAGTACGCCGCTATGGAAGAAGAAGAATTAAAAGCACAAACGCAGGTGTTAAAGGATCGCTTAAAGCAAATTGAGGCGCGCCAGGCAAAAACCCGCAAGGGCGTGGATGAATCCGCGGCTTTGGATGAAATTTTGCCCGACGCATTTGCGTTGGTGCGCGAAGCCGCTTGGCGCGTAATGAAAATGCGCCACTATAAAGTGCAAATCATGGGCGGTATCGTACTGCATCAGGGTCGCGTTGCGGAAATGAAAACGGGGGAAGGTAAAACCTTAACTTCTACCCTTCCCGCATATCTGAATGCGCTTACGGGCAAGGGCGTGCATATCGTAACCGTAAACGAATACTTGGCAGAACGCGACGCGGTGTGGATGGGTAAAATCTACCGCTATTTGGGCTTAACCGTGGGCTGCATTTTGCATGATATGAGTGAGGAAGAAAAGCAAAAAGCCTACCGTGCGGATATTACGTACGGCACCAACAACGAAATGGGCTTTGACTATTTGCGCGATAACTTAAAAACTACCATGTCTGCCATGCTGCAACGCGAATTGCAGTTTGCCATTGTGGACGAAGTGGATAGCATTTTGATTGATGAAGCGCGGACTCCCTTGATTATCTCGGGGAAAGGGGATAAAAGCAGCGACCTGTATTATTCTGCAAACCGCTTTGTAAAAACCTTAAAAGCGGAAGAGGATTTTACCGTTGACATCAAAGAAAAAACCGTACAGATTACCGAAAACGGTGCTGCAAAAGCGGAAAAATTCTTTAAGATTGATAACCTGGGGGATATTGAAAACGCAGACCTGAACCATCACTTGCAACAGGCACTGAAAGCGCACTATATCTTTAAGCGGGATAACGACTACGTGGTTTCGGATGGGGAAATTATCATTGTAGACGAATTTACGGGGCGTTTGATGATCGGCCGCCGTTACAGTGAAGGTTTACACCAGGCGATTGAAGCAAAGGAAAACGTTACCATCCGTAACGAAAACAAAACTTTTGCAACCATCACCTTCCAAAACTACTTCCGCTTATATCATAAACTTTCGGGTATGACGGGTACGGCAAAAACCGAAGAAGAGGAATTCCGCAGCATTTATGCGCTGGACGTAGTAGAAATTCCCACCAACGTACCGGTTGTAAGAAAGGATTTACCCGATTGCATTTATTCTACCGTGGCAGGTAAGCAAAAAGCAATCATAAACGAAATTGTGGAACGCCATAAAACGGGACAACCCATTTTGGTTGGTACGATTACCGTAGAAAAATCCGAAGAACTTTCCCGCCTTTTGGTGGGCAAAGGCGTGCGCCACAACGTATTGAACGCAAAAAATCACGAACGCGAAGCGGAAATCGTTGCGCAGGCAGGGCGTTTGGGTGCAGTTACCATTGCAACCAACATGGCAGGCCGCGGTACGGATATTTTGCTTGGCGGCAACCCCGAATATATGGCAAAAGCCAAACTGCGTGCCAAGGGTACGCCTGCCGAACTGATTGAACTTGCTACTTCCTACCTAACGGATATTGGGGAAGAAGCGCAGGCTGTGCGTGAAGAATACGCCAAATTGCACGCCGAATTCAAAAAGCAAACGGATGAAGAAAAGAAAAAAGTAATTGAAGCAGGCGGTTTGTGTATTATCGGCAGCGAACGCCATGAATCCCGCCGTATTGACAACCAGCTGCGCGGACGAAGCGGCCGTCAAGGGGACGAAGGCAGTTCGGTATTCTTTATTTCGTTAGAGGACGAACTTGCAATCCGTTTCGGCGGGGAACGCATGCAACGTATTTATAATTTCTTCAAAATTGACGAAGAAACTTGTATTCAAAGCAAAATGCTATCCCGTTCGGTAGAAAACGCACAGCGCAACATTGAAGGCAAAAACTTCGGTATTCGCCGTCAGGTGCTGGAATACGACAACGTGATGAACGTACAGCGTGAGGTAATTTATAAAGAACGTTTTAAGGTACTGAAAGGCGAAAACGTGCATCAGGACATCTTGAAACTGATTCCCGATTACGTGGACGGCGTGGTTATGGCATCCGAAGATATGGGCGTACAGCCTTCTTTATGGGATGCGGAACGCTTGAATAAAAATATTGAAGATAAACTTCTGCCCAAAGACAGTGAATTTTTCACCCCCGAAATGCAGAAGAACTGTACGGCGGAAAGCATAAAGAAAAAACTGTTGCAAGCCACCGTGGATGCGTACGAAGAAAAAATTGCGCATTATAAGGAAGAAGGGTTTGATTATTATGAATTTGAACGTCAAATCATGCTGAAAACGGTAGATAGCAAATGGATTGACCATATTGACGCCATGGATCAGCTTCGCCGCGGTATCGGCTTGCGCGCTTTCGGGAACGACGATCCCATTTTGGCGTACAAGCGCGAAGGCTTTGCCATGTTTGACGAACTGATTGAAAGTATCCAACATGATACAATTCAACTGTTACTGAAAGCCGAACTGAAAAAAGCACCCGTAAAACGGGTGGAAGAAGACCTGCATAAAGGCCCTGTAACCGCACACAGTAACAAAGTGGGAAGAAATGCGCCCTGTCCCTGCGGCAGTGGCAGAAAGTTCAAAGATTGCTGCGGAAAAAACGCATAAGGAAGAATAGTACATGATTAAAGTTGACGAATACCAGATGCGTATCCGCGCGCTGCGCACCGTACTTGCGGAAACGGCAGAGGCGTTGGAATTAGATACCTTAAAGCAACGCTTAACCGAACTGAAAAAGGAACAGGAAAACCCCGAAATTTGGCAGGATTTGGAAAAATCTGCCAAAATTGGCAGGGAAATCAGTGCCTTGGAAAGTAAAATAGGTGCATTTGACAAAACCAGCCAAAGTGTGGAAGATTCCGAAACCATGCTGCAACTCATTTTAGAAGAAAATGATGAAAGTATGGTAGAGGAATTGGAGGCAGAATTAAAAACCGCAGAAGAGGATATGGAACAAATGCGTATCCGTGCCCTTTTGCGCGGTAAATATGACGCAAACGACGCAATTATGACCTTACATTCGGGCGCGGGCGGTACCGAAGCGTGCGATTGGACGGAGATGCTGTACCGTATGTACATGATGTACGCCGAACGCAAAGGATATAAAATTGAAGAAATGGACCGCTTGGATGGGGATGAAGCAGGAATTAAATCCGTAACCATCCGCGTTTCGGGTATCAATGCCTACGGGTACTTAAAGGCGGAAAAGGGCGTACACCGTTTGGTGCGTATCTCTCCCTTTGATTCCAACGCCAGAAGACAAACTTCCTTTTCTTCGGTAGAAGTTATCCCTGAAATTGAAGAGGACGGAGAAATTAAAATTTCCCCCGATGAATTAAAAGTGGATACTTACAGAAGTAGCGGTGCGGGCGGTCAGCACGTAAACAAAACCGAATCAGCTATCCGTATTACCCACCTTCCCACGGGGATTATCGTGGCTTGCCAAAACGAACGCAGTCAGATTCAAAACCGCGAAAAGGCAATGAAAATGCTGATTAGTAAACTGATTGAACGGCGGGAGGCAGAACGCCTGGCGCACGAACAGAACCTAAAAGGTGAAATCAAAAAAATTGAATGGGGCAGTCAAATTCGTTCGTACGTGTTCTGCCCGTATACTATGGTAAAAGATCACCGCACGGGCTGTGAAACGGCAGACGTGCAAGGCGTAATGGACGGGGATATTGAACCGTTTATCGTAGACTACTTGAAAAAATCGTAAACAACCGCCGCCACCTACGGCGGCAAACGGATAGGGCGGAAAGATGAAGGACGTGTTGATTTTGGGAATTGAATCTTCTTGCGACGAAACGGCAGTTTCGGTGGTGAAAAACGGCAGGGAAATTCTTTCGGACGTAATTATTTCTTCTTGCAACCAACACGTGCAGTTTGGTGGGGTTGTTCCCGAAATAGCCAGCCGCGCACATGCCACCGTTATTGATACCGCATATACGCAAGCTTTGCAACAGGCGGGCGTAACGGTAAAGGAAATTTCGGGGATTGCAGTTACCTTTGGCGCGGGATTGCTTGGGGCACTGCTTGTGGGTGTTTCTTTCGGCAAAGGGATTGCATACGCCGAAGGAAAACCGTTAATTCCGGTAAATCATATTCGCGGGCACGTTGCCGCAGGCTACTTAAACAGCGATTTGAAACCCCCGTTTATTACGTTACTTACCAGCGGTGGACATACCGCGGTTGTACAGGTAAATTCGTACACGGATTTACAGGTGCTTGGCTCTACGCGGGATGATGCCGTGGGGGAAGCTTTTGATAAAGTTGCAAGGGTGCTGGGGATTCCTTACCCGGGCGGCCCCGGTGTGGAACGCGCCGCAAGGGAAGGAAAACCCATAATTCCCATGCCCCAAATGTTAAAAGGGGATAAAGGTTACGATTTCAGTTACAGCGGCTTAAAAACGGCAGTGGTCAATTACTGTCATACCAAAACGCAGACGGGTGAAGGGTTTTCGGTGCCCGACGTAGCCGCGTCCTTCCAAAACGCTGCACTTTCGGTTTTGGTGGATAAAGCTTTCCGCGCGGTAAAGGAAACGGGCTACCGTGTACTTTCTTTGGGGGGCGGCGTTGCTGCAAACGGACGCTTGCGCGAACTATGCCTTGCCCGCGCTGCAAAGGAAGGGGTAAAGCTGTATATGCCCGAAAAACAACTTTGTACGGATAACGGCGCAATGATTGCTGCCGAAGGATATCTGCAATTCGTTCATACGAATCACAGGGGAGATTTAGCGCTGAATGCGGCAGCAAATATCCCCAATTTTATTAAGGAGTACGAAAATGAAAACTTCCACCATTAAAAATGCAAATCTCACCGTTAAAATTGCAAAATTAGGGGCAGAACCGGCTTCTATTCAGGATAAGAACGGTGTGGAATATTTATGGCAAGGCAATCCCGAATTTTGGTCGGGACGTGCGTATAACCTGTTTCCCATTGTAGGTAGACTGTATAATGCGGAATATCTGTGGCAGGGTAAAAAGTACGATATGGGGCTGCACGGTTTTGCAAGAAAAATGAACTTTACGGTTGTAAAAAAGGCAAAATCTTCGGTAACCATGCTTCTTACCGAAACCGAAGAAACCTTAAAAGTATATCCCTTTGCTTTCCGCTTTTATATTACCTACTCCCTTCGCGGCAGCAAGCTTACGGTAGAATATAAAATTGAAAACCCCGGTAAGGGCGTTCTTCCCTGTTCGGTGGGTGGACATCCCGGTATTAACGTGCCTTTGGTGGATGGGGAAACTTTTGAAGAATACAAGGTTGTGTTCCCCCGTGGCAGCAAGCCTGTTTTGCATGAAATGAGTGCAAACGTACTGGTAACGGGAAAAACCAAAAAATTAAAACTGACGAATAAATCTTTGGCGTTGCGCCACGATTTGTTTGATAACGACGCGCTTGTGATTTCGGGAACCAAAGGCGTTACTTTGGTTGGACCCCAAGGCAAGGGCGTAACGATGGAAATGCAAAATATGCCCTACGTGGGTATTTGGCATGCCAACAAAAAGCCCGCACCTTACGTTTGCTTGGAACCTTGGGCATCTTTGCCTTCGGATGAAGGGGTTACGGACGATTTTGCTACCAAAAAGGACTTTGCGCAAGTTCCTGCCGGCGGCACATATACCCTTGGTTTTACCATGAAATTCTTTTAATATGGAGGTAAACGTAATCCGCACGTTTTCCTTTGACGCCCCCTTTTCGGGAAAAATCAGGGACGTGCTCCGTAACCGTTTTTCCGCGCGGTTTTGTTCCTTTTTGAAAAAGGAGTTGGGTCGCGTAACCGTGAACGGCGTTCGCGTAACTGCAATGGATAAGGTTTGCGCAGGGGATAAGGTAACGGTTTGTTTTTCTGAACCGAAAAGCGAAAAAATCCCGCCTTGCACGGTGCCTTTTTCGGTGCGGTATGAGGACGAAGATGTTTTGGTTGTGGAAAAAGGCGCAGGAATCCCCACGGTATACGGAAACGGGCATGAAAACAACAACCTGCTGGGCGCGCTTTCCGCGGCATACCCAAGCGCAAACTGCCATATTGTTACCCGTTTGGATAAAGATACCCGGGGTTTGGTTCTGGTTGCTAAAACAGGGGTTATGCACAGTATTTTACAGGCGGAAGGCATTGAACGCACGTACCTTGCATTGCTTACGGGCAAAGTAAACGGGCGCGTAAGGGTGGATGCACCCATTCGGCGTGCGGAAGATATTACACGGATTCCCGATTACGCCGGAAAACCGGCAGTTACGGAATTTATCCCTCTGCGTGCAGTGGGGGAAAACACACTGTGTGAAGTCAAGCCCCTTACGGGGCGCACGCACCAAATCCGCGTACACGCAAAGTTGTTATCCCACCCTTTGGTGGGGGATACTCTGTACGGTACGGGGGTGGGCGCGTATAACGGCGGCCAAAAACTTTGCTGTTACCGTTTGCGATTTATACATCCGGTTACGGGAAAAGAGGTCGTAGTTACTGCAAATACTTCCCGGATGATAGAGGATTAGTTATGAAAATTTTATGTTTTGGCGAACTGCTTTGCGATATGACGGGCATTTCCCCCCTAACTTATCAGGTGCATGCAGGCGGTGCCCCTGCCAACGTGGCGGTTGCCGCACGGAAAGCGGGTGCAGAAGCAGGCGTTTTTTGTAAGGTGGGCGCAGATAACTTTGGCGTATTCTTGCGTGAAGAGTTGGAAAAGGCAGGTGTGGATACTTCTGCACTTTTGGTTAGTATGAAACACAACACCACCCTTGCTTTCGTTTCGCTTACGGAAAGTGGGGAGCGGGATTTTAGTTTTTACCGCTTGGCGGATAAGGAAATTACCGAACAGGAAATTACGGTGGAGCGGATGCCCATGCGCGGAATTTTCCATTTTGGCAGTTTATCCTTAACGGTAGAGCCCATCTTAAAAAGCACGTTAAAAGCGATTGCGCTTGCGAAAAAGAAGAACTGCTTGGTTTCCTTTGACGGCAACTACCGTGCCAATTTATGGCAAAGCCCCCAAAAGGCGCGTGCCCGTATGGTTTCGGTGATTCCCGCATGCGATATCGTAAAACTTTCGGAAGAAGAAGCAGAGCTTGTAACGGGGATTTCGGACCCCTTTGAAGCCGCTTACGGCGTACTTGCCTTGGGTGCAAGGGTTGCGGTTGTTACCATGGGTGCGGCAGGCAGTATTTTGGTTACCAAGGATATTGCGGTTGCGGAAAACGGATTTCCTGCAAATTGCGTGGATACCACGGGCGCAGGCGATTGTTTTTTTGGAAGTTTGCTCGCGCAAATTGCACTTCGCGGGGGCGTGGAAAATATTTCGCAGGAAGAAGGGGCAAAAATGTTGCGTTTTGCCAACGCCGCAGGTGCAATATCGGTGGAAGGGTACGGGGCAATTCCTTCCTATCCCGAACAAACAGAAGTGCTTGCCCGTATGCAAGGGTAGGAGGAAGCTATGGATTACGAAGCAATTGCAAAACGCCTACTGCTTGCGCGTAAAAATGCAGGCTTTTCGCAGGAGGAGGCATCGGCATTACTGGGTGTCAGTCGCCAAACGCTTAGCAAGTGGGAAAACGGGGACGGACTTCCGGATAGCGAAAAACTGATTGCTATTTCCCGTGTATATGAAATTTCCATTGACGCACTTTTGCTGGGGAAAACTCCCGATATTGATATGGCAAGTTATGAAAAATTGGTGGAAAAAGCGTCCGCAGAAGAATATACCTATGGGGAAACGCTGGAAGCGGCGTTGGCGCGCCCGGCGGAAGCCCCCTCTACTTTGGATAGGGTGATTCAATGGTTCCCATATCCCATTCTTTGTTTAATCGTATTTTTGGTAATCGGTTTTGCATATAACGCGTGGCGGGTGTGCTGGTCGGTGTTTATCACCATTCCCGTTTATTATTCCACTTTGCGTTCGTTAAAATATAAGAAAACGGTAATGGTTCTATATCCCTTGATTGCCACGGTAGCGTACCTGCTTGTTGGGTTTATCCTTCCCAAAGGGTGGGAATATGGGTGGTTACTGTTGTTTTCCATACCCCTATTTTCTTCCATTGTCCGCGCCGTGCAACAGCATAATTTTTTCTACGTTTCTTATCCCACGTTGGTTGCAATGGTATACTTGTTTTTAGGGCTTTGGCAGGGATGGTGGCATCCCCATTGGATTTTATTTTTAACCGTTCCGCTTTACTACGGAATTGCAAAAATCGTGCAACATAATAAATAAATATAAAGGAAAAAAGAACCGAAATTCATTCGGTTCTTTTTTTGCGCGATAACAGGCGTATTTTAGCCAACCGTAACCCCTAAAGGGGTTACGGCAAGAATGAAAAAATTATTTGCAAAACTCCTAAAAATCGTTTGACAAAATAAAAAAAATCCCCTACAATCAAAGGGAAGAGTTTTAGGAGATAAGCATATGAAGATACGGTGCTTCTTACAGAAGCAAAAAAACACTATCCATTTCTATACGTATTTTTAAGGCTTTTGCGGGATAAAATTTTTATCCCGTAGAAGTCTTTTTCTTTTATTTTAGGATTCTTTTCAACAAGTAAAAACCTTCCCTTTTCTATGCCGAAAATGGAAGAAAAAAATAGGAAAAAGGAGTAAAAAGATGCAATTCACACATGTAGTAGCCCTACTTGGGGGCTTGGCGCTATTCCTTTATGGGATGCAAATGATGGGCGGGGGATTGGAAAAAGCCGCCGGGAACAAAATGAAACTGATTTTGGAAAAATTAACCTCTAACCGATTTTTAGGTGTTTTAGTGGGGGCGGTGATTACTGCGGTAATCCAGTCCTCTTCGGCAACCACGGTTATGGTGGTGGGATTCGTTAGTACGGGAATGATGACCTTAAACCAAGCGGTTTGGGTAATTATGGGTGCAAATATCGGTACCACCATTACAGGGCAGTTGGTAGCGTTGGATATCGGGGCAGGCGCGCCCTTGATTGCCTTTTTGGGTGTTGCTGCCGTGGTATTTATAAAGAATAGAAAAATTGCGAACATCGGGCAAATCTTGGCGGGCTTCGGTATCTTGTTTATCGGGATGGATATGATGGCGGAGGCAATGCGCCCCTTACAATCCAGTCAAACTTTTTTGGATTTAATGACGCAATTCAAAAACCCCGTTTTAGGTATTGGTGTGGGTGCCATATTTACCGCTTTGATTCAAAGTTCTTCAGCGGCAATCGGGATACTGCAAACCTTGGCGGCGCAGGGTTTAATTCCTTTTGCAAGCAGTGTATTCGTTCTGTTTGGTATGAACATCGGTACGTGTATTACTGCGGTGCTTGCTTCCATCGGTACCAGTAAGGAAGCAAAGCGAACCACCGTGATTCACTTAACCTTTAACGTAATTGGCACGCTGTTATTTACTGCCGTTTGCATCTTGCTGCCTGTAACGGATTGGGTGGGCAGGTTCACCCCCAACGCCCCCGCGGCGCAAATTGCAAATATGCACACCGTATTCAATATAGTAACCACCCTTGCGTTATTGCCTTTCGGTAATTATTTGGCAAAACTTGCAAGGAAAGTTCTTCCCGATAAAAGAAACGGCGAACAAAACGAAACAAGCCTTGTGGAATTTGCAAAGCGTACGGGTGGCTTGGGTTACGGCGCAATTCATACCGAACGTGTACGCCAGGAAGTTGCTAAAATGATTACCCTTGCAAAGGAAAACGTTGGGCGCTGCTTTGACTGCGTGATTACCGCAGACGAAGGCATGATAGAAGAAATTGAAAAGACCGAAGAAAGATTAGATGAAATGAATAAGGATATTTCGCAGTTTATTTCTAAAATATTGGCGCGCACACAAGGGCGTGGAGAGGTTGCGGATACCGAAGAATATTTCCTGATTTCGGGTAATGTGGAACGCATTGGGGATCACGCGGTAAACATTGGCGGCTACGTAAACCGTATGTTGCGGCACAGTGTTACTTTTAGCGAAGGAGCTGTGAAGGAATTAAAACTGATGCGGGAAACCGCCCTTTCCGCAATGGAAAAAATCTCCAAACCCGAAAATGGAGAAGCGTGGCTTTCTGCAGTAGCGGCGTTAGAAGAGGAAATGGACGTGATGAAGCGCTCCTACCGCGATTCGCACATTGAACGGATGAAGAAAGGCGAGTGTACCGAAGAAGGTTGTATATTGTTTAGTGAACTTTTAACTGACTTTGAACGTATTGGAGACCACGCCTTAAACGTGGCGCAAGCGTACGCAAAAATACATGCATAAATAAAATATAGACGCGGCACCCACAAATTTTGGGGTGCCGCAAAGTGTTTTTTGTTTTTTGCCAAATGAAACATTGTGAAAATGTTTTTTGTTTTATAAGTTTGACATTTCCCTGAAAAAAGAATATAATAAGTGGGAAAATCTTGTTATGGTGGAAAGTATGAAAGAACGGTTCAAAATATGGAAAGAAAAAATAAGCCGCGCAAGCCTTTGGGAAAAAATCAATCTGATTTTTTTGAGTACATTTTCCTTTGCCGTGGTTGCTTTTTTAATTCAATGGATATTTTACGCTAACCGTACCACTGTTTTTTTGGTGGACGGGACAACGTGGAAAACTGCGCAAGGCAATATACTGTTTTTTCAGTATTTAAGCGACGCGTTTATGGATTTTTGGAACGTTTTGGAATTTGTTTCCACCGATTCGCCGTATATTGCATACCAATCTTCCTATCCGCCCCTTGCGTTAATGCTTGCAGATTTCTTCTACGGCATTTGTCAAATTAAACCGGATAAGCGGTTTGCTTATATCTATGGATTTGTTGGGGAAAACTTTTTTTCTGGTATTGCTTTCCTGTTGTTCTTTGTTATTTTTCTGGCGTTGTTCTTTATTCTTTTGTACGCATTTTTCAAAAAGAATGAAATTTTCAAAAACCGCCCCTTTCTTTCCGCATGTATCGTGTTTGTTCTATCCGTGCTTTCTGCCCCCGTGCTGTTCGCGTTTAACCGTGCAAACTTTTTAATTTACGCCTTTTTGTGTTCTTTTGCTTTTTTAGTTTTCTATCAAAGCGAAAATAAAATTAAGAAAGAGATATCTTTGGTTTGTTTGGCGCTAGCGGGCGGTATGAAAATTTATCCGTTGGCTTTGGGGCTTTTGCTTTTAAGGGATAAGGACTGGAAAGCGATTTTGCGTTTAGGCGTTTATTTCCTGCTTTGCTTTTTCCTGCCCTTTGCGTATTTTGAAGGTGGATACCTGGAAAACATAAAGCAATTTTTCCATCATATGTTTACGTTTGTTTCGGAAAACAGCGCAGCAGAGGTAAACGGCGTTTCGTACATCTATTCGCTGTCGGGAGATTTATCTTTTAACTCGGTATTGCGTATTGTAATTGCCGTTTTTTCGGGCGGCACGGTGTTTACGCAGTACGCCGCAGTAAAATATATTTCCCTAATTCTTGTGGCGTTTTGTTTTGTGCTGGCGTTTTTGGTTTGCGTTACTTCTGAAAAACGTTGGAAAATCCTTTTAATTGCCGCTTTGCTTACAATGTTGGTGCCTTCGGTTAGTTACCTGTATTCGGGCATTATGTTATTATTGCCCCTTGTAATGTTCCTTGCGGATAAACAAAAAACCAAACGGGATTACGTTTATATGGCGTTATTCTTATTTGCGCTTTCCCCCTTGCAGTTTGGGTATATTATTAAACCCTATCAGTACGGAATGTTGTTTGGGGTAAAAACAGCAAATGTATTCCGCTTTATGGCGTATTTGGGATTTTTAGTTATGCTTGCGTGGGAATCCTTCCCGGCAACGTACCGTATGCTAAAACAAAAATTTTGGAAAAAAAAGAAAACAGATAGCGAAGAAATTGCATAAAATAAAACGGCTTACGAAAAATTTTCGTAAGCCGTTTTTTTAGTTTTCAATTTGCATTTTCTGGGTTTTGCGTTGTTTGTATTTTCGTATAATTTTTCGCAGCAACAAAGTAAGGAAAAAGTTGAAAAGCGAAACCACCGTAATCAGCCCCAAATAAATAAGCATTTGCTTGTTTTGGTGCAGGTTGGGAAAGAACCGGGGGATTTGGCTGGAAATATACAGGTGGTTCAAGTATAAGGAAAGACTGTATACACCCAGAGTGCTGAACACTTTTCCGCGGAAAATTTTGTTTAGACAACTTTTTTCGCTAAACGCAATGGCAACACCAAAGGTAAGCGCAAGGATAATAAAGTAGTCCATTGTGTTTGCATGGCGGTATAAAAGCATAAATGCAAGTGCGCCAAACAGGGTAATTACTTCCACCGTACCCAAAAACGCCTTATTCGTAAGCAAACTGTTTTCGGTTGCGCTATTTATTTTTTGGGTAATGCAATAAGCAATACAGCCAAGGGAAAGCCCTGCAAGGGCACGTAAAACACCTTTATACACTCTGCCCACTTCATAAGCGGGGCCGTCTACCGTGCCCCAAGTGGCAGAAAACAAACCGTAAATAAACAGCACAAACAAAGGCGCTAAGTATTTACAAAACAAATCCTTGCGTTTTACCAGTATGGGGTAAATTAAGAAGGAAATAATCAAAAGCGCGGATAAGTACCAAGAAACTTCGGTTGTCCAAACACCTTGGAATTTTGCCATTTGCAATAAGAATAAATCGCTACTGCTTAAAACTATGGTGTAGAAAACATCTTTCGCGCTTAAATGGGTATTATATAAACGAAATCCCAGCGAGGTAATTACCGCAATCAGTAGGGGGATAAAAAAGGAAGCGTATTTTTTGCCCGTCATTTTTAAGGTGGCGTTAAATACGTTTTCTTCTTTTTCGGATTCCGCGCGTTTCATTAGCAGCCATCCCGAAACGATAAAATAAAATTCTACCGCCAAATAGCCGCATACCACAAGGGCAGAAGTTTTTAAGTGAAAAAACTGTGCGCAGTGGTAAAACACAATCACTATTGCAAATATAAACTTAAAAAAGTCAATGGTGCCGTTTCTTTGTTTCATTTTAGTTTTCTCCTTGGTTATTTTTCGCTTTCGGTGGATTCTGTGCCGCGGTTTGCAAGGCTTTCGCAATCGCGTTCAAACTTATCAAACAGGTTGTAGCGTTCGGGGTGAATTAAAGCGGTAAACAGCCGTTCTTCCGCAAAGGGAATACTTTTTTTCAGTTCTCCCAAAAAATCTTTCATATCTTCCCGCTTGGTATGTTTGTTTGCAGGGCAGGGGTTATGCAAAACGGGTTTATCACGCATAAAGGCGGTAATGTCTTTTTCGCGCATCCATATCATGGGGCGTATTAAAGTTATGCCCGATTTACTCATATACGAAAGGGGTGCAAAGGTGGAAAGCCTGCCTTCATAAAAAGCAGAAAGCAAAAAGGTTTGCATCATATCGTCTGCGTGATGACCCAGTGCAAGTTTGTTCAGCCCTAATCGCTGCGCCGCAGAATTTAAGGCACCCCTTCTTAACTTACTGCATAAGCTGCAAGGGTTTGATTCCTTTCGTACCTCAAATAATAATTCCCCAATTTGCGTCTTTTCTTCTTCATAAGTTACCCCCAGGCTTTCACAATAACTTTTTAATGTAGAAACTTCCGTTGGGTCGGTATCCGTAAAGCCCATATCCACGCGAATAGCACACAGCTTAAAACGCTTGGGATAAAATTTTTGTAAGGCGGCAAGCAAGGTCAACAGGGCAACGCTATCTTTTCCGCCCGAAAGCCCTACGGCAATCCCATCCCCTTCTTCTATCATGTGGTATTTTTCAATTGCGGCACGGAAGGGGGATAATAATTGTTGTAACGTCATAAAATATGAAAAAATCCTTGTAAAAACGTTAAAACTATGATATAATGATTTCCGAAAAAAAGCAAGCAAAATTTCACATAATGCAAAATATATTTTGCAAAGTGGTTTTGTGGGGGAGAATGTATGGATGCAGTAATTGCGTTTTTGGAAAAAGTTTTCGGTGCGCCGCTTGCAACGTTTTTGGGGTCTATGATTCCCTTAATTGAACTGAAAGGCAGCATCATGTTTGCAAGAAGTGAACAGGTCGGTTTGGGCTTTTGGGAAAGTTTTGGGCTTTCCTTTTTGGGCTCCTCCCTGGTCTTTTTTATTCTGTTTTTCCTTTTGATTCCCGTTTTGAATTTGCTGAAAAAATGGAAGTTTTTTCGCTCCCTTGCGGTAGGCGTGGAAACTTATATTCAGGATAAAGCGGAACGTGAAATCAAAAAACAGGGGGAAAACGGAAAACTGACCCCCGAAAAAATTAAAATGCTGGCAGTATTTTTGTTCGTAGCAATCCCCCTGCCCATGACGGGGGTTTGGATGGGCAGCGGACTTGCGGTGTTTATGAACTTAAAATTTAAGCAAGCGGTTCTTCCTGTTGTGGGTGGAAATTTGATTGCCGGGATAATTATTTCCTTACTTGCGGAATTGTTTTTGCCTTACGTGGATATTATTTTGTACGTGCTGTTAGCACTTGCGGCGGTATTTTTGCTATATTTCGTATATAAAGTAATTAAAAAAAGTAAGGCAATCAGCAAGGCTAACAAAGAAACGGACGCCCCCGAGGGGGAAGGCCGCTAAGCCACGCGTAACAGCGCGCGGAAAGGAGAGTTGGCAAGGATGTTATGGAATCCCTTTCGCCGTGGGCAGGTAAAATTAGGGCTTGCCCTTGGCAGCGGCGGTGCAAAAGGAATGGCACACGTGGGCGCGCTGAAAGCGTTTAGCGAAAACGGCATTGCATTTGATATTATTACGGGAACCAGTATCGGCTCCATTGTGGGTGCTGCTTATGCAAGCGGTATGACCTGGCGGGAAATTTACGAAAAGGTTTCCACGGCGGATTTATCCTCCATTCGCAAAAGGGGGATTTTTTCCCAGATTACCATGACGGACAGTGCAAAAATTACCGAACTTGTGGGTTCTGTTTTGGGGGAGGAAAAGAGAATAGAAGACCTGCCTAAGCCCTTTGCAGCCCTTTCGGTAGACTTAAAAACGGGGGAGGAGGTAGTTCTTACCCAAGGCAATCTTGCCAAAAGCGTAACGGCGTCCTCCGCCATTGCTCCCGTTTTCAGCCCCGTTGTGATGGACGGCAGACACTTGGTTGACGGTGCATACTTAAACCCCATCCCTTCGGACGTAGCGCGTGCGTTGGGGGCGGAAGTGGTAATTGCGATAGATTTAAGCAGTAAAAATGCCGCAACAACAAATTCGCTTAGGATGTTTGAGGTGCTGATTGCTTCGGTAAGAATTGCTATGAAAAACGCTACGTACAAGGGATACCACAATTCGGACGTGGTAATTCATCCCGATTTAAGTGATTTTTCAGCCACTAAGTTTGACCGTTTAGACGAATTGTTTGAAATAGGGTACGCGGAAACAAAGGCGCGGATGCCCGAAATTTTAGAAGTTTTACGCATGCATCATTGGAAAGCAGGAGAAGATTATGGCAAAAAGAAGAAGGAACACAAGTAAAAATATAAAAATCAATCTTTCAGTAAAAGCGTTAATCGTTGTACTGATTCTTTGTACGGTGCTTTTGGCGTGCTACTTGTTTGTTCCGCCCGTAAAAAAGTTTGTCAATCAAACCATACACAACGTAACGGCGCCCCCTTCCACGGTGCCTTCGGTTACGCCCACGCCTTCAGCCCTGCCATCGGTTCCGGCAGTACCCCCTGTTTCCGTATTCCCTTCGGTGGAAATGGAGCAAAAAGGGGAGGAGGATCTTCGCGTGCATTTTATTGACGTAGGTCAGGGGGATAGTATTTACATAGAATTTCCGGACGGAACGAATATGCTGATTGACGGGGGAGAAAAGGGATATTGGGATGAAGTAAAAACCTATTTAACCGATTTGGAAATCACCGAAATTGATTATTTATTGGTAACCCATTACGATTCCGACCATATCGGGGGCTTGGACGAGGTGTTTGAATATACCGCAGTGGAAAAGGTGTATCTTCCTACAATCGGAGAAGGGAAGGTGGATACCGTTGCATATGCGGATTTACTTACGGCAATAGAAAACGAAAACTGTGAAGTAATAGAAAGCAAAATGGGTACGCAAATCCTTTCTACGGATACGGATAACCAGTTCCGCCTATTATGGCTTTCCCCCGATGCGGATGATCTTGCGGAAATGGGCAGCGAAGCATCAACCCCCGATTCTTTGGATAAAAACAATATTTCCCCCATTATGCTGCTGGAATATCAGGATAAGCAAATTGTACTTACGGGGGATGCCAACGTTACCGTGGAACGGGACGTTTTGGAACGGTTTTCTCAAGGCCACTACGGGGATATTACGCTTACGGACGTAGAAGTATTAAAAGCAGGACATCACGGCAGTAACGGTACGGGGAACACCGCGCAAATTAAAAGCGGTAGTTCCTGCCAAGAATTTTTGGATACGTTAAGCCCCGAATATTTCATCATTTCGGCAGGGGAAGGCAATAACCACGGGCATCCCCATCAACCCGTAATTGATCGCGCGGAAGGGGTGGGCGCGGAAATCTACCGCACCGATTACCACGGCAATATTATTGTTACTGTGCGCGCGGATATAACCCTTCCCGTGGAAATTTATACTTCGGTACAGGCAGGTTAATGGATGAAGAAAGCAATCTACTTAAAAGGAAAAAGTGGGGAAAAGAATATCCTTGCAAAATTTTCTCTCTCTTTTACGGGCGCGAAAAAAACCACCCTTACCATGGCGGCGGGCACTGCGTTCCGCGTGGAAGTGAACGGAAAGTTCGTGTTTTACGGGCCCTTACGCGCCGAACACGGGGCAGCCCTAATTCATACCTTTGATGTAACCTCCTATCTTACCGCGGGGGAAAACAACCTTTCGGTTTTCGTTGCGGCGTACAACGTATATTCGTACTATCAACCCAAGGAACCTGCGTTTTTTACGGCGAAGGTAACGTGTGGGGAAAAAACATATACCCAAGATGATTTTACCGGCTATTATCTTCCCCAAAGGGAGCAAAAGGTGCAGCGGTACAGCTATCAGCGAACGCTGGCAGAGGTGTACGATTTACGCCGGGAGGAAATCCCTTGCGAAACCGAAAACGTACCTTTCCCCACCTTGCGCGCGCATAACCTTACCTATCCGTATATGGGGGTAATTCCCTTTACGGCGATAGAAAAGGGCATTGCGGAACAACGGGATGATTTATACCAATACCAAATTCCCGGCTACGCGCGTATTTCGGGGGGTGATATGGGGTTTGCGGATAGCGAAGTATCCGTAAATTTGTATGACGAAGTAAACCGAATGTATTTTTGCCCCGAAGGGGAAGGGCGCGCGGATTACCGCTACACCCTTTACGATTTGGGCGTGAATAAAACGGGCTTTATTGAATACACTCTTACGGCGGAAAGCGACGTAACCGTGTACGCGCTGTTTGATGAAATTTTGTTAGAAGAAGAAAGGGGGGACCCGATAAAGGCAAACACGGTGCATCCCCAATTACATAGGCTTGCGCCCATGCGTTCGGATACGGTAAACTGCGTAAAGGTTACCTTCCCTAAGGGCGTGCATCAATTTTCCACCTTTGAACCTTATACGTTGCGCTATCTAAAACTGGTGGTAAAGGGGGAAGGCAAAATAGAAAGCGCGTCTATGCGTTTATACGAAAATGCGGAAGTAACCGCAACTTTCAAAACGGATAACGAAAAACTGAATGCGGTGTGGGAAGCGGCGGTGGCATCCTTCGCGCAAAACGCGGTGGACGTGCTAACCGATTGCCCTTCCAGAGAACGCGCGGGATGGCTGTGCGATAGCAGTTTTACCGCCGAAAGCGAACGGCTGTTTACGGGTAAAAACACGGTGGAAAACCACTTTTTAACCGTGATACTGAACCACGGGTGCAATAATCTACCTAACGGCGTGTTCCCCATGTGCTATCCCGGCGACCACCCCACGGGGCAGTTTATTCCCAACTGGGATATGTGGCTAATTGTGGAATTAAAAGGCTATCTTGCCCGAACTAGGGATAGCGCGCTGATACAATCCTACGCGCCTAAAATCCAAGCGCTTTTGGATTTCTTTGCAACTTATGAAAACGCGGATGGGCTTTTAGAAAAATTGCCCGGCTGGGTGTTTGTGGAATGGAGCAGAGCTAACGAATTTGTGCAGGACGTAAACTATCCAAGCAATATGTTCTACGCGTACGTGCTGGAAATTGCAAGCGAACTGTACGGGAACTTTAAGTGGAAGCAAAAGGCGGAAAAAGTGCGGAAAACCGTGCTTTCGCAAGCCTTTGACGGCATCTATTTCCGCGACCACGCAATACGCGAAAACGGAAAACTTGTTTTGCAAAAGGAAACCACCGAAACTTGTCAATATTACGCGCTTTACACGGGGCTTGTGGATAAAAATTCGCATCCTAAGTTTTACCAAAACGTAATGCAAACCTTTGGACCCTTCCGCAATGCAGAAGTAACCGAGCCGGAAGTATATAAATCCAACGCCTTCGTTGGCAACTATATGCGGTTAGAACTGTGGCTTAGGGAAGAAAATTACGAAAAGGTGTTATCCGAAAGCGCAGAATTTTTCTATAAAATGGCAGTAAGAACGGGTACTTTGTGGGAACACGATAACCCCGGGGCAAGTTGTTGCCACGGCTTTGCAAGCAAGGCGGCGGTGTATTTAGCGCAGGCGTGCCTTGGGTACCTAGGAACGGATGCAAACGGAAACCCCGTGTTTGGGGAAAAATTTGCAAGTCAAAACGCAACCGCAACTTTCCCCGTAAACGGAAAAACCTTGCGCATAGAAATTAAAAACGGCGTGCGTGCCGTAACCTTTGAAAAATAAAGGGCATAAAGAATATTACTGGCAAAATAAAAAACCGCCCACAGCATGACGCCGGGGCGGGAAAAGCTTACCAGGGGATGTCCTCGCCGGTGATCTTCTTCCAGTGCTTGCGAATATCGTTCTGATGCCGCACGCCGTTCTTAGGG
>JAZRTI010000039.1:0-15103 GCA_045651955.1 Christensenellaceae bacterium | reverse complement strand
CCTGCTTGCGGCGGTGTTTGCAGTGTTTATTTTCCGCGAACGGTTTACTGCCAAAAAGGGGATATGTTTCGGGGTTGCCTTGCTGGGCGTTTGTTTGGTTTCGGGGTTAATTCCCTTTACCGCCAACGTATACAAAGGGGTACCCTTTGCCTTGATTGCGGCTTGCCTTTACGCAGGGGTAATGTTAATCAACCAAAAGTTAAAGGACCTTTCTGCGTACGAAAAAACCGTTCCGCAATTATTGTTTGCCGCCCTTGCCGTTTTGCCCTACGCACTGATAAAGGATGGGGTATCCCTACCTGCGCTTACCGCGGGGGAATGGGGGTTGACGCTTGCAATGTGTATTCTGCAAACGGGTGTGGCTTATGCACTGTATTTTGGGGCGTACGGCGCACTTTCCACCCTTTCGGTGGGTGCGCTTTCGTATATTGACCCTGCCTTGGCAGTGCTGCTTTCGGCGGCGGTTTTGCATCAGGATTTAACCCCTTGGGCATGGGTAGGTGCGGCACTTACTTTGCTTGCCGCAGCCCTGTGCGATATTCCTTTTACAAGAAAAAAACAAAGGAGAGAGCAGGAAGATGTTTCTACCCTTTCATGAATATCCCCGTCCGCAACTTATGCGGAAACACTGGAAAAACTTAAACGGCACGTGGCGGTTGACCGTGCAAAATTACCCCGAAAAGGGGCAGGAACAAGATTTTGCGATAACCGTACCCTTTTCCCCCGAAAGCGTACTTTCGGGGGTGAAAATCCCTTCGCTGACTCCCGAACAAATGTTGATTTACGAACGGGAAATCATGTTGGGGGAAAGCGAAATTATAGATAAGGTGTTGCTGCATTTCGGGGGTGTGGATGCGGTCAGCAGGGTGTATGTCAACGGAAATTTGGCAGGGGAACACACAGGGGGTTTTACGCCTTTTACGCTGGATATTACGCCTTGGATTTGCGTGGGTGAAAACACACTTCGCGTAACGGTTACCGACCCCACCGAAACCAAACCCCAGGGGCGCGGAAAGCAACTGCTAAACCCCAGCGGAATATGGTATACCGCGCAGTCGGGTATTTGGCAGACGGTATGGCTGGAATGTGTGGTAAAAGAATACGTGCAGGATATTACCGTACGCCCTTTATTTGATGAATCCGCAGTATATATAGCGGTGGAAACCGAATCTTCGGAAATCACCGTGCAGGTTTTAGACGGGGAACGTGTGCTTGCTACCTACACCGGCGAAAACAAAGAAGTGCGTTTGCCGCTAGTAGAGTTTACCCCGTGGAGCCCCGAAAATCCCAAACTGTACGGCTTAAAAATTACGGCGGGCAGGGATAGCGTTTCTTCGTATTTCGGTATGCGGAAATTTTCGGTGGAAAACGCCGAGCGGGGAAGTAAAGCAAAAAAACGTTTTTATCTAAACGGCAAGCCCTACTTTTTAACGGGCGTGCTGGACCAAGGCTATTATAAGCAAGGCTTACTTACGCCCCCCGATGAAGAAACGGTGGTTCGCGATTTGCAAATGCTGAAAGAAATGGGGTTTAACTGTGTACGGAAACACATTAAGGTAGAGCCGTTGCGCTTTTATTATCATTGCGACCGGCTGGGATTGCTTGTTTTGCAGGACTTTGTAAACGGGGGCGACCCGTACAAGTTTTCGGTGGTTGCCTTGCGCCCCTTTTTGCATATCTTAACCAAGGACGATAAGTACAAGTTTTTCGGGCGCGCAGATGAAAGGGGAAGAAATCAGTTTAATAGCGAAGCGCGCGAAACGGTTTCCGCCCTAAAAAATGCGGTAAGTATTTGTACTTGGGTGCCTTTTAACGAAGGATGGGGGCAGTTTGACGCCAAAAAGGCGTACGAGTGGATAAAGAAGATGGACCCCACCCGTACGGTAGATAGCGTTTCGGGCTGGCACGACCAAGGGGACGGCAGTTCGGATTTTTTAAGTATTCACAATTACTTTACACGCCTAAAAGTGCCAAAAAGTAAACGCGCGGTGCTGTTATCCGAATTTGGCGGATATTCTATGTGTGTGGGGGAGGACGGCTTTGGTTACCGCAAGTATGAAAGCAGGGAAGAACTTGCCCGGGCGTTGACCAAACTGTACCAAACAAAGGTAGCACCCCTGGTTAAAAAAGGACTTTCGGGTGCAATATATACCCAACTTTCGGACGTGGAAACAGAAATTAACGGGCTGATTACTTACGATAGAACAACCGAAAAGGTGGATAGGGAACTGATGAAAAAATTAAATGCCCTTTTAACCCAAGGGAATTAAATAAAAGAACAACGCGCCAAGGGGATGTGTTCCTCTTGGCGCGTTTTATTTTGTTTATTTTATTTGCTGCACTGTGAAGTTTGTAGATGAAGAATGATTCGTATTAGCGGCGGTGGAGGGGGACTCTGCGGTTGTGCTACTCGCTTTGTTTGTATGGCAATTAGCAATTTCTTGATGGATGAAATCATCAAATTTTTTTGCTTTATGTATCATTAGTAAAGCGTTGCCGGTAATTGCAAATAAAGCGCCAAAACAAAGATAAATTGCTTTTGCCGCGGTAGCACCTGCAATTTCGCCCCCACGGATGGAGGCTTCTATCATAATGTTATATGCATCGCCGCCCACGTATTCGTGGTAGTAGTCAGGAATTGTACGGCGGGGAATTTGATAAAATAATCCAATGAAAAAAAGTGTAATTCCTGCAATTAAAAAAGTAATTCCAATGCCTTTATAAAGATTCTTCATAACGTTTTTCCTTTTGTTTTTTTCATGTACGGCTTTACCAGCGGCTAAATCCAAGGGTGTACAGGGTAACGCCCGAAGAACTTTCGGATAATATTTGTTTCACCCCCGTTAACATGGCGCTGGTAGAAGTGCCCAGTAAAGATTCAAAATCGTCTTCCAAACTGCTGTACGGGCAGTTGGTATAAAAGTCATAAATGTATTTTGTAGAAGAGTTAAAAGTTGCGGTATAAATGGTTCCCGAACAAAAATATTCTGTGGTGTCCGATTGATATAACATGTTAACTTCTTGCGTGCTGCTGCCGTAAACATACGTAAGCGAAACAAAATTAGTAACTAAGTCCGAAGAAGTGTATGTATCCGATAAAATGGAAAAAGAAAGTTCTGAATCAATCACGTCATATGTAATAAAGACCACTATTTTTGCAGAAGATTCGTTCTTCACAGTTTTCATAAGGTGGTAATCCGAATAGTCTGAACTTGCAGACCCATTGGAAATCACGTAGTTTTTCAAGCGTGTATACGGGTTTTGCGAAGAGGAGGGAGTGGGGGTGGGCGTGGGTTTCACGGTGGCAGAAGGTTTTGCCGTTGGCGTTATGGTGGGTTTTGCCGTGGGGGTTACCGTGGGAGTTGCTGTGGGTTTTGCTGTGGGTTTTGTGGCAACGGAAGGTTTGGTACTTGGCACTGGGTTTGATACGGAAGGGGATGTGGAGGGGGTAGAACCCGAAAATCCGCATTTTGTACAACGACCGTTAGAGAAGGAATGAGAAGGTTGTGTGAAGGATGCCTTATAGGAATGATCGCAGTTTTTACATTGATATAAGGTATATCCTTCGTAATAGCAAGTTGCGGCAACTGTGCTTGTGTTGTAACTGTGTCCCTTTTTCGAGCCTTGCGTGGCTCCGCATTCTATGCAGATGCTGGGGTCCGTGCAAGTGGAGGCTTTCCAGTTGTGAGTATGGGAAGAATCCGAGCAACCCGTCAGAAAAAGTGTAAGTAGCAGCATTAGGGCAAAAATGGTAATTCGTTTCATGATTTAACCTCCGTAAAATAAAAAAGTGCGCCCCGGTAGGAGACGCACCCAAAAGCGAATCTCTTACCGTTGCTACACAACCGCTGCCATTATGGTATGCGGAAAAAGAGAAACACCTTTTCACGGATTGTTTCCCACAATGGCAATAAATATTCGGTTGTGTAGCAAGAACAGTATAGCACAAGGTTTTTGCTTTGTCAAACGAAAACAAAAAATTGAAAAAGGGCTTTTGCATAGAAAAAACGCCTTCCCGTTTTGGGAAGGCGTAATTTTTTATTTGGTTTTATTAAATATGTTTGGTTTTCATTTTACGTGCAAGCAAGGTCAGCAGCAGTAAAATTACGTACAGCACGGCAATAATAATAAAGATGGCGCTCCAACCAAAGGAATCTTTCACAAAGCCGAACAGTGCCGCTTGCAGTGCCGCACCCATATAAACTGCCCAGTCAAATACACCCACAACGGTAGAAGAAAACGCCTTGCCGCCGATATCCCCCGCAATCGTCCAGATAACGCCTGTAACCATTGCAAATACGCCCAGCACGAACAGCATAACGGATGCCAGCAGTTGCTGCTTGATAAAGGGGAAGCAAATCATACCGCCAATGGTAATGATAGAAGCGATAATCAGCATGGGCTCCCGTTTGCCTTTCAACAGTTTATCCGTGATAATGGGGAAGATAAACATGGCGCATGCTTGCCCAAAGGGTAGCAGGATAGAACTGAAAATCCCGTCCTTAATGGTAAGCCCCAACTGTTCGGTAAAGTAGGTGGGAACCCAGGTCAGCAGCCCGTATCTGCCAATCCCCGCAATGGCGGAAATTAAGCAAAATACAAGCACCTTGGGTTCGGAAAACAATACCTTGTAGGGGTATAAGAATCCCTTTTTCTTGATTTCTTCATCCATTTCGGTATCGTGTTCGTCTTCTTGCAAGGGGGTAAATCCCGCTTTTTCGGGGGAATCCTTAAAGAAGAACAGAATGGCAACAATCATCAAAACCATGGGAATCATGGGGAAGCGGAACGCCGCACGCCAGCCCCATTCGGGGTTCAATTCCAAGCAAAGCAAAATGGTAAGGTAAGTAACCACTTGCGCCATACCCGAAAAGAAGGTGGTAAGCCCGGTTGCAAATCCGCGTTTTTCCTTTGGCCACCATTTATTGATAACCCCTAATCCGTTAGACCACAGCATGGATTGCACAAACCCGTTCAAACCCCAAAGTATGGCAATAACGGCAATGCTGTGTTGATAGGAAATTACAACGTTTAAGATTGCACTGGCGATAATGCCGATAATAATAAACCGTTTATATCCGAAAGCGGCACCTAACCTGCCGTTGATTAGTTGACCGAATGCGTAGCACCAAAACAGGGAAGAAGAAACCACGCCAAGCGCCGCGGTGGTGGAGTTTAAGCCCTCCGCCATTTGCTTCATTACCAAATTGATGTTTTGGCGGCCGTTATAGAAAAACAAATAAGTAAATCCGAAACTTAAAAGGGTAAGCCATGCAATTTTTTTGAATCTGCGGCTTTTTTGGTCAGCACATGATGGGGTTAAACCGTTCACAATTTTTTCTCCTGTAAAATGATTGTTTTTATTATATATTAAGCAGGGTGGGAAAGTCAAGAAACATACGGTTTCTGTACATGTTTGCCTTTGTTTTTATTGTGTAAAAGTAAGATAAGGTAAAGGAATATTATGCGTTATCTTCGTCCCCGGGAAAGGCTTTGGCGCTTAGTAGGGTAAAGCGGTTTTTTTCGTAAGTAATCAGCCCTTCCTTTTGCATTTTGCTTAGTTCTGCCGAAAGGGCGCTTCTATCCGCCGCTAAATATTCGGCAAGTTCCCTGCGGTTGTGGGGCAGGGTAAGGGAATTGCTTTTTTGGCGGGTACGTTCTTCTGCCAAATATGCGGCAATTTTTTCGCGCAGACTGCGCTGCGTAACTTGTCCCAATCGGCGCATTAAAAACTTGTTTTTTTCCGAAAGGGATGTAATCATATTTTTCAAAAAGGTCAAATGCTCCCTGCACACTTTTTGGCAAGGGCAAAGCATTGCGTCCGTACGGTGCAAAAATAAAACCCGACAGTCCGTAACTGCCAGTACGTTTGCGGGTAAAGTGGGGTCCTTACTGCCCGTTAGCACTTCTCCAAACGTATCGCTGACCCCCAAGGTTGCCGCAATGGTGGCGGTGCCGTATAAACTTTCCTTTATCAACTGTACTTTCCCGGATAAAATAACGGCAGGCAGGCAGTTATCCCCCGCTAAATATAAATATTCGCCCTTTTGATAAGATTTTTCGCGTGCGCCCAAGCAGGCAATCAATTGTAGAATTTCCTTATCCTTTAATCCTTGAAACAGGGCGCATTTTTTTAATACGGATATATCGCGCATATTCCGTTCTCCTTTCCAAAAAAATACGGGGGTAACCGAAGTTCCCCCGTAAGTAAAGCCGTTAAATATTTCAATTATGCCTTAGGACCTGCTTCCACAACTTCCTTGGGCATGTGGGTATACTTTTTGAAGTTTTCCACAAAACTTGCAGCCAGTTTTTTTGCGGTTTCTTCGTATGCTGCCTTATCTTGCCAAGTGTTCTTGGGAATCATAATTTCGTCCGGAACGCCGGGGCAAGCCGTGGGAACGGATACGCCGAAGATGGGGTCGGTTACAAAATTGCTCTTTTCCAAGGAACCGTCCAAAGCAGCAGAAACCATAGCGCGGGTATAGGAAAGTTTCATTCTGCTGCCCGTGCCGTAAGCGCCGCCCGACCAACCGGTGTTCACCAGGTATACGTTTGCACCCGATTTTGCAATTTTTTCTTTCAGCATGCCTGCGTAAATGGAAGGATCCAAGGGCAGGAAGGGTTCGCCAAAGCAGGTGGAGAAGGTGGGTTGGGGTTCGGTAATACCGCGTTCGGTACCCGCCAGTTTAGAAGTGAAGCCCGAAACAAAGTAGTACATTGCCTGTTCGGGAGAAAGTTTGGAGATGGGGGGGAGTACGCCGAATGCGTCCGCGGTTAAGAAGATAACCGTTTCGGGTTGATTACCGATGCCGGGAATTGCTGCATTGGGAATAAAGTCTACGGGGTAGCCAACGCGGGTGTTTTCGGTTAAGGAATCGTCGTCAAAATCAAATTCACGGGTGTTATCGTCCATTACAACGTTTTCAACCAGTGCGCCGAAACGGATTGCGTTCCAAATTTCAGGTTCTTTTTCTTGGCGCAAGTTGATGCACTTTGCATAGCAACCGCCTTCAAAGTTAAATACGGAATCATCCGACCAGCCGTGTTCGTCATCCCCAATCAGATAACGGTTGGGGTCTGCGGAAAGGGTGGTTTTACCCGTACCCGAAAGACCAAAGAATACTGCGCTTTTCCCGTCCTTGCCAATGTTTGCAGAGCAGTGCATGGGGAAAACGCCTTCCTTGGGCATTAAGTAGTTCATTACGGAGAATACGCTCTTTTTAATTTCGCCTGCGTATTGAGAACCGCAAATCAAAACCAATTTTGCTTCGTAGTCTACCAAAATAGCAGCTTCGGAATTTACGCCGTCGCGTTCGGGAATGCACTTAAAGCCGGGTGCAGCAATAATGGTGAAATCCGCAGAGAAATTATCCAGTTCTTCTGCCGTGGGGCGAAGAAGAAGATCGCGGATAAACAGGTTTTGGGAAGCGAATTCGTTTACGATGCGGAAAGACTTACGGTATTTTAAGTCTGCGCCTGCAAATCCGTCAAACAAAAAGATTTCGCGATTTTGCAGATATGCAATTACTTTTTCGTAAATTGCATCAAATTTTTCCTTTGCGATGGGAACGTTTACTTTGCCCCAAGCAATTTCGTCGTGCACGCCTTTCGTGTCTACGATAAATTTATCTTTGGGGGAACGTCCGGTATACTTGCCGGTGGTTACCACCAAGGCGCCCGTTTTGGAAAGTTTACCTTCCCCGCGTGCTACCGCGCGTTCGGAAAGTTCTGCCACCGAAAGGTTGCGGTAAACGTTTTTTGCGTTGATGATGCCAAGGGATTCCAAGCCATACGTTTGCATAATGTTACTCCTTATGGTAAAAGTTTTTTCTTGTTTTATTTGCAGGTACTCAAATCTCCCGCAGTATAATCATACACTATTTTCAAAAAAATAGCAACTGTTTTTTACTACTTTCCTATTTGGGATTGCATTTTTCGCTAAAGTTATGTATAATATCCGTATAGAAACAAAAAAGGGGGGTGGTTTGCCGTGGATTCCACGCTTTGCAAAAAGCAAGGGGTGCAGCCCGTGTGCCAATGTTGCGGTACGCGGTTTGCAAAAGTGATTCAGGGCGAACTGCTGGGTTGCCCTGCGTGTTACCGTGCGTTTTATTTGGCGTTGATTCCTTTCACGCGCGGGCAGGAACCCTGTACCGAAAACGCATCCCAAACCGAAAGGGCGGTGCGCCGTGAACAGTAACGGATACACGGCGCTGTCTTCCCGCGTGCGCTTTGCAAGAAATTTGGAAACCTACCCTTTTCCGCATAAACTTACGGGGGATAGTGCCGAAAATTTTTATCGGGAAATTTTGCCCCTGTTGCCGCAGGGAATGGAAGTTCTGTTTATTGCGGAACTTTCCCCTATGGAAAAGGCAGTCCTTGCCGAACGGCAGGTCATTTCCGCCAAACTTGCGGAATCCCCGTACGGTGCGGTTGCAACCAAGGGGGATCTTTCGGTGATGATGCTGGAAGAGGACGCACTGCGTATCTGTGCCCTAAAAAACGGATTTTGTTTGGATGAAGTATACCGAATTGCCGCACAGGCGGAGCGTGTGCTTGCAGAAAAACTGCCCTTTGCAAAAATGCAGGAATTTGGCTTTTTAACCGCATCTTTTTTGAACGTGGGCGGGGGAATGCGTGCTTCTGTAACCGTGCTTTTGCCCGCCTTGACCCGTGCAGGGAAAGTTAGTAAAGTGCTTGCCTTATTGAATGAAGAAGGATTGACCGCGCGCGGAGTTCTTGGGGAAGGGAGCGAAAGTGAAAACGCCCTGTATCAAATCAGTAATACTCATTCTTTTGCGCGTACGGACGCGCAGGTGCTGGAAGGCGTTAAACGCGCAGTTTATGATTTATCCGTGCTGGAAAGGGAGGAACGGCAAGCCGCATTTTCCCAAAACCCGAAAGGGGAGCGCGAACGTTTTTTTAGTGCAGTGCGGCAACTGACGAATGCCCCCGACCTTTCTTATGCGCAAGCTATGGAAGGGGTTATCGCTGTAATGGAAGGGCAGTCCTTAGGGGTATGTTCCTTTCCTGCGGATTTATGGGAAGTTGCCCAAAGCATACGGCCTGCCACCCTTGCGTTAAAACAGGGAAAAAGGATGGATAGCAAAGAAGAAAACGCGCTGCGTGCGCGCACGTTGCATAAGATATTCCGCTAATATAAAATATGTAAAAGGAAACAAAAACGCCCGTTGGGGCGGTGGAGAAAGTGATATGTCAAACTTCAAAGAACTGTTAACCGCTTCTGCAATGCAGGCAGTGGCAAATGCGAATGCATCTGCGGCGCAATATCACAGCCAGTACGTGGGTACCGAGCATTTGCTTTGGGGTATTTTGAACGTACAGTGTGCGGCAAGCGAGTTTTTGAAACAGGCGGGGGTTACCCGAAAAGCGTATGCCGCCAACTTTAAGTCCGTGGTGGGAAAGGCTGTGCAGTTGCACGGTATGACGCCCCGGGTGAAACGCGTGTTTGACGGTGCTTACGAATACGCCCTTTCCGCCCAAACGGATTACGTGGGAACCGAACATCTGGCACTTGCCCTTTGCATGGAAAAGGAATGTGTTGCGGTGCACATTTTGCGTTCGTTGGGCGTAGACGTGAATTTACTTGTGGAAAACCTTTCCGCATACGTGTTTGGTATGGCAGAAAATGATGTGGAAGGTGAAGAAGGGCAGGAAAATACTGCCTCCGTATCCGAAAAGGAAGAAAAGGAAACGGAGGAAGAAGAGGATGAACTGTTAAAATACGGCGTGGATTTAACCCGCCGTGCGCGCATGGGGAAATTAGACCCTGTGATTGGGCGGGATAAAGAAATTGACCGCATTATTCAAGTGCTTTCCCGAAGAACGAAACACAACCCCGTTTTGGTGGGGGAACCGGGCGTGGGGAAAAGCGCGGTAATTGAAGGGCTTGCCCTTGCCATTGAACGGGGAAAAACCCCCGAACTGTTACGGGGAAAACGGGTGTTTTCCTTAGACCTTGCGGGTATGCTTGCAGGTACGCGCTACCGCGGGGATTTTGAAGAACGCTTAAAAAATATTTTGTCCATTATCCGTGCGCGTGGAGACGTGATTTTGTTCATTGACGAAATTCATAATATCGTGGGGGCGGGCTCCTCGCAGGAAAATAAGATGGACGCTGCCGAAATATTAAAGCCCTTGCTTGCACGCGGAGAGTTGCAAACGGTGGGCGCAACCACTTTGGACGAATACCACAAATATATTGAAAAAGACCCCGCGTTAGAGCGCCGTTTCCAACCCGTGTTGGTGGAAGCACCCGGCGTGGAACATACCATTGAAATATTAAAAGGCTTGCGGGATAAATACGAAGTGCACCATAACGTTTCCATTACGGATGAAGCGATTGAAGCCGCTGCAATTTTGTCAGATAGATATGTGCCCGACCGTTCCCTTCCCGATAAAGCAATAGATTTGATTGACGAAGCCGCCAGTAAAGCGCGCCTTTCGGGATATTACACCCCCGAAAAACTGCGTGCTGCCGAAACGGAATTAAACCGTTTGCGCCGCGAGTATAACAGCGCTATGCGTGAAAACGACGAAGAAACCATGAAAAAATATGCACTTTTAATGCAGGAAAAGGGGGAAGAAGTTACAAAATTAAGGGAGGACTGGACCCTTTCCAGGAACCGTGCCACCGCTTGCATTGGGGAAGAAGAAGTTGCCGCCGTGGTTGCGGAATGGACTAAAATCCCTGTTGCCCGTCTAACCGAAACCGAAGCCCAAAAACTGATGCGACTAGAAGAAACGCTTGCCGCAAGGGTAATTGGGCAGGAAGATGCCGTGCGTGCGGTTGCACGTGCGGTTCGCCGCCAACGCGCGGGATTAAAAGACCCCAACCGACCTATCGGCTCCTTCTTATTTGTTGGCCCCACGGGCGTGGGGAAAACCGAACTGGCAAAAGCCTTGGCTTGTGATTTGTTTGGGGATGAAGGGCAAATGATTCGCTTGGATATGAGCGAGTATATGGAGGCACATTCTATCAGCAAACTGATTGGTGCACCCCCGGGATACGCGGGATATGACGAGGACGGCATTTTAACCGAAGGGGTAAGAAGAAAGCCTTACTGCGTTCTATTGTTTGACGAAGTGGAAAAAGCGCATAAGGACGTGTTCAACCTGCTACTTCAGGTGCTGGATGACGGCAGGCTTTCGGATAGCCGCGGTAGAGTGGTTTCCTTTAGGAATACCGTGGTAATTTTAACTTCTAACGCGGGCGCAAGCGCACAAAATCAACGCAGTTCCCTTGGGTTTACGGGCGGGGCTATGCGCACAGAAGAAGCAATCCATAACGCTCTGCACGCCTTTTTCCGCCCCGAGTTTTTGAACCGCTTGGACGAAATAATCGTGTTCCGCCCCTTGGAAAAGACCGAACTGATGAAAATTGCGGATATTTTATTAAAAAAACTGGCATCGCGAATGAAAGAAACCGGGATTCGTATGGAAGTATCTGCCGCCGCTAAAGCGTATTTGGTGGAACGCGGTTACGACCCCGAATACGGGGCAAGACCCCTTCGCCGTACCATCTCCCGCCTTTTGGAAGACCGGTTTTCGGAAGAGATTTTATCCGGAAATCTTCGCCGTGGGGAAACGGTGTTTGTGGATGTGCAAAACGGCGCCCTCGGTTTTAGAAAGGGGTAAAAAAATAAGAAAAACAAAAAGAAAACCGCCCCAATCACGGGGCGGTTTTGCATGTATTATCCTGCATACAATTATTAGATATTGAAATTTTATATATTAAAAAATTGAAATTCCATATATTATAAAAGAGATAAAAGAAAATAAATATGCGAAAACAGTTTTGGCGTAAAATTCGCATTCAAAATTCTTTGCTCCCAAACATATTGCAAGAATTCCACATGCAGAAAAACCACTTGTTTCTAAAAAGGTATTCCATTTAACTAGGGATTTATGTTCTGCCAGCCAACGAAAAGATGCAGGCGTGCCAGCCGAAATGTTCTTTGCAATGATAGAGTAAATTATGGCAGTAATTAACGCAAAAATAGATAGCAGCAACGGGATAAAAGATTCTGTTCTTTCGTTTGCAGTTGTAATCGAAGTTGAAAAAGCGTTAGCGGTAAGACCGCATTTAGAGCAGGGTTCATTTGGATTGGGTACAAGAGTTCCACAATGAGGACAAAATTTCATAAATATTCTCCTTTATAAAAATTTGTATAAATTATATCCTACGTTTTGTAGGAAGTCAAGTATTTTCCTACGTTTTGTTATAAACTATACCTATGAAGGATAACGTTTTTGGCAAAAGATTAAAGGAATTGCGGCAAGAAAAGGGGATTTCTCAACGAAAGTTAGGGGAAATTTTTGGCGTTTGCAATCAAACGATTAGCTTTTGGGAAACGGGAAGTAGGGAGCCGGATTTGGATACCTTACTAACAATCGCCCATTATTTTGAAGTTCCTTTAGAACAACTGTTAGAAGATTAAACGGCACGCAAATTCGCGTGCCGTTTTATATTGCAAAACAAAAGCGGTTCCTTGGGCATATACTAAAAGTGAAATAAAATCAGGAGATACGCCCATGAATCCTTTTTTAGAAAAACCCAAAATGAACGCAGACCGCTTTCAAAATTGGAAGCAGTTATATCCCAAGCCTTATGATAAAAGGGATGTAGACCCGTATACAAAAACGCGCATTATCCTAATGAACGGTACCGAATTTGAAGCGAACTGGTTTTCGCATCAGTTTGCGCGGCACGTAACGGATAACGATTTACGGCGGGATTTAGCGCTTACCAGAAACAACGAAAAGCAGCAGCAGTTAAAAATTTCCCTGTTAAAGCCCGAAAACGAAAGTATTTTGGAGCACACGATAGGCTACGAACAGCTTGCGGTGGATTTAACTGCCGAACTATCCAAGCGGGAACTGGATTGCTACGTAAAAACCGCCCTGGATTTTGCGCTGTTAGAAGACTTTGACCACCTATACCGCTACGCGAATTTGTTGGAAGCCCAGCAGGGGATTGCCGCGGAGTGGCTGGTTGGCAGATACACCGAAATTATGCCCGGGCGCCCCACCATTTCGCACCACCGCTATCCGATAGATAACGTAAAACGGGGTATTAGCGCCAAGGAAGCGGATACGCAAACGGTTCTTGCCACCATGATTATTACGGCTGCCGAACAGCAGACCATGAACTATTATATGAACGTAACTAACTTTGCCACGGGGGATATGGGGCGGCGGCTGTACCAGGAAATCGCCATGGTGGAAGAGGAACACGTTACGCAGTACGAAAGTTTGATGGATAGCAGCGCCACGTGGCTGGAAATGCTTTTATGGCACGAATACTGCGAATGTTATTTGTATTGGTCTTGCTATATGACCGAAACGGACGAATATATCAAGCGCCTGTGGGAAGAAAACTTTGAAATTGAACTTAGCCACTTGCACAGCGCGGCTAATTTACTGAAAAGGTACGAAAATAAGGACTGGTGCGAAGTAATTAAAAACCCCGAATTTCCCGCACCTTTATCCCTGCACGAAAACGTGGAATACGTGCGCAAAATTTTAGGGGATACCGTGCAGTACACGGGATATAGGGAAGAATATAAACGGGTGGCGGATTTGGAAGAAAACGCAGAATTTTTTAACTATCAACGCACCGTAAACCCCGAAGTAGATATTGTGCCCTCGCATTTGGTAATAGAAGGGTTTATCAGAAGAAGGGGCGCGGATTACCGCTATCAGGTAGCCCCGAACCCCGTAAAGGAATTGCGGAACCGCCGCAAGGATAATACGGACGTAGGCAGAAAACCCAACGCCGCCGAAAGCACACGGTTTTTCTGTAATTAAAACACCATTTCAAAGCAAAAAGCACCTACTGGGGTAGGTGCTTTTTTGTGAGTAATCTAAAATTTTGATACCATTACAAAAATGAACGATTGGGTGCATTTGGGGGGTAAATGGGTGTAAATTTTGTCCGATAGGTGCTTATTGAAAAAACGTATGGTTGAATGGTTATTTTTTATGCAGGTAATAGGATGTTATCTCTTCAGTCGTGTTATCTTCGGTGTAAACGTTTTTTTCGCCCCTGTTTTTGCCTTCCACAGAACCGTCAGTGTAATGAATAACAAACCATTTTTGGCTATAAGATGACCAAGTGCTGCCGTTCTCCTCTCTCATCTGTATTACAACCCCTGCAAACGATTTACCCGCTACTAAAATATCCACTTGCGGTTCATTCGTGGAGTAGCAGGGGGAAAAGGAACTTGCCATTTTTTTGATTGCAAATTCGCCGTAGCCTTCTCCTTTTTTCACTTCGCCATAAACGTCGTTTTCGTAGTAATGCGAGCTAAAAATGCTGACGAAATATTCGTCGGATTCCGCTAATATTCTTTTCGTGTCTTCTTCCTCGTATTCCACCCAGTACAACGTGATGTCTTTCAATTGCAGAGATTTGACGTATTTGCTGGGTTTAGAAGTTGTTACAAATCTTGCATTCAGCTGTTCCATTACTACTCTCCTTTCAGTTTAGTTAATATGAAATTTGTTTAACAACTTTATAGTACACCTTTTTGAAAAATATTTCAATAGATTATAGATAGAAAAGGACAAATTTTTATAAGAAATCAATAATTGAACGATAACCCATAAATTGAACGATTTGTATTTTTTGTTAAAAACGAAAAAGGCTGCAAGGACAAACACCCTCCCTGCAAGCTTTAATTTTAGCCCGTCAAGATGGTCCGTCATGGAAATAGCGAACCGCGGTGGTCCTCACGTACGCCCCGCACAACCAAAAAAGGAATGAAATCGCGTATTCACGCGATAAAATCCACCACCGCGAAGCGATATCATCCGAATAACGTTCGGATATCATATTGCGTAGCAATATTTCATCCATCCGAAAGGGTGGATTTCATTGAAAAAGCACTTGCCAAGTAGCAAGTGCTTTTTCTGGTGGATGGGGGTGGATGCCGCCATACCCTTAAAGGGAACCCTGGCGGGATTTTTGCCCGTCAAGGTGGTCCCTCACAGACAATGCGAACCGCGGTGGTCCTCACGCACCCCCCATACAACCAAAAAGGAATGAAATCGCGTATTCACGCGACGAAATCCAAGT
>JAZRTI010000038.1:0-14147 GCA_045651955.1 Christensenellaceae bacterium | reverse complement strand
GGGTTTACCGCTGCCGTTGCCGCCGCACGGCAGGGCGCAAAAACAGCTATTGTGGAAGACGGAGGAGCGCTTGGCGGCATTTTAACTGCGGGCGGCAATCCGCAAATCGGCATTTTTTATGCTTATAAAAAGCAGATTATTGCAGGCATTGGCTGGGAACTTTGCACACGCTTGCAAAAAAAAGGCTTTGCACACATCCCCGATTTTACGCGTATAGACACGGCGCAAGGGGGCATCCCTTCCAACGTAAAGGTGAACCGCGCCATGGCAGAGGCGGAAATGGTACAAATGTGTAAAGAAAGCGGGGTTTCCCTGTTTTTTCACACAAAAGCGGTGGACGGCATTACCCAAAACGGAATGGTAACCGCGCTGATTGCCGCGGATAAAAACGGTCTGCGTTGCTTTACCGCAAACGTGTTTATTGATTGCACGGGGGATGGTGATTTTGCAGTTTTCTGCGGAGCGGAATACGAAAAAAGCGAGTGTTTGCAACCGGGCACGTTTGGGTATACTTTCCACGCAGCAAGCGCGGAAAATTTAGAAGAAAACCGTTTGCGCGCAGCCTTTCAATCCGCACGAGAAAAGGGAGATATATTCCATGGGGATTTCTGGCCCGAATATCATGCACCCATTAAAAACTTTTTTTTGGAGGGCGGAGATAACGCCAACCACATTTCCTTTGACGGCAGTGATGCGGACAGTTTATCCCGCGCCGAATCGGAAGGCAGGGAGCGCATGGCACGCATGCTTACTTATGCAAAAAACAACGCAGCAATTACCGTATACCCACCGGCAGCTTACGTCGCTCCCCGAGAAACACGCCGCATTACGGGAGAATACGTGATGACGGTAGACGATTTTATGAGGGGAACGCTGTACGAAGATTCCCTGTGTTACGGCTACTACAACATGGATTTACACAGCGCGGAACAGGGGCGTGCGTTTAACCGAAAAAATAAGCCCTTACCTCCCAAGGTAGTACCTGCAATTCCTTACCGCTGTTTAACCGTAAAAGGCTTTACCAACCTTTTGGTTGCCGGTAGATGCGCAAGTTTAGAGCGACAAGTGATGGGAGCCCTGCGGGTAAAAGCCCCCTGTATGGCAATGGGAGAAGTGGCAGGAACTGCCGCCGCCCTTGCCGCAGAAAGCAAAGAGGACGCACGTTCGGTTTCCCTGCCCGAATTAAAAAACCGATTACGGCAAGCAGGAGCAATTCTTCCCCAAGAAAATTTTATACTATTCTAAATAAGCGGCGCCCGTGCAAAATTGCACGGGCTCCTTTTTAAGGAGCTTTTTCTTTTGTAATATGCTGTAAATTATTTAATAACCGTTACGTCGTCCTGCGTAAAGGTAATTTGCAAGGTCATGGGTACGCCGCCGCGCAACACGTCAAGTTCCACCGTATCCCCGGGAACGCATTGGAACAGCAAATCAAAGGAAAAAGTGCGATTTACCTTTTGCTCCTCTCCACAGGTACGGATTGTTTTTATCACGTCGCCCACTGCAAGCACACCTTCTGCTGCGCTGCCTTTCTCAATTCTAGAAACAAAAATTTCC
Source organism: Christensenellaceae bacterium (assembly GCA_045651955.1). Taxonomy (GTDB): domain Bacteria; phylum Bacillota; class Clostridia; order Christensenellales; family Borkfalkiaceae; genus SIG402. Next base: position 12,590 of record JAZRTI010000038.1, on the reverse strand, counting down.
TGATTTACCACGGTTACAGCCCTATCACTATCATAACTAACGGAAACGTTTTGATAAGTTACCTCAATCCCCATCAAACAACGGCGGAAGGAAGCAACACCTGTGCCGTCATAATTCTTTATCAGGTTTTTTGCAACGCCGATTGCCGCGTTAGAAGGTATTGCATACGCAATATTATCCACATTGTTTTTAATGCTTTTTGCATTCACGATGCCGATAAGCTGACCGTATTCGTTAAACAAACCGCCGCCCGAGTTTCCCCCGTTAATTGCGGTATCCACACGAATAACGCGTGCGTCTATTATGGGTGCTTCTAAAGCAATGGTTTCGGATTCCACACTGATAACCCCGCTGGTAACCGCTACGCCGCCCCCCGAGGGGTTGCCTACCGCAATCGCGTTGCCACCCACGATAATATCTTCGGAATCCGCAATATCAATGGGGCGTGCCGCAGATTTCTTTAACAGTTCGCTGTTCTTAACTTCTATCACGGCAATATCATACTTCCTACTTGCACCGATTACAGTACCGGTTAACGCATATTTATCATATAAATCGTCTTGTTCACTTTCGGGATTTAACAGAGTTTCTATAATTTCAACAGGATACTGTCTATTATCCAGCAAGGTTTCTCTGCCGTATTCCATTCCGTAAAGCCACATAATGATATGTTCTGTAATTCCGTTTTCGGAGTCATCTGCAACTACGTGTGCGTTAGTAATAATCCGCGCATCTCCCGTTGTTTTATCCAAGGAATAAATAACCCCGGCACCTGCACCAAGCCCGGCATAAGCCGTGCCTTGTTCCCGCACTTCAAGCGCAGTAAAAATGCTGACTACCGAAAGCACCGCTTTATTTGCAGCATAGGTTACGCCTTCACAGTTCGTAACGTTTTGGGATAAGGATTGTTCCACAAATGCAAAGATGTCCCCTTCAAAGCCGTTAGCAACCGCCTCCTCGTACAAGGATTCCAAAACGGTACTTTGCCCTTCTTCGCCCTGTTCACCCTTTTCGCCCTTTTCACCTTTCAGGGATGCTAGCCACTCTGCCTCTGTCCCTTCAAAGCCGTTGGCAACCGCAACGTCGTAAGCAGACATACCGCCAACGGCGTTGACCGTACATCCGCTGAATACCAACATCAGCGCAAGCGTTAAAATAATTGCCGCAAGTTTTTTTATTTTTCGCATATTTACTCCTTTGCGTAAGTATTACGCAACCGTTATTCGTTCAGCGTTACCGTAAACGTAACGCTTTCGCCAAGGACGGAAGAACAGTCAATACTGCCGCCCAGTTGTTTGGATATTTCTTTTGCAATGGAAAGCCCCAAACCAAAGCTTGGCGCGCCCTCCCCTTGCCGCTGTTCCGTTTTATAAAAGCGGTTAAAAATACGCTTTCTTTGCTCCTCGGTAAGTCCCATTCCCGAATTGGTAACGGATAATACCGCACCGCGCTTTTTCCTTTTTAAGAAAACGCGAATTTCCCCGCCCTGCGGTGTGTATTTTAATGCGTTATCCAAAAGGATAAATATTAGTTTTTCCACCCCTTCTTTGCTGGTAAGCAAAAGCACCGGTTCCGTTTGCACCGAAAGGGCGACCTTTTTTTCATAACATCCTGCCTCTACGCAAAGGGCTGCGCCTTCCACCAAAGAAGTTACATCCGTTTCGCTGCGGGTTTCGTAGGGGTTTCCCCCTTCCAGTTTGCTCAATTCCAGCATATCGTATACCAAGGTATTCATACGTGAAATCTGTGCGTTTGCTGCTTGCAACCACTGTTCGTTTTCTTTGACCGTAGATTCGGGCTCTGCAGAAAGCAAACTTAGATTTGCAGAAAGCACGGTAAGGGGTGTTTTTAGTTCGTGCGAAGCATTTGCTACCAGTTCGCGCTGTTTTTCCAACGCCTCCCTGGTAGGTTTAATCATATAATATGAATACAGCCACGCAGTAATTAACACCATCATTGTTCCGGCAAAAAAGCCAAAGAACAGTATTTTGCGGAAAGCGGAAAGCCACTTTCCTTCCGTGGTAGTATCGTATATGGAAATAATCCGCGTTCCCCATTCGTTGTCGGTGATATAACAGTAGGAATGGCCGTCTAACGCAAAATTACCGCTTTCTTGGGTGGTAAAGGTAAGCATTTCAGAAAGTTTTTCGGTTTGGTATTCTGAAAAGTTTTCGGATAGTATACCGCCGGGGGTTTGGTACACCACCATACAGGTTCCCCCCACCGACGCCTGGCTTGCGCCCCGCTTTGCCGCATTCAAAGAATTGTTCAGCAGCCCACCAACCCGGTCGTTTACCATGCGGTACATAATGGAAAAGGTTACCAAAAAAAGTAAACCTAACAGAAAAATCGCCAAAAGTCCGCAAAACGCAGTAAACCGAAAGCGTGCCCGAAAAAAGGCGTCCCGCTTTTCGGGATGATAAAAACTGACCGTGTTACGCCCGCTCATTCCCCTTTCTCCGCAAGTTGATAGCCCACACCGCGAATCGCGGTTACGGTAACGTTAGAACCGAGAAACGTAAGTTTTTTTCTTAAAAAAGACATATATGCTTCTAAATTATTGCTTTCAAAATCGTTATCCCAACCCCAAACCTTGTTAATCAGTTCTTCTTTTTCCGCAACAAAACTGGGGCGTTCTAACAGATAGCGCATAATTTCATATTCTTTTCCCGAAAGTTTAACCGTTTTGCCGTTGCCTTCCATGCGGTAGCCCGAAAGATGCAAAGTTATATCCCCAAAAGAAAGGGTATCTTCCCGGTATTCCCCGCCGCGGCGGCAAAGCGCGCGGATACGCGCAAGCAGTTCTTCGGTATCAAAGGGTTTTGCCAAATAATCATCCGCCCCAATATCCAAACCCTTCACTTTATCCGCCGGTTGGGATAAGGCGGTAAGCATCAGCACGGGGGTTCGTATTTTTTTTGCGCGGAGTTCTTTCAACATTGCAAAGCCGTTTAGTTTGGGCATCATCACGTCTAACAGGATTACGTCGTAAATGCCCGAAGTGGCATATAACAGCCCTTCTTCCCCGTCATACGCCGCATCTACTTCGTACTTGTGTTTACGCAAAATAGAACAAAGGGCGTCGGATAAACTTTTTTCGTCTTCCACAATTAAAACACGCATATTTTACCCCCATTTGCAAGCAGTATACGGTATTGCGCTTAAATGAAAATTAAAGTTGTTCGGGTTTAACGCTGTTGTTAGGGTGTCAATAGTTGATACGTACCGCAAACATTAACAAAATTACGGTAAACGCAAACAGCAGAAGTTGCAACTTCCACGTCCATTTTACCCATTTGCCGTACGAAACATTCGCCATAGAAAGCCCGATTAAAAGCACGGGGTTAGTAGGTAAAATCATATCCGTAAAACCATCTGCAATACAGTAAGTTAAAACGATTAGCGCGGGCGAAATACCAAGCGCGGTTGCAATGGGCAGCACAATGGGCATAATCAGCATAATTTTTGCCGAAGAAGAGCCGATAAACACCTGTAAAACTAAAATTAAAAAGTAAATCAGAAGAATGCAGGCAAACTTACTTTTCCCATTTAACGCAAGGATGGCCCCGTTCATTACCGTATCCAAAATACCGCTTTCCTGCATGACCAGTTTTACAGAGGAAGCAAGGGCAATCAGCACCACGGCAGGTAGCATAGAAAGCGCTCCCATTCCGATATGCTTGAACACATCCCCTTTTTTTTCACAAACTACAAGGCCACAAATAATTCCGCCCACCAAAAAACCTGCTGCCAAAATAGGAATGGCGAAAGAGGAAATAGCGCGAATAGTGGCAATGGCAATAAGAATTACGATTTGTACGGCAAAAAATACCGAATACGCGATAAACGTTTTCCGTTCGTTGGGAATTTCCTGGGTAACAGAAACGTCCGTTTGCAACAGACGCGTTTGATCCCCTTCGTACGTTAGGGAAGCCTTGGGATTTGCCGTAATTTTTTTAATATGTAGCAATAAAAATCCGCAAACCGCCGCGTAAATGCAAAGGAAAAAAAGCACGCGCAGCCACACGCCGTTTAGAACGCCTATGCCTGCGATATCCGCAACCATACCTACCGAAAAAGGGTTAGTGATTGCCGCCGAAAAACCAAAGCAGGCGGCAAGCATGCAAACGCCCAGCCCCGTCATTGTATCAAAGCCCAAGGAAAGCATAAACACAATAATTAAGGGCAGCAAAGTAACCAGTTCTTCAAACATGCCAAACAGAGAGCCAAACGCCATAAAAATAAGTGAAACGATACATACCACTAATTTTTTTCTATGTGCGAACTTTCTTACCGCCCTGCTGATAATTACTTTTGTGCCGTTGGTTTTTTCCAGTAAGTTAAACACACCGCTCATAACCAAAAGGAACACGCTAATCATAATTACGGTAAGCCCGTCTGTTTTATCCGCAAAAACCCGAAAAGGCGCGGTAATCACCCGCCAAAGGGCAATTCCCTTTACCTCCCCCTTGGTAAACGTGCCTGCAATAATCATCTCTTGCTCATCCCGCAAAAACGCGCCTTGGGGAATGACGTAGCTTAATAGCCAGCACATAGATAAAATAAACAATAGCAACGAAGCAACCAGGAAAAAGGATTTTTTGCTGATTTGCGAAGTGGGCTGCGTATTTTCAGCGTTCATTTCTTTAGAAAGTTCGGGATTCTTCATCTTTTGTATAAACTCTCCTGTTATTCTCCGTAAATTTCTTTGATCAATCCGCTTACCACGTACCAAAGCACACAAGTACGGGAATCTTCGGGAACGAAATACCAAATTTCTTTCCCTTCGTAAATTTCAAAATCCTGCCCCGCACCAAACAATAAGCGGTAAATTTGCGAAAGGGGAAAGAATTTTTCTATCTGCTTTCCATCCTCCGTACCCATATAAAGTAACCCTTCCTTATTCAAACGGCAAATTCCTTCGCCGGCGTGGCGGGTTAAGGATTTTCCGTCCGTAGAAGCGTGGCGAAGTTCCACCCTGCTTTCCAAAAGATATTCGGGATTTTCGGTAATTTCCTTGCGGGTTTCCCCCACCTGCCAATCGTACCAATCGGCAAAGTTCTTAAATGGTTTTTCTTGGGTAAACGCATAACGCCCGTTTATTTGCCACTTTTCCCCGCACTTTTCACAAAATACGGTATCTTTCTGCGTTTGAATGCAATGCATATTCCCACACACGGGGCAACGGTATAAGATATTTTCCAGCCCTTCCGCAATGGTTTTTGTGCGGTAGGTGATTTGAGGGTTGTTTTCTAGCCAAGCGAACTCGTCGTAATACAGCGCTTGTTCCACGCGCGTTTGCACTTCCGCAAGGGTTAGGGTTTCCGTTTCCCCTTCCTTAAACAAGGGGGATAAAGTGATATCCACCCTACTGCCCTTTCTTGCGCCATTTCCCCATTTGGGATTTGCCAAATAATCTCCCCGAATCATTACCGTGTATACGGGCACACCCGCGCGCTGAATAAATTTATAAGTGGAAGGTTGAATATCTTCAAACCTGCCAACCGTGGATAAGCGCGCTTCGGGCATCATGGCAAGCACCCTGCCGGCAGATAAAACACGCATACACTGCTTGGTACTTTCCAAATCCGCGCTAAACATGCTTTTGGGGATACACCCCACCTTTTTAATCAGTTTTCCCAAGGTTTTATGGTAAGAATATAGCCTTGCGGTAATAAAATGCGGGCGTTCTTTTTTTAGAATGGTTCCGGCATACACGAAGTCTATGAACGAGCCGTGATTACAAAGCACAATGGCAGGTCCTTGCACGCGCCCCACGCGGTTATGGAATTTTGCTTTGATTTTTCCACCCAAATACGCGCGGCTGCCGTACATTGCGGTATACCATACGAATTTACTTGGCTTTTGTAAATCCGTATGTTTTTTTTGCATAAAAGCATTTAACTTTGCAAACAGTTTGTTACGGTTCTTAAATAAAAAGAGTAAAAGAACCACCAAAACCAAGAACACGACAAGCGAAAGTACCCAGCTGAGTGCCATTGCCATATGACCAAGCCCCACCCCGATAAAAATGGAAGGGAGCGACCCCAAAGCGGTTAGCACAATATACTTGGGATATTTCATGTTTAAGGTTGCCGCAAACAAACAAATAATACCGTAAGGAATTGCGGGAAGAAAATACAAAATGAAAATAATCAAAGCAATGCGCTTGGATTTTCTTGCCGCGTCAAAATCAAATTCGGCGTTGGTTTTGAAATAGTCGTTAAGTTTATTGCCGTAAATTTTATATAGAAGATAGATAATGGTATTCCCCAAAACCACGCCCGAAAAACAAATTAAACTTCCCCACCAAAAACCGAAGGTAATACCGCTGACCACCTGGGCAGGTTCGGCAGGTAAAAAAGTGAACACCACTTGCAGCATAGAAAGCAAACCCAGGGTAACGTAACCGCGCCAACCTATTTCAAAAAGCATTGCCTGCGCTTCTTCTGCCGAGCAATCGTTATTAAATACGCTTTTTAATATATGTAAAGTGCCACCCGAAAGAAGCATTACGGTTAATCCGCCAAGAAACAGCAGCAGAAATACTGCCGTTACAATTTTCAGCTTTGCCCTTTTCGTCATTATGAAAACACCCACCCAGTTTAGTCTTATGATATAATTATATCATATACAAGCGCGAAAGACAATATATTTTTAACAAAAAGTAGCGAATAGCAATCATTTTCACATTTTTTTTCAAAACCCTATTGAAATTTTTAATTTCCCATATTATAATATCCGTAACACAATGAAAGCCGAGACCTTAATTCGGAAAGGAGCGCTTATGAAACAGTATTTAGCCAAAGATATTAAAAACGTTGCTATTATCGGCCACAGCGGCGAAGGAAAAACATCCCTGCTGGAAGCCCTGTTGTTTAACGCAAAAATGATTGACCGTATGGGAAAAACCACCGAAGGCAACACCGTTTCGGACTTTGACAAGGAAGAAATTGCAAGGGAAATATCCGTATCTCTTTCCGCTTGCCATTTATACGCAGGCGAAGTTAAAATCAATCTTTTGGATGTTCCCGGATATTTTGACTTTGAGGGAGAACAGGTTGCGGCACTTGCTGCATGCGGCAGCGTGATTATCGTATGTGATGCAAACAAAAACCTTTCGGTTGGTACCGAACGTGCGTTGCGTTACGTACGCGAACATAAAATCCCCGCAATCGTATTTATTAACGGTATGGATAAGGATAACGCCGATTACTTTGGTACGGTAGCCGCCCTGCACGAATTATTGCCCGGCGCCATTGCCCCCGTGCAAATCCCCATTATGGAAAACGGAAAAATGCAAGGGTATATCAGCCTGATGAGCGGCAACAGTTATTTATTCTCCCCTGACGGTAGAACGAAAATTGATATGCCCGCAAACTTAAAGGATGAATATGAAAAACTGTTTGCGGAAATGACCGAAGTTGCGGCTTCTTCGGACGACGCGCTGATGGAAAAATTCTTTGAACAAGGAACGCTTAGCAAAGAAGAAGTAGTTGCAGGCGTAAAATACGGCTTAAAAACAGGCAGCGCAATCCCCGTGCTTTCGGGTAGTGCCCTGATGAACCGCGGCGTAATTAACCTTTTGGATAACTTGGTAAGATTGGCACCTTCCGCCGCAGACCGTTCTATTTTTGCGGATGAAACCGCCCCCTTTACCGCACAGGTATTCCAAACGGTGGCAGACCCGTTTATCGGCAGACTTTCCTTAATGAAAATTAAAAGCGGTGCCTTAAAAGGCGGAATGACCGTGTACAACTTAACGACGGGCGAAAGCGAAAAAATCAGCGCAGTTGCCCTGCCCCAAGGCAAAAAACAACTACCCATCACCGAAGCGTTTGCCGGGGATATTGTTGCCGTGGCTAAACTTTCGGGGGTGAAAACGGGCGACACGCTTGCGGAAAATGCCGAAGCAGATGCCCTTCCCCATTTTAACTATCCCGCATCCAATTACAAAGTGGCGGTAACTGCCGAACGCGGTGAAGAAGATAAAACTTTCCAAGGTCTTTCCCGTTTAGCCGAAGAAAACCCCACCTTAAAAGTAGAAAAAGACCCCTTGACGGGCGAAACTGTGCTTTCCGCACCCGGCGACGTTGCAGTAGAAGTTACCTTTGGTAAACTGAAAAACAAATTCGGGGTTACCGTAAAATATGCCCTGCCCGTAATCCCCTACCGCGAAAGCATCCGTAAAAGTGCGGAAGCGCGCGGAAAACACAAAAAGCAGACGGGTGGACACGGACAGTTTGGGGATGCGGCAATCCGCTTTGAACCTTGTGATACGGAATTTGAATTTGTGGATAAAATTGTGGGCGGCGTAGTCCCCAAAAACTACATCCCCGCAGTAGAAAAGGGACTGTTGGACTGCATGAAGAAGGGTACGCTGGCCGGATTCCCCGTAAGCGGCGTGCGCGCTACCCTGTACGACGGCAGTTATCATGACGTAGACTCCTCTGACCTGGCATTCCAGTTAGCCGCGGCACTTGCCTACAAGGAAGCAATGCCTAAGGCAAACCCCGTGCTGTTAGAACCCGTTTATTCTTTCCGTATTCGCATTCCCAACGCATATTTAGGTGATATTCTTGGGGATATGAACAGACGGCGCGGACGCATTTTAGGTATGGAAATGCACGGGGCAGAACAGGAAGTGCTTGCCGAAGCGCCTTTAAGCGAAATGCAACGCTATGCGGTTGAACTGCGCAGCATGACGCAAGGTCGCGGCAGTTACATTATGGAATTTGCACAGTACGAAGACGTACCTTTTAGCGAAGCACAAAAAATTATATCGGCGAACTCGTAACCTGTATGGCTACGCAACAAGGCGTTTGATACACGGTATCATCCGATTATGAAACAACAAACCCGCCCCACGGCATTATTTGCCGTGGGGCGGTTTTATATGCAATCTTTTTACATTTCGGAAAGCAACTTAAACAGTTCTTCGGGGGTGTTTACAACGTAATCTGCGCCATGTTCCTTTAACACTTCCGTAGGGCGGTAACCCCAAGATACAGCGATGGCAGGTATTCCTGCGGCCTTTGCGGTACGCATATCCGCTTCTCCATCCCCAACGAACACGGTGTTTTCCTTATCCGAGCCCAACAAAGCAAACAGTTCGTAAACCGCAGCAGGGTCGGGCTTTGCCGGCACGCTTTCACGGTTACCCAAAACCCCTTCAAATTGAAACTGACCCAACTTTTTTTCATAAATAGAAAGGGTGTTTACATGCGGTTTGTTAGATAAAATACCCATTTTTACGCCTGCGGATTTCAGCCCGCTAAGCATTTCTTCCACACCCGGAAACATTGCGGTTAAGGGGCTGCCGCTGCTTTTATAAATTTCGTTATACACGGGGCGACATTCCGCAACCCTATCCTTTTCCCCTTCGGGAAGGACGCCGCGAACGAATTTATCCCCCGTTTGACCGATACCTTTTAAGATTGCCTGACGCTGTACGGTAGGAAACCCAAAATGCGTCAACATACCGTTGATGCTTGCTAAAATATCGGGGACGGAATCCAACAAAGTGCCGTCCATATCAAAAATAACTGCCTTTACCATAAATCATTACATCCTTTGGGGTGTTTCAATACCAAGCAGAGAAAGTGCCGTTTTTACCACCGTATGCGTTGCCTTGGTCAACGCCAAACGCATAGCGCGGATTTCGGGTTCTGCATCCAGAATTTTACATTCAAAATAGAATTTATTGTACGCCTGTGCAAGGTCTACCGCAAAACGGGTAATAAAGGAAGGTTCGCGCTTTTCGGCTGCATTTTTTACCGTTTCAGGGAAAGCAGCCAGCAAGGACGCCACCTCAAATTCCGCATCCGATACGGAACATTGTTCGCCCACAAAGGTAAAATCCCCCGCCTTTTCCAAAACGCTGGCGCATCTTGCGGCGGTATACTGTACGTAAGGTCCCGTTTCCCCGTCAAAGTTTGTTACTTTATTAATATCAAACACTACGTCCTTGATTTTAGAACTTAACAGCGCACCGAAAATAACGGCTGCCGTACCTACCTGACGGGATACTTCTTCCTTATTTTCCAGTTCGCGGTTTCTTTGTTCCATCAGTTCGCGGCTTTTTTGAATACACGTTTCAATCACGTCCTCCAAAAATACCACATTTCCCTTTCTGGTACTCATTGCACCCGTTGCAAGCGACACCATACCAAAGGCTACGTGTTCCATATCTGCGGAAAAATCTTCCCCTAACAAATCCAGCACTTTGAAAATCTGCTTAAAGTGCAGGTTTTGCTGATAGGCTACCACGTATAAACATTTATAAAAATCGTAGGTCTGCTTTCTGTAATATGCGGCAGCCAGATCGCGCGTAGCGTATAGCGTGGCACCGTCAGCCTTCAAAATTAAGCAGGGGGGCATATCGTATGCATCCAAATTTACCACTTTTGCCCCGGCGCTTTCTTGCAAAAGACCTTTTTCCTGCAACTTATCAATTACAGGCTGCATTTTATCGTTATAAAAACTTTCGCCCGCATAACTATCAAACTTTATGTTCAATAAATCGTAAATTTTTTGTACGTCCAGTAAGGTTAAATCGCGGAACCAGTGGAACAAGCGCAAACATTCTTCGTCCCCTTCTTCAATTTTCTTGAAATATCCGCGTGCCTCCTCTTCCAAAGCGGGATCTTTTTCCGCTTCTTCATGGAAACGAACGTAAATTTTCATCAGTTCGCGTACACGGCCTTGCTGGATTTTTTCTTCATCCCCCCAGCGCTTATAAGCGGAAATCAGTTTACCGAACTGCGTTCCCCAATCCCCAAGGTGATTAATCCCCACCGCCTTGTAACCCAAAAAGTTAAAGGTGCGGTACAACGCGCCGCCAATAACGGTGGTAAGCAAATGCCCGATATGGAAGGGCTTTGCAATATTGATGGAAGAATAGTCTATGCAAACTACCTTGCCTTGCCCTTCGTTAGAGGAGCCGTAGGTTTTCCCTTGCGCAAGCACTTCGGAAAGAACGGCCTTTGTAAGCCCAAAGCGAGAGATACGGAAATTCAAGTATCCCGAAAGGGCAGTAACGCTTTCAATCACGTGGTCGGGAACAATCGTTTTTGCCAATTCTTCCGCAATCATGACCGGGCTTTTTCTTAAAATTTTGGCAAAGGGAAAACAAGGCAGGGCGTAATCCCCCATCTCGCGCGTGGGCGGTACGGCAATCATGCCGCGAATTTCTTGCGCGGTAATCCCTTCCAATTGTATTTTTTCTGCAATGTATGCTTTGTAGTCCATAACGCTATTCCTTAAAATTTTTCATTCTATCTTATTTATTGTATCATATATCGCGCACGAAAGCAAACAAATTCACGAAAAAGAAGAAAAAGCAGTTGAAATGTTTGAAAGTTTTTGGAAAATGTGTTAAAATAGGAAAAGCGGAAACGCAAAGGAGAATATATACTATGAAATTAGGCGTTGTAGGACTACCCAACGTAGGGAAATCCACCTTGTTTAATGCAATTACGAAAGCAGGGGCAGAAGCCGCAAACTACCCCTTTTGCACCATAGAACCCAACGTGGGCGTTGTTGCCGTACCCGACGAACGGTTGGATAAACTTGCCGCTTTATACAGCAGCAAAAAAATCACCCCTGCGGTAGTGGAATTTGTGGATATTGCAGGCTTGGTAAAAGGCGCAAGCAAAGGCGAAGGGCTGGGCAATAAATTCTTATCTCATATCCGAGAAGTGGATGCAATCGTGCACGTTGTTCGCTGTTTTGAGGACGGAAACGTAATTCACGTAGAAAATTCGGTAGACCCCGTTCGGGATATAAAAACCATCAATTTGGAACTGATTTTATCCGACTTGGAAACGGTGCAAAAACGCTTTGACCGCGTGCAATCCTTGGTGAAAACGGGAGATAAAAAATATAAGGAAGAAGCAGCCGTTTTAGAAAAGATATTGAAACATTTGGAAAGCGAACAACCTGCACGCACCCTTCCTTTAACCGAAGAAGAACAAGCCATTGTTTACGGTATGTTCTTACTTACCGCAAAACCCGTAATTTATGCGGCGAACGTTAGCGAAAGTGATGCGGGAAAACAGGAAGATGAAATTCCCTTTGTTGTTCAGGTAAAGGAATTTGCCAAGGGGGAAAACGCAGAAGTGTTGATGATTTCCGCAAAAGCGGAAGAAGAAATTTCCGCACTGGATGCGGAAGAACAGGCACTGTTCCTTGCGGATATGGGTCTTACCGAAAGCGGACTTAGCCGTTTAATTAAAAAATCCTATGCTTTGCTTGGCTTAATCAGTTATTTAACAGCCGGCGAAAAGGAAACGCGCGCTTGGACCATTGTCAACGGCACTAAGGCGCCCCAAGCGGCAGGGAAAATACACACGGACTTTGAAAAGGGATTTATCCGCGCAGAAGTAGTGGATTATGAAACCTTGCTTGCCCTTGGCAGTTACAACGCCGCTAAAGAAGCAGGGAAAGTGAGAAGTGAAGGAAAAGAATACGTGTTCCGCGATGGGGACGTTGTTCTGTTCCGCTTTAACGTATAAGATGTAAAACAGAAAAACGGCGCGGCGCCAAACCAACGGGGGGCCCTCTTATTTTTTTTTTTTTGGTGTAAAAGT
>JAZRTI010000037.1:0-34778 GCA_045651955.1 Christensenellaceae bacterium | reverse complement strand
ATTTAAAAGAGCCACCAAATTTCCATGCAGGTATGGAAGGGAAAAGCTATTCGGAAACTGCACAGTATTTTTTGGATATCTTTCCAGAACTTACACATACAAGACAAGAATTAGAAGATGAATGGTATCAGATGGCTTTTGATATTTATACAAACGAGATTTCCTTGAAAAAAGGTGCCTATGATTTTATTGAAAAAATGTATCATGAAGGGAAAAAACTCGGTATTGCAACAAGCAATACGCGCGCTTTAGCTGAAGGAACATTAAAAAATAATGGAATATTTGAATACTTGCATTCTATTTGGACTTCAGACGAAGCAAAAGTTGGGAAACCGTCTCCAGATGTATATTTACGCGTGGCAGAGAGCTTGAATGTAGAACCGTCACGTTGCCTTGTGTTTGAAGACGTACCAAAGGGAATTATGGCAGGAAAGAATGCTGGTATGAGAGTTTGTGCGATAGACGACCCATTCTCAAGACCACAAGAAGCGTTAAAAAGAGAATTGGCAGATTATTATATACAAGATTTTGACGATATATTAAATAACACCTATGAGGTATTAGAATGAACAATGGATTTTTACCAATATGCAAAAAGGATATGATAGAACGTGGCTGGGACCATGTGGATTTTGTTTATGTAACAGGTGATGCTTATGTAGACCATCCATCTTTTGGACATGCCATTATTTCGCGTATTCTGGAATCTCATGGATACAAAGTGGGAATCATTGCACAACCAGATTGGAAAGATAAAGATAGTATTTCAGAGTTTGGCGAACCAAGATTAGGCTTCCTTGTTTCAGGTGGGAATATGGATTCTATGGTGAACCATTATTCGGTATCAAAGAAGCGACGCGCAAATGATGCATATACACCAGGTGGCGAAATGGGAAAACGTCCAGATTATGCGACTGTTGTGTATTGCAATTTGATTCGTCAGACATACAAGAAGACACCGATTGTTATTGGTGGAATTGAAGCAAGTCTTCGTCGAATGGCCCATTATGATTATTGGTCAAATAAATTGAAACGTTCGATTTTATTAGATTCAGGTGCCGATTTGATTTCTTATGGTATGGGCGAACGTTCGATTGTTGAAATTGCAGAAGCGTTAGATAGTGGTATGGCAGTTGAAGATATCACATATATTGATGGAACTGTTTGTAAGGTGAAGAGTCTGAATTCCGTATACGACGCAACTATATTGCAATCATGGGAAGAAATAAAAACTGACAAACTTAATTATGCAAAAAGTTTTTATACGCAATATTGCAATACGGATCCGTTTAGTGGAAAACGATTAGTGGAGCCTTATTCAGAACACTTATATGTGGTACAGAATCCACCTTCAAAACCATTAACACAATCCGAAATGGATCGTGTGTATAGCCTACCATATATGAGAACGTATCATCCTTCTTACGAAGCGCTCGGCGGAGTTCCGGCAATTGAAGAAGTGAAATATAGTTTGATAAGCAACCGCGGTTGTTTTGGTGGATGTAGTTTCTGTGCGTTGACTTTTCACCAAGGTCGTATTATTCAGACACGCAGCCACGAATCTTTGGTTGAAGAAGCAAAGAAATTTATCTGGGACAAAGATTTTAAGGGATATATTCATGATGTCGGAGGACCGACAGCTAATTTCCGCGCACCAGCATGTGACAAACAGTTGGAAAAGGGTGCATGTGTGAAGAAGCAATGTTTATTCCCAACACCATGCAAGAATCTCAAAGTAGATCATAAAGATTATTTGAAATTGTTGCACAAATTGAGAGAGTTACCGAATGTAAAAAAGGTGTTTATTCGTTCGGGTATTCGCTTTGACTACCTAATCGCGGATAAAAACGAGGAGTTTTTTAAGGAACTGGTTACCCACCACGTAAGCGGACAGCTGAAAGTTGCGCCCGAACACTGCTCGGATAACGTTCTTAACCAAATGGGCAAGCCAAATATTTCGGTGTATAACCGCTTCAAAAAACGCTTTTACGAACTAACCGAAGAAGCAGGCAAAAAACAGTATTTAGTGCCCTACCTTATGTCCTCCCACCCCGGCAGTACGCCCATGGACGCCATTGAACTTGCCCTGTTTTTGAAAAAGGAAGGCTTACACCCCGAACAGGTGCAGGACTTTTACCCCACCCCGGGCACCGTTTCTACCTGTATGTTCTATACGGGTTTGAACCCTTATACCATGGAAGAAGTTTTTGTTCCGCGCACCCCAAAGGAAAAGGCAGAACAGCGCGCCCTTTTGCAATACTTCCGCCCCGAAAACAGGGAAATTGTACGCGCCGCCCTGATGAAAGCAGGCAGAAGCGACTTAATCGGCAGCGGTAAGCATTGTTTAATTCCTGCCGAACGGTTTAGCGGAAAACCCTTTACCGCCCCCTTGGGCAAGGATAAAAACGGCAAGCCCGCTATCCCTACAAAAACGGCAGCAGAAGTAAAAGCAAAACAACGCTTTGGTGGAAAAGGAACTGCCACACCCCAAAAACAAAAGGAAAAAGGGGGAAACACCTCCCCTGCCCATAAGCCCGTAAAAACCCTGCATCCGTTTGCCGGGGGCAAACCAAAACCCAAAAAATAACCGGTAAATATAAAAAATTTGAATAACGCCCTAAAAATCCTTGCTTTTTTTCAAATTATGTAATATAATAGCAAGGCTCACGTGGAAACGCGGAGCGGCTCACACCTTTTGGAGAGATGGTCGAGCGGTTTAAGGCACACGCTTGGAAAGCGTGCAAGGGTAACACCTTCGCAGGTTCAAATCCTGTTCTCTCCGCCAACAGCTCCGTTACACCTTTGTAACGGAGTTTTTTCTTGTCTTTTTTAACAAAAAGACGGAAAAACTCTTTTTTTAGGTGTAACGGGCTTTTATCGTATAGATTGCGGAATACCGAAATAATGTGACGCTCCGCTTGGCTTTGCCGTCGCTCCCGCTAATCCGTCGCTATCGCTCCTCGCAAATCCTGTTTGGGCTTGTTTTTTTGCTTTTTGCAAAAAATACTACCCTTTCTTTTATTAGCAACGGCTTTTTCTTCGCTATAAAAACAGCATCTTCGAAATATCCGACGCTTCGCTCGGCTTTGCCATCGCTCCCGCTAATCCGTCGCGTGGGTATTCCCTCGCTCCTTGCAAATCCTGTTCTCTCCGCCAACAGCTCCGTTATACCTTTGTAACGGAGTTTTTTCTTGTCTTTTTTAGCAAAAAGACGGAAAAACTCCAAGTGCCATTGCTACACGATGGATATTCCACCGATTACCGCAAAATCTGAGTGCTCCATTGAAAAGTTTAGCAAATACGTTTTTTCTGAAACAACAAATACTGGTAAAAAATACTTGTTTGAAAACTGGGGATATAGTATAATGGACTCAGAATATTTACAAAAAGAATTTGAAAAGCAAGCGCAACTTGCCTATTCTACAGGAAATTATGAATTAGGATTGCTTAATAAATATGGGCAAAGAATCAGTTTTGAAATTACGCTAAAAAAGAAAAATAAAAATGAACATGCTACATTTGTTTCAGGCTGGATGGTTTATCCAAACGGAAAAATAGTTTTAACAACACCTTATGGAGCTAAATAATATGAAAGAATACGATAAAGTTGAATTAGTTTCAGACAAGAAAGAATTTTTAGATTTAGGCCTTGAAAAAGGAAGAACAGGGACGATTTTAGGGCCGAAAAGAAACGGCTATTGGTACGTAGTGTTTGATGGCGAAATTTTTCAACGAGAAAACGGCGTTTGGGATTCAACAGATATTGGGGCAGCAGTGTTAGATGAAGACGTTAAAGTAATTTGGGAATGTCCCGACTAAAACTCAATAACCCGTTCTATGAACGGCGCACGTATTCCACACCATATGGAGGCAAAAAGAAATGAAAGAATACGATAGAGTTGAACTAATTGTAGAAAAAGAAAAGTATGCAAAAGAAGATGTTCATAAAGGAATGGATGGTTGGATTTGCGACCCAAGAAATATCAATGGTCAATGGCTTGTTTGTTTTGACCATGCAGATGATTTGCCAGAATATCCAATT
Source organism: Christensenellaceae bacterium (assembly GCA_045651955.1). Taxonomy (GTDB): domain Bacteria; phylum Bacillota; class Clostridia; order Christensenellales; family Borkfalkiaceae; genus SIG402. The sequence goes on along the minus strand of JAZRTI010000037.1, from coordinate 30,736 downwards.
ATAGCAGTGAAGGAAGAAGACCTTAAGGTAATTTGGGAATGCCCCGATTAAAACTCAAATACTCGCTCTATGAACGGCGCACGTATTCCACACCATATGGAGATAAATAACATGAAAGAGTATGATAAAGTAGAACTAATTTCGGACAAACAAAAATTTAAGGATTTAGGGCTTGAAAAAGGAAGAACAGGAACAATTTTAGGGCCGAAAAGAAACGGCTATTGGTACGTTGTGTTTGAGGGGGAAATTTTTCAAGGCGAAGACGGCATTTGGGATTGTACGGATATTAGTGCTGCCGTTTTAGATGAAGACGTTAAAGTAATTTGGGAATGCCCTGATTAAAAATCAATAGTGCAACGAGTAACGCACCCTTACGGCAAAATACCTGTTAGCGCAAAAATGCGATAAAAAGCGGAACGCTGAAATGCGTTCCGCTTCGTTTTTTTCTATAAGTTTTTCTTGGAAACCCCACTATTTGGCAGTTTTTAGTACTTCGTGTTGGGGCTTAAATTTAAGAAACCGCAACTGCTTTTTCGTATTCTCCCCATTTGTCCGACCATTTTAATACCAGCTCGCCTTTTTCGTTAACATCAAAATCGTTAAGATTTGAGAAAGTTACGTAAGAAATTTTCTTACTTCCGTCTTTATACGTGATTAACGCCTCTATCTTTTCTTCTGCTAATTCCTGGCGTGAAGAAAACGCTGTTTTGGATAACTTTATGCTTTTTGCCACCTTTTTACCGTTGTTAATATCGGCGTCGTATTCCATTGCGGTTATCTCATACCAAATATTCCCCTTTTCTTCACGCGCATCCATCACCACGGTTACTTTTGGTCTTTTTATTTTTTTAAGTAGCTCCTTACTGCGCACAATCCTTTCTTGTATCTTTGCCAACTTTTTATCGTGTTTTTTGATTGCTTCCGCAGTTAATTTAGAGGTAGGCAGCCGCCTAAAATCCGCTCTTGCTTCTTCAATTTCTTCTTCTAATTCTTCAATTCTCGCATTGTAATATTTATAGGCAAAAGAATATTCCGTATAGGTTATTTGTTCTCTATACGTTTTGCTGTCAATTAATATCATTTCTTTTGTTAGCGGCAACCCTATTTCATACGGCTCAACGCCCAATTGGGTGGGGAATTTAAGCACCTTAGAAAACGTACTTCCCATCGGGTGAAATATTTGAGAAATTATGCAAACTATGGCAAATGCAGCGGCGACCGCATTAAATCCGTTGCTATGGAACCTGTGTGTGGTTATTAAATACTTTAACAGCGTTCCCTTTCTCTTTGCAAGCATTCCGCTTCCCGCATAGTCCTTTGCAAGCTGTCTGTTTATTTCTTTTATTTGCATGCCGGATTCGCCTTTGCTATCCGTTGCACCATCCGCATAGTACGAATTTACCGCCGCTAAAACAAATTTTCTCGCTGTTATAGAATATAAAAAATACATAACGGCAGAAGCAATTGCGCCTGCAATGATATAAATAATATAGTGTGCACTAAAAAAATGAAGTTGTGCAATTGCCGTACGATTGAGAAACACAATCAGCACAGTTGCAACCACAAACAGCCTGATTATCGCGTTTGTCCAAATAACCGGCTTTTTGTCAAGTGCATAAATTGCAATCGTTTTATCCTTCTTTCTAGCATTACATAAAAGAAGCACATTAAACACTTCCCCCAAAATAAACAGGAACGGTAAGATAAAATAAAGAACTATAGGTTCCTGATAATCAGGAATAGCGAGAAGATCTTTCTCAATAAAATTTTGAAAAAAATATTTAATATCCAAAAGCCGTATTCCCGTTACGTCCAACCGAACAAACAAAAAAAGAACGGCTACAAGCAATAAGGCTGCGTGAATACAAAGGTTAATTAAATGAAAGGTTTTTAATTTTTTATTGTACTCTTCATTTAGTGGATGTTTTTCAAAAAATTCTTTTGTGAATTGCATAAAATTTTCTCCTTGTTTTTTCTTTACATTGTATAGGATTTTTTCCTATATGTCAACTATTTTAATAGGAAAATTTCCTATGTGTCAAGTAAAATATAGTAATTTGTCCTATACTCTCATGGGAGTATAAAATATGGATATTGCAAAAATAGTTGGAAAAAACTTAAAAGAAGCCCGGCAGGCTGCCGGACTAACGCAAAAAGAACTTGCACAAGAAATGAATAAATACCAATCTGATTACAGCGAATACGAAAATGGCAAAATTCAATTGGATTACGAAAAAATCGTTTTTCTTTGCAAAAGATTGCAAATAACGCCCAACGTTTTATTTGACTTTGAATAACCGCTTTGCCGCCCCTACTTTTTCACAAAAAAACAAGTAAACGGAAAGAATATCAAAATTTTTCAAAAAAGTATGGCATTTTTCTTTTCTTTATGATATAATGATAAAAAATTGCGTTTTCGTAAAGGAGTTTTTATGAAAAAGTATCAGGATTTAACCAAATTTATTGCCCTTTTGGAAAAAGAACAAAGTTACGGCGAATGGATTGGTAACGAGGCAATGTTAAAAGCCCGCCCCGTAGACGACGAAGGCAATCCCCTGCCCTTTGTGGCACCTTACGTAAGGTATTCCCCCGTGGTTTCACAGTTTATCAGCGAAGTGCTGCACTATCAAGTGCCCTCTTCGGGGGATGCAGCAAAGGAAAGCGCTATGGAATACACCGAATACAACCTGTTGCATTTGGACGTAACCGCTGCCCCCGCAAACCTTTTGGTGGCTTTTGTAAGAAAAATTGTTAGAAACGAACGCTATCGCGATGGCGTTGTTTTGGAATACCTGGAAAACGGTAGGATTTTAACTTGGCTGAAAAAACTGAAAGAAATTGACGTTTAATACAAAAGACGTTTTTCGTACGTAAAGGAGAAGATTTTATGAAAGTTATCGGAAATATCTTGTGGTTACTGTTTACGGGTTTCTGGTCCGCAGTTAGCTACTTCTGCTTGGGTATCGTTTGGTGCATCACCATTATCGGTATCCCCTTTGGTAAACAAGCATTTAAGTTTGGTCGTTTGGTATTCTGGCCCTTCGGTAAAAAGGTTAATTCCAACTTTGGCAAACACCCCATTGCTAACATCATTTGGTTTATCTTCGGTGGTTTCTCCGCAACCCTGATGTTCTTGTTTATCGGTCTTATTTGGTGCATCACCATTATCGGTATCCCCTTTGGTAAACAATGCTTCAAGCTGGCAAAACTTTCTCTTTGCCCGTTTGGCGCAACTATTGAATAATAAAAAGCAAAACAAATTTTTTCAGCCTTGTTTTTCACCCGACACCGCTTGGTGCCGGGTGTTTTTTTATAAAACTACGGGCGGAGATGATTTCTCCGCCCGTTACTGCTATTATTTCAAATCTTTTTTTCGGAACACCGACCACCCCGAAAAAGCAAACAGCGCAATCAGTGCAACGTTTGGCAAAAGCAGGGATAGCACTTCTTTTAATCCGTACCCCGTTCCGGTGCCGATTGCCGTTGTGGCAAAAACGTTTGCCGTATTTGCAAATTCCAAAATGCCGTGTGCCACACTTGCAGGGTCCACCAGCGCAACCACCGTTTGCGTAATGGCGCCCACTATGGTCATCATAAAGTTGGTTACAAAGTATATCACAATGGCAAGCCCTGCGTTTTTCATAAACACGATAAGAAAGGTTAAAAACGCACAAAGGAACACGTAGGTCAGCATTTCAAACCCGATGGACGCCATAAGATATCCAAAATCCCCTGCGGTAAATCCACCCGGTTGATAAGCAAAAAACAGCAAGGAAACCAGCAAGGTTAAAAGCGCTTGCACCAAAATAAACGCGCACATCAAAATAATACAGGTAAGCAGCATGGATAAATAAATGCTGCCGCGCGATTTTCCGCAAATAATCTTGTTACGAACGGTGCCGCCACTAAAATCTTTACACAGAATAATGGCAACCATAATGGGCAAAACCAAACCAAAGTTACTACCCGGGGAAAACGCGGAAAAGAACATGGTTTTCGCATTGATTTGCAATCCCAGCATTTCTATTTCCTGCATTTCTTCCAAATTCACCAAGGAAAACAACGCCTTATATATCAGCGGAATCAGTACGGCAAACACCCCCGCAATGATAATTAAAACAAGAAACAGTTTGTCTTTTACCGCCCGTTTTAAGTCTGCCTTTAATAGTTCACGCATGGCTTGCACCCCCTATCAGCGAAAGATAATACTCTTCTATACTGAACGCACTGCAAGAAATACTGCCGATTGCAATGCCGGCGGATATAATTTTTCCCAGCAGCCCGTTCAAATTTACTTCGCCGTACACGCACACGCCCTTGCCCGTAATTACGCAGTCTTCTGCCGCAAAATCTTCTTTTATTAACGCGTATAACTCTTCACTGTTTTCCACTTGAATCTGCGTGCAGGTGCGACATTCTCTTTTTAATTCCTCTGCCGTAATTTCTTTTAGCAACTTGCCTTTGGAAATAATGCCGTATTTGGTTGCAATCAAAGAAAGTTCGGATAATATGTGCGAAGAAATTAAAAAAGTAATTTGATTTTCTCTGTTTAATTTTAAGATAAGTTCGCGCAGTTCCACAATGCCTGCCGGGTCAAGACCGTTCATAGGTTCGTCAAGAATAATAAATTCCGGATTCCCCAAAAGCGCCATTGCTATCCCCAACCGCTGGCGCATGCCCAGCGAAAAGTGGGAGGCATGTTTCTTGCTTTCGTACTGCTCCGCAAGCCCTACTTCTTTTAAGGCTAATTGCACTTTTTCTTCTACCCCGTCCCGAACACCCAAAACGGAGCACTGTATTCTTAAATTTTCCGCAGCCGACATGTTGGCATAAATGGAAGGCGTTTCCACAATCGCCCCCACCTTTTTGCGCTGGGTTAAAATTTCAGGACTTTCGCTGCTTACCCCAAATAACGCCGTGCGCCCCTCCGTGGGGAAAATTAACCCGGTAATTAAACGGATTACCGTTGTTTTTCCCGACCCGTTTTCACCCACAAATCCATAGATATCCCCCTTGGAAATGTGCATGTTCACATTTTTCAAAACCCATTGGTTTTTATAACGCTTGGAAAGGTCCACCGTTTCTAAAACGTAACTCATAGTTTCTCCTTTTTTGCTGTTAGTAGTATTATAACACAAATTTTGGTTTTGCGCTACGTTTTTTCGGTTCTTTCCTGCTTTTCCCCCTTTTTAGCCCGTAAAAAGGGGTTTTGCCGCCAAAAAACAGGGATTGATTATTGCAATACTTTACGGGGGGACTGCCCGTCAAAAGGCGAAACAACACCCATTTCTTCCATTGCGTCTATTAAATTCGCCGCACGCGCAAAGCCGATGCGAAATTTCCGTTGCAGGGCGCTGGTAGACGCGCCGCCAGTTTCCCTAACGAACGCGATTGCTTGCTCTAAAAGTTTGTCGGGGTCGGCTTGTTGTTGGGGGCAAAAACCTTGCTCCCGGGCGACTTGCTCCGTTTGTGCTTGTCCTGATAACGCGCGCTTTACAAACCTTCTGTTCGGGCGATATTCTATAATAAATTCGGTAAGCCCCATCGCCTTTCCGTCCTTTTTTAACACCACAACGTCCCCTGCGGGCTCCATAAATTCCTGCTCGCTTTCATTGTAAAAACGGTACGCCGTTTCGTATTCCAAGCAGGCGTTGACGTTTTCATTCCGCTGTAATGCAACTTTTTTTGCTTCTTCATAACTTATCATAATTTTTCCTCCTTTTTTCTTTTGGTTTGCGCCCAAAATACATTTGACACCCTAATTTTACCCCATAAAATATGACAACTTCTGTCAAATTAAAAAAATGCAGTGGATTTTTTATAAAACTTTTTGCAAAAACACTTTCGGCAGGGGCTGCCCCCTTTTTGCGCGTAGCGTTCCTTTTATCAAAAGCCCCTTGACAATTTTTACACGTAATGTTAAAATAAAAATAACTACAAAAGAAGGAGAAAATATTATGAGATCTTTTAAGTTTGTGATTGATTTACCGAATGGAGGTAAAGTTTGGCTGAATTTACCCCAAATTATAAAAATGGAAAAAACGCCTGAAGGCCAGTATTTTGTATATTTGGTCAACGGAGAAAAGTATGAACTGAACCATAGCGCTGCAAGAAAGGTTGAAAACTATTTTGAAGGAAGATAATTTTTTACCAAATAAAGGAGCATCGTTTTGATGCTCCTTTTTTTTGTTAGCCCGAAAACCCGTACGGGTAGCACCTCCGCGGAAGATTTCCGCTACGGTGTCCTTGCCCGTCAAAGGTTGCCCATCACAGGCGGCCGAACGAAGGGCGCTTCCGACAGAGTACACAGAAAAAAGGACAAGCGCAAATGCTTGTCTGGACCCGTACGGGAAAAAGCCGAAACCCCTAAAGGGGTCCCCTCGGCTTGGGAGCGAACCATGGGTTCTTCCGACAGAGTACAAAAAAAAGGACAAGCAACAATGCTTGTCCTTTTTTTGGTGACCCGTACGGGAATCGAACCCATGTTACCACCGTGAAAGGGTGGTGTCTTAACCGCTTGACCAACGGGCCTTATGTAAAACGCGTTTCCGCGTTGTTGTAAATGGTAGCGGCGGTCAGATTCGAACCAACGACCTGCCGGGTATGAACCGGCCGCTATAACCAACTAAGCTACGCCGCCATAAATTTTTCTTTGGTACAAGAAAAATGGTTGCGGGGGCGGGATTTGAACCACACGACCTTCGGGTTATGAGCCCGACGAGCTACCAAGCTGCTCCACCCCGCGATAAAACGCACTTCTGCGTGGCACCCTTTCGTTCAAGGTGCTTTCCTATTTTATAGAATTCTTTTGGTTTTGTCAACTGTTTTTATTATGTTTTTTGAATTATTTTGAAAAAACTTGCTTTTCTGCCCTGTCCTTGGTATAATAAGCACATGAAAGTGATTTTTCCCAAAAAACAAAATTATGTTTCCTTAGGTTTGATGGTATCGGGCGGGGCGGATTCCACGGCGCTGCTTCTTTGGTGCACACAGCACCCCGAAGTGTACGACAGCCTTACCGTTTACACCTTTGACCACCGCCTGCGCGGAGAAGAAAGTGCGGAAGACTCCGCTTTTGTTTTATCTCTTTGCAATCGCCTAAAAGTGCCTTGCAAGCCCTATATTCTACCCGTAAAGGAATTTGCCCAAAGCAAGGGTATCGGGCTGGAAGAAAGCGCCCGTATGCTGCGTTACCGCGTGATGGAACGCGAACTTTCGCTGGGCAACATCACCCACGCAGTTACCGCCCACCGGTTAGAAGACCAAGCGGAAACGGTTTTATTTCGCATGCTACGCGGTACGGGTTTAAGCGGCGCTGCCGGAATGCGAGAAGAACATCAGGGCATTTTGCGCCCCATGCTGGGCGTAACCAAAGCCGAAGTGCTTGCCTTTTTAAGCGAACACGGGCAAGATTACAGGGAAGATTCTTCTAATACGGACGCACGCTACACGCGTAATTTTTTACGGAGGGAAATTTTCCCCAAACTTACGGAACGCTTCCCTTCCGCGCAAAAAAACTTGGCAGATTTTGCCGCCCTTGCCCAGCAGGACGACGACCTTTTAACCCGCCTTTCTATGCCCTACGTAGCCGAAAACGGAGAAATTACCCCTTGCGCGGAATACCCTTTGTTTTCCCGCGCCGCCATCCGCATACTAAAAACTTTGGGCGTTACCAAGGATTATACAAAACCGCATATAGACGCGCTGTTTGCTTTGCAAAATAAACGCGTGGGAACAACCGAACGGATGATAAACGGCGTGATTGCGGAAAAAACCCGTACGGGAATTTACCTGTACCGCGCGCCGTGTGTTTTTACCCCCCTTCCCCTTGCGGAAGGCGAATTTAATTTTCCCTTCGGCACTTGCCAAATAAAAAAAATAGCGGTTTCTTCCGCTTTTACCCCCAAAAAAGGCTGCCTGTATTTAGATGCCGCCGCTACTCCCCAAAGCGCAACCCTTCGCGCCAAAAATCGGGGGGATGCGTTTATCCCCTTTGGGCATGCCACGGAAAAAAAGGTGAAGGACTTTTTTGCGGATAAAAAACTAAACGGCAAGCAAAAGGGGGAATCCCTTGTTTTGGCAACCGAAACCACCGTTTACGCGGTGCTCCCCTACGAAATTTCGGATAGCGTAAAACTAACCGAAAAAACGCAAACCGCTTGGGAACTTTCCTTTTTCAATCAATTACAACCTTAATCGGCTTTGGGATATAGCACAAAGCCCGCCTATCAAAGGAGATATTTTTCTATGTTTTGGATACCCGCTGCTATTGCTTCTGCGTTTTTTGCGGGGCTAACCTCTATTCTTGCAAAATGCGGAATACGAAAAACCGATTCGGACGTAGCCACCGCGCTGCGTACCGTTGTGGTACTGATTTTCGCTTGGGTGATGGTGTTTATCGTGGGTAGCGCGCCCACCATAACTTCGGTTTCCCCCAAGGCGCTGATATTTTTAATTCTTTCGGGATTTGCCACGGGCGCAAGCTGGATTTGTTATTTCAAAGCCCTTTCGGTGGGGGACGTAAACAAGGTTGTTCCCATTGATAAATCCAGCACCGTGCTAACAGTCCTGCTTGCCATTATTTGCTTTGGCGAAACGCAAAACCTTGCCGTAAAGTTGATTGCAACCGCCCTGCTTGGGCTGGGAATTTTCCTTATGGTGGAAAAAAAGGAAAAGCAAGAAAAAACCGAAAGAAAAACCTGGATGTTATACGCGGTGCTTGCCGCCGTTTTTGCCGCAGCCACCTCCATTTTAGCAAAGGTGGGGATTAGCGGTGTGGAGTCCAACCTGGGCACGGCAATCCGTACGGGCGTGGTTTTAGTGATGGCGTGGGTAATCGTTTTTATCAAAGGCAAACAAACTTTGCTGAAAACGCAGGATAAAAAAGAACTGTTATTCATTGCCCTTTCGGGGCTTGCCACGGGCGCAAGCTGGCTGTGCTATTATTACGCCATCCAACATGGCAAAGTTAGCGTGGTGGTGCCCATTGATAAATTAAGCATTATCGTATCCGTTGCCTTTTCCTTTATCGTGTTTAAGGAAAAACTTACCAAAAAAGCCTTTTTAGGCTTATGCCTAATGGTTATCGGCACCCTTGCCATGGCGATATTTACCTAAATACCGTAAAACAGTTTTCCCCAACAAATGCAATAAAAACTGCCCGCCCTTTGCAAAATTGCAAAGGGCGGGCTTTTTCTTGTTTCTGCTGTTATTTTTGTTTCAGGGAAATCATTTCCCCTTCGGTTACAATTTCTTTTTCTATGCTTTGCAGTGCATTTTCCAAACATTCTACAATGGTATCCCCCATACGGCTGAATCCCAATTCCTTTACCGTAAGGCGGAATAAACCGCTTTTTTCTACCGCAAAGTTTTGTTTTAATATTTCCTTCATTCCCAGCGCCAGTTCTTCCACCGGAATATACTTCACTTCGCGAAGAACCGCTACGTCCTCCTTGGGAACGCGCAACATGGGAATTTCCCCGTTGTTCAGATATAAAAACCCGTTTTTGCGCTGTATACCGCTTTTTGCGGCGCGCAGCATGATGTATTCGTATTCTTCGCGCACCACGCTGGTTACTTTTTCCCTGCCAAACAGAAAGGCGATGCGTTTTAACAGCCATTCTTCGCTAACGGGTGCCTCCCTTTCCACAATCTGTCCGATTACGCGCAAGGGGTCGTAATTATAGGTTTTTGCCGCTTCCTGCTCGTCCACCCAATCATATTTAGGAAAAGCGAAGTGTGCGGTTAGGGCAGTTTCTTCAAAACTGGGGCTTTCCTGCTCTTTTACCTTCTTTTTTCTTTCTTCCGCGCTTTCCATTGCACGGGTTACCGCTTGCAGTAGGTTTTCTTTTTCCGTGCGTTTATTTCTGTTCCAATCGGTAGACCAAACGCGGTAATACTGCCAGCCCATCCGTTCTAACACTTCTTGGCGCAACCTATCCCTATCCCGGGTGTTTTTTGCCCCACGGTACGCGGCGCCATCACATTCCACGGCAAGAACGTAGTCCTGCGTTTTGGGATGTTTTACCGCCAAACAGATTTTTGCAGAAGATGCCCCCACCCGTTGATCTACGGCAAACCCTTTTTCACGCAGGAAATCGCCAACTTCTTGTTCAAATGGGGCATTTTCGCGGTTAAATTCGTTTTCTTCCCCTTTGTTTGCGCTTTCGGTTTCCCCGTTTTCGGCGTATAAAAGATATTCGCGCAGCAATCTTGCCCCAACCGACTTAGCCTTATTTACGTCAATATCCGTACCGTGCATGGAGGAAACAACCTGCACGTTACATTTGGCGCGCGTAACCGCAACGTTTAAGCGGCGCTCCCCACCCTCTCGGTTCAAAGGCCCAAAGTTCAAAAGCAAACGCCCTTCTTCATCCTTTGCGTAAGCAATACTGAAAATCATGGTATCCCGTTCGTCCCCCTGCACGGTTTCCAGATTTTTTACAAAGAACGGTTCGGGTCTATCCCCCTTGAAAAAGGCTTCCTTTTCGGGGTTTTGTTTTCTTTTTTTCGCAATCAGTTTTTCAATTAAATTTTGCTGGGAAATGCTAAACGCCACCACACCCAAACTTCTTTCGGGATATTTTTCTATATGGCGGAAAACCAGTTCTACAATTTTTTCCGCCTCCCTTTGGTTGGTTTTTGTTTTGCGGTCAAACACCCCGTCCACGTAGTAATAGTCTACGCCCATTCCTTCGCCATCCTTTCCGGGGGAAGGAAAGGTAATTAAATCGTTATCGTAAAAATTCTTGTTGGAAAAAGCAATCAGGGGTTCAAAACGGCTGCGATAATGCCATTTTAAGCGCTTTTGGGGAAAGGCTGCCGCACACAAATCCAAAATGGATTCGTAGTCCGTTACGTCCTCTACCTCTTCCTCCTCTTCGGAAAGAGCCATACTGTTAAAGAAGTTGCTGGGGGGCATTTGCTTGGAATCCCCCACCACAATCAGTTGCTTGCCCCGATAAATGGCGCCCACCGCATCCTGGGGGAAAATCTGGGATGCCTCGTCAAACACCACCACGTCAAAGGTCATATCCGCACTTAAATACGTGCTTACGCTAAGGGGGGACATTAAAAAGCAAGGCTTTAAGGTTTGCACCAAATCCCCGATTTCTTCCAACAGTAACCGAATCCCTTTTTTCTTGCGTTTCTTTTCCCCTTCGCGCAAAAGCAGGGCAACCGCACTGCCTTGCGCCACCATATCCACGTTCGGCCGTTCGGCGGATAACTTTGCTTTAATTCTTGCTTTGTTGATTTCAAAGCCCAATACGTCCTTTTCCTTAAACCCTTTTACCGCTTGGTCGTGCGGAATACGGGAGAAACTGTTAAGGGTGGGGTTTTCGTGCAACAGCGCATCCACCCACTGTGCATAAAAGGCTTTTTTATACCCGCCCGCAATTTGCTTTGCGGGCAATTTTTTCAAAATGGCGTAATCCACAAAAGTTTTCACTTCCAACTGTGCAAGCGTTTTTTGCAGTTGCAAAAATTCACACCAGTAAGAAAGTTTATCCGCATTTTCCATACATGCGCGGTATTTTTCGGTTATCGCGTCCAAGGGCGCGTTGCGAACGTCGTATTTTTCCTTGCGGAACTTTGCAGCAAGCGCGGTTTCTGCCCCTTCGCCCTTTGCGAAAGCCGCGGAAATTTCCCCGTACGCGGCAATCAAATCCCCTTTCCGTTCTTGGAAATCGGATTTAGAGTAGGAAGAAAGTTTGCTTAGGTTCAGTTCGCTTTGGTGTATGGATTTCAGCCTTTCCAACTCTATGGCAAGCGCGGCAAAATCCGTGTTCACCCCTTGGTATCCATCCCCTAATTTTTCCGCCGTACGTTCTTCCAGCACGCTAAATTCTTTTTGCGCACGCTGGTATGCCATTAACAAATGGGTTGCGGCTACGGCTTGTGCATACGTTATCCGCTTGCCATCCTTTTTGCAAAAGCGCATTTCTTCCCTGATTTTTCGGTATTCTCCGCTAAAAATGCGCGAAAAGAATCCGTTAAACCGCTTGGTTAGTGCCTTGTGATAAGCGGCGCCGTCCAAAAGATATACGTCCCCGTCAAAAAGCCCGTCTATTCTCCCTTTCTTTTCTAAAATTTCCTTTGCCAGCGCACGCATATTTTCCACGGCGGAAATTACTTTTTGCAAGGTGGCAGGTTTTAGCAATACGGGGGTGAGAAACGCGCTTTCGGTAGCCAGGCGTAAAAAGTCGCGCAGGGCGTACACCTGCTGCAAGGAAGTTGCTTTAAGCCCATGCTTTGCATTCAGGGTGCGATTCACGCCCTGTATCGCGTTCAAAAAGGATAACACCTGCCCTAATTGCCCTTCCGTTTCCGCGCGTTCCTGATAAGACGCATCTGCGTTTTCATACCCGTACCACGCGTTTGCACGGTAATCGCTGCCGATAAAGGCAGTATATTCCTGATAGCGCAATAACGCCTCTTCCGCACGCTCTATATGCTCTTCCCCTTTATCCGTTACGTTGTTGATAACAAAAGAAGTTTCGGGGGCATTCCGCAAAGCGGAAAGTTCTTCGTATATTTCGTAAAGGGACTTATTTACCGTGGGGCGAAGTGCGTGCAGTTCCCTTGTGTATTCGTCCAGTTCTTTTTGTAAGCGCAGTTTAGATTCCGTTTCCTTTTGCGCGCGTTGCGAAACCCCGCTTTTTTGCGCTTTTAAGGTATGGCACAGTTCGTCAATCACTTCCTTTTTGTTGGCTTTATGACTGTGCAACTGCAAACAAAATTCGTCCAGCCCCGCTTTTTTCAGTTTATCGTAAACCACGTTAAGCGCTGCCAGTTTTTCGGAAACAAACAGCACCTTTTTGCCATCGGCAAGACTTTCGGCAATTACGTTGGTAATGGTTTGACTTTTTCCCGTACCCGGGGGGCCTTGCAAAACGAAACTTTTTCCGCTATGCGCCATCCGAATTGCCTCCGTTTGGCTGGAATCCGCGTCTACAACCGTAAACAGGTCCTGGGGCAAAGGCATTTCCCCATCCGCAACGGGCGTTCCGCCTTCCCCAAGCAACGCCTGCACTTCGGGGTTTTGCAAAATTTTGGGGGCGTTGTCTTTTAAGTCCTTGTGCATGTTGATTTTTAAGAAGGAAAACGTGGCAATTTTACATTCCCTTTCCACCGACCATTTCAGTTTGGAAAGTTTTTCTTCTATCTTTTCTAAATATTCTTCCACCCCTTCTTCATCATATTCGGGAAGTTCCACCCCGTATTCGTTTTTCAACTTGAATAAAAACGTGGGGTTCACAATCATTTCGCTATCCGTAATTTTGATATGAAAGGGGTCTATGGCAGATTCGTTTTCTATGGAAATAGGCAATAACAGCAGGGGGGCGCGCATGCTTACCGATACATCCTCCCCTTCCGTCCAACGGATAAACCCAAACGCCATATACGCTATATTTACACCCCGTTCTTCAATGGCGGTGATTGCTTTTTTGCGAATATTTTTTAAGGCACGCAAAGGGTTTACGTACGGATTATAAATTAAAATCTGTCCGCTTTTTTTCAAACGGTGCGCGTACGCAGCAAGGTATTCTTCCTTTTTATAGCGGGGTGCGCCGCCCACAGCCCCCTTATCAAGCATGGGGACACTTTCTGCCGCAGAATCTTCCTCCTCATTTAACTTGGGATCAAAAACTTCAAAGGTTGCCGCATGTTCCGCTTTGGAAAACAGAGTGGAAAAATCGGGGCACAACACTTCTACCGCCCCCATTTTTGCATCCTTAAAGTTGATAAGATTGTTTCTTTTGCCCGTATCCAGCAATAAGTCTGCCCATCTGTTTAACTTTTCTGTTTCCATAACGCCACTTCCTTTGTAAAGGTAATATTCTTGCTTTGCCAACATTATAACACGCGCGCGAAAATTTTTCAACACCTTGCCGTTACGCGCACGAAAAAATTTTACAAACTTAAAAAGAGAAAACATTTCGGCTACGAACGGATTTGTTCTCTCCTTTTTCTTGTTATATGGGTTTGGGCTTATCCCTTTTGCTTTTGACTATCGCCACCTTTTTTTCGTGGTAGTTCCGCTTGTTGTCGTCCCGCTTTCGGTACGGCGGACACCGCAAGGCGGTGTGCGAACTTGATTTGCTTTCGCAAAACAAGTTCTTCCAGCACCCCGATCAACAAAAAAAGACGGGAACGCTTTCGCGTTTCCGTCTTGTTGGTCGGAGTGACAGGAATCGAACTTGCGACCTCTTGAACCCCATTCAAGCGCGCTACCAAACTGCGCTACACCCCGATTGCCCGACTATTGTACCACACAAAAACCGAAATGTCAAAAAAAAAGGGGCTGTTTTTGCAAAAATTTTGGGATTTTTCTATTGTTTCTTTTTTTACAGGATAAAAATTTGCCTTCACGTTGACAAACCGCCCGTTTTTCGGCTATAATTAGAAAAAAACCAAGGGGGTGCGGTATGAAAATTGTAGGTCTTTCGGATTCCTTTAAGGGTAGCCTTTCCGCAAAGGAAATTTGCCGTTTGCAAACCGCCTTGGCGCCCGCCCTTTTGGGGGAAGAACACACTTTTTCCCCTTTCCCCGTTGGGGATGGAGGGGAAGGAACGGCAGAAGCGTTGCTGTTCGGCGCAAAAAAACGCAAAGCGGTGGTGCCCATTACCGCAAAAAACGGAAAAAAGAAAACTGCCGCATACTACGTGTGCGAAAACGTTGCGTATATTAACGCGGCAGACGCCGTGGGCATTTCCGCCGAAAACCGAAAGGAGGACGCCCTTTTATCCTTTACCACGTACGGTTTGGGCGAACTGTTACTTGCCGCTGCTTTGGATGCAGAAGTAACAAACATTGTTCTTGCCCTTGGCGGAACGGGAACGGTGGATGGGGGCGCAGGTTTGCTTGCTGCCCTTGGCACAAAACTGTTAGACGCATTCGGGCGCCCGGCAGGATATTTGCCTACCGAACTTACCCGTGTGGCAAAAGTGGATTTTACGCCCGCATTGGCGCGCTTAAACAATAAAAAAATTACGGTGCTTTGCGATACAACGGCTCCCCTTTTGGGCGCGAACGGAGCGGTGGCGTTATTTGCCGGACAAAAGGGGGCATCCCAAGGGGGAAAACGCTATCTGGAAAGCGCTTTAGTGGGGTTTTCTGCCGTTGCATTGCAGGCAGGGGGGGCTTCCGTTTCCACCCCCGGTGCAGGCGCTGCCGGCGGTTTGGGTTGGGCATTGCTTTGCTTGGGCGCCACGCCCGAAAACGGGCTTTCCTACCTGTTTGCAAAAAAAGGCTACGAAGGGCAGATAATGCAAGCAGACGCAGTTATTAGCGGCGAAGGGTTTTTGGACGGCACTTCCCTAACGGGAAAAGCAGTATCCGTGCTTGCCGAACTGTGCGAAAAACACGCCAAGCCCTTATATTTGATTTGTGGGGACGCGCAGCCCTTTTTGCCTTTACCCCCGGCGGTGAAAGGCGTGTATACCTTAAAAAGTTTTGCACCCCAAAAAAACGCGCTTGCGGAATGTTTGCTAAACCCCAAAACGTACTACGAAAAAGCATTTACCGCCGCCTTAACCGAAATTATTTCGGAAAATAACGGCTAATTTTGCCCGAATATATTTTTCTTATTACATAACAAAACGGCACTTTACAAAAAGTGCCGTTTTGTTATGTGTTTTTTTCATCCAAAGCCACGCATCTTTGCCGTTAGTAACCGCAGAAATACGCAGTTTATACGCCACCGCATTCACAGCAGCAAACGCAGCAGAACGCAGTTTATACGCCACCGCAAAAGGTGGTGGAGAAACAAGTTACGCAAGGCTCGCTGGGAATTTGGGGTGAAATAAACCTTGTCGGTTATTGAAGTCCAAATTCACAGCAGTAAACGCAGCAGAACGCAGTTTATACGCCACCGAAACTTATTTGTTCTTATTATACTTCCGCAAAAACCACTTTTCGCATAGCGTAAGTTTTTCTTCGCGCAAGTGTTTTATGGTTAAAAATTCCGCTTTTTCGCGGCGCGCTTCTGTTCTTTCTTGCGCTTTTCTTTCCTTTTCCGCTTGTTTTTCCGCTTTTACGTGCGCTTTATAATCTGCCTTAAACAGTTTGGCAATCACGGTTATTTTTCCCTTGCTTAAACCGCCGTACGCATCTATAACGTAAGCGCACAGGCGTTTGGGGGGAAGGGCAAAATTCTTCATAACGGCACTTTCCACGGCGGCGCGGGGCAAACGCAGGGTTACTGTACTGCGGGAAGGAATTACCACCTTACCCCCTTCGGTAACGTTTGCCTGCATACGGTATTCCCCGATATAATCAAAGGAAGAAAGACCGCTGATAAAGCCCAGGGCAGAAACGGTTACGTCGTTCAAGGATTTGTTTCCCGCTATCAGGGTAATCATTTCCCCCTGTTCGGTTTCTTCCAAAATATCCGTGAAAGAGAATTTTTTAACGTAAAAGTTTTTATAAATTTTATTGCAAAGAATCAAAAGAACCACGGCGAAAGCAATTACCGCAATAAACAGCACAAGCATTATCACCGCTTGATTTTCATTTAACCATTCCATAACTTATTCCTCCTTTTCATAATCCCCTAACAGGGCGTTCATTTTTTCGTTTGCATACAGGGTGGTGGGAATAAAGCGCGCACCGTTTTTAACCAAATGGCGATTCAGCGCAACGGCTTCCGCTTGGGAAATTGCCAACGCCTTATCGTAAAATTCTTTATCCGGTCGGAACCCTTGGGTCAACAGCAGAAAGGATTGCATTCTGCCAAACGCCGCCGCACGCAGTGCCAAACGCGGTTTGTTTTCCCGTGCAACTTTTTCGGTTAAAAGTGCCGCGCATTGTTCCTGTCCTTCGGCAAGGGCAAGCAGCAATAAACTTTCGTTATCCGTATTTCCCCGGGCAACCAAAGCGGTAAGCGTTTCTTCCTTTCCGCCCTTTACCGCGCATATCGCACAGTTTTGTTCAATGGCGGTGGCAAGCGCCCCGTCCGTTTCCTTTATTTTTTCCAGTGCCAGCAGCAGCCCGCTTAAAAATCCCTGTTCGGCAAGCACATAGCACGCGTGCTTGGGGGATGCAAGGGTGGGCAGCAACGCGCGTAACACCCCTTCGGCTTTCAGCGCCGCCACCATTTGCAACACGTCCTCCCTTATCGCCAAGGGGGCGGTGTGCGTTTTGGTAATCGGTCCCAACACTTTTTTTGTTACGGAAACTTGATGCGAAAGTACTTTTTCTAATAAATCCGCCCGGTCATACCGCTCAATCGCAACCAAAAACTCCGTTGCCGCGGCACCCGAAAAATCCCCTTTCTTTGCCTCTGCTAAAAAGGAATCCAAATAGTTTTCGGGGTTTAGTTTACATCTTAAACAGCCCACTGCAATTCTAAGCAATGCCCGTGCCTTGTTTTCGGAAGGATACAATGGCAGGCATCTGCCCGATAACATATATTCAAACAGTTTATTATCCCCGCTTTCCAGCACGTATTCAATAAAATATTTGCCCGTGGCGTCCGGGATGTTTACCTGGTCGCGCTCGCTTTCCAATCGCTTTACCGCAATCATTCCGCCCTGCACGGCTTGATAGTAGGGGGAATCTTCCTCCCTGGCAGACTGTTCGGGGGTAAACAATTCTTCGGGTTGCATATTTAGTTTTTCCGCAACCTTGGTAAGCGCCTCTGCAGAAAGGGCGCCTTTACCGCTGAAAAAGGCGTTCATTGCTTCGTACGAAACACCGGCGGCAGCCGCAACTTCTTCTGCCGAAACCGTTTGCGCCAGCATGCGCTCCTTTACTTTTTGTACGGCATCTGCCGTAACCGTTGCCTTTGGCATATTTTCCTCCTTTCCCCATGGGGAAAACTTTTCTTTATGGTCATTTTAACTAATTATGTTCATCCAATTTCTAACACCGTAAGGTGGCGGAGAAACAAGTGATACCCTTTCCCCTAAAACCGTGTAGATACAAGTAGTTCAAGGCCCGCGCCGCGGTTTGGGTTTGGCTAACCTTGCTGGTTGCCAAAATCAAATCCGCAAAGCAGAAACGAAGCAGAACGAAGTTTATACGCTGCCGTTCCGCAAAGGCAGGTTAGAACCGAGCAAGACAAGGAAGTCCGAGCCGTATAGGACGGACGTATACTTTTCGTATTCGACGTTCTATACGGCGACGGCTGACACCGTATTGCGATGTGTTATAAACTGCCGTTCCGTAAGCCCTTGGGGTATTTATTCTTCAACTGCTCCCCCACCGCTTTCACAATGCCTAAGGGGTAGCCTTCTACCGCAATCACGCCGTAGCCTGTGAAGGGTGCCGCCGCTAAAATTTGATTTCCGCAAAGATATTCGGAAATTTCCTTTGCCCCCAGGGGAAAAGAAATTACTTTTTTACCTTCTCCTTTTTTCAGGGCAAGGGCAAGCCCGTGCAAGGGCTCTATGCGCTTTTCTTCTATTTTTACCGCAGGGATGCCTGCACGAAGGTATCGGATTCCTTTACAAAATGCCGCCTTTTCGTTTACCAGATATACCGTATCCCGAAAGCGCAATACCCGTTTTTCCGCCAAATTCACCCCAAATTCCGAAAGTAACGCCTTAACCCCTTTTTCTTCTGCCTTTAATGGGGTAAAGGGGGAAGTTTCTTGTAAACGCGGTTGGGGAGTTTCTACCACTTTTTGTAATAAGCAGGCAAAATGCCCTTCCCCGTCAAACGTATGGGGAAACAACCGCATTGCCTGGGGCAAACCAAACCCGGTACGGGTCAGCGCGCGCAAGTTTTCCGCAGGATAAATTGCCTGCATATCCGGGTGTTCGCTTAAAAACCGCAAAACAACCCCTTCGTTTTCTTCCTGATTTAAGGTACAGGTGGAATACACCATAACGCCGCCGCCTTTTAACATGCGGTACGCGCTTTTTAATATTTCAAATTGCCGCTCGGCACAGGAAAGCACGTGCGCTTTGGACCAGTCCCTAAGGGCTGCGTCCTCCTTGCGAAACATCCCTTCCCCCGAACAGGGAGCATCCACGATAATCGCGTTGAAAAAACAAGGGTAAGCGGTTGCCAAGTCCTGCGGGGATGCGGAAAGAACCACGGCATCACTGCCCGTCCGTTCCAAATTAGAAGCAAGCACCGCCGCCCGTGCAGGCACAATTTCATTTGCGTATAGCAAACTGCCCGGCTGTTTCAATCCCTCTGCCTGCGTGCTTTTTCCACCGGGTGCGGCACATAAATCCAAAATATTCCCTTTTAGATAGGGCGCAATTGCCGCCGCCGGCAGCATTGCGGAAGGTTCCTGCATATAATAAAGCCCTGCATGGTGGTAAGGGTGCACGCCAAACCCATCTCCGCTGATATAATACCCGTTTTTTTCCAAGGGTACACGTCGCGTCAGGTTGAATTGCTGGGCAATTTCTTCATTCGCCTTGCCTGCCGTAATACGCAACGCACGCTGGCGCGGACGGGAAAGTGCCCCGAAAAAGGAGGATGCCTCCTCCCCCAGCAGTTCTTGCATTTGCTGTTGAAAATCTTTGGGTAAGCGTTCGTCCGTTACCACGTAACACTCTCCTTTTTCTCCCCCGAAAGGGTTTGCAAGGTTAAAGAATTTTCGGTTAAAACCAGTACGCCCCGTACCGTATCTTCCTTGGGATGGGCGGGAGAACCGGGATTTGCGTAAATTACTCCGTTTTCCTGTTCTATTTTCGCCGTATGGAAATGCCCGTTGATAAGGATATCGTAGCCTTTGGGCGGATTTTCTTTGCAATAGGTATGCCCGTGCGTGAAAAATACACTTTTCTTGCCTGCATACAACGCAAAATGCTGCACGAACGGATAGGGGGAAATCATTTGGTCAATTTCCGCATCACAGTTCCCTTTGATTAAAATCAGTTTGCCTTGGTATTCTTTGAAAATGCGCGCTACTTCCATGGGCGCGTACCCTTCGGGCAGGGGATTCCTGGGTCCGTGATAAAAATGATCGCCCAAAAGAATCAGTAAATCTGCCCCTTCCTTCTGTGCCACGCAAAACACCTGTTCCGCATACGTTTTGCTGCCGTGTAAATCGCTTGCTATCACTGCTTTCATTTTTTCACCTATTTTTTACGGTACATAAACCGCTCTTGCATTTTTTTGTTCAGAAGAACGGCAAGTTTTTCCCCTTCTTCTTCATAAATTTCCTTTTTGCTGATAATCAGCGCAGACCCTTGCCCAACGTAAAGATAGAACGCCGTGGGGGTTTCCACCGCACGCAAAAGGTCGTCGTACTTCACGTGCATTTCTTTTTCGCCGTCCACAAGCGAACGCACAACAACGTGCTTTGCCTCAAACTCATACTCATTCACCGCCTCAAACATTGCGGGGTTGCGTTTTAAGGCGCGCTTGGTTATAGTCAACAGTTGATACGCCACAAAAACGTCTATGCTTAAAATCACCGTGCCCATTACCGCAAACAGCACGCGGCTGTTGCCCGTAAACACAAAAAACACCGAACCTAAAAGCCCGATTGCACTGAAAATCCAAAACTGTGTTTTGCGCGATTTTCCTTTTTTGTTCCGCAGCAGGGAAAACTGAAAAAAGGTTTTTAATAATTCGTAATCGTAGTGGGTAACCAATTTCATGCCGACACCTTTTTCTGCCTTTGGCAGGGGGTTTAGTTTCGCCTTTCCGCTTTTTTATATGCGGTAAACGCTTTCCCCCGTATTATAACACAAAATCTTTGGCCGTACAAGGATTTTCCCCCTTTTTACGGTGAAATTTATAAAATTTCCCCCTTCCTTGGGTTGAAAAAACGCGGCAGGTTCTTCCCTGCCGCGTTCGTATGAACGGATTTTTATTTTACCGCGTTGTAAGCAGCCTTGGTTCCCATGTAAATCGCTTCGCCCTTTCTTCCCGAAACCACGTCTTCGCTATCCTTATTCGCAAAATATCTATCCTTGATTTTGCTAATATCAAAATATGCGTCCTTTGCGTCGTCGTCATCATCAAAATATACAATGATAATGCTATCCGCGCCCTTAATACCCAAAACAGCGCGCTCTACGTCATCAAACAGCCCTTTGCAAACCGCCGTGGCTGCGGTGGTTTCGGTTGTATAACCCTTTTCTCCAAGTTTATCTATCGCCTTGCCTGCGCTGCGCGGAAAACACCCCGTAATGCAGAATGCACAAATTAGGGTTAAAACGGTTATTGCTAAAATTCTATATGTTTTTCTCATAAAATTTCTCCTTGTTTTTTTATCATTATAACTGATAATCCCGAAAAATACAACCCCCCTATTAAAAATTTTTTTGTTTTCTTTCCGCATGCCCCACCTTTCCCCCTTTTGCGTGTTGACAATTTTTTGCATTATGGTATAATAAATGGGCTTTTCGGTTTCACGAAAGTTTTGTTTGGGAGGCAATAAACATGTCTATAGAACGGGTAAAAGCATATTTTAAGCAAAACGGCATGGAAGAAAAGGTGCTGGAATTTGAAGTTTCTTCCGCAACGGTGGCGTTAGCGGCACAGGCTTTGGGAACGGAGGAGGAGCGCATTGCAAAAACCCTTTCGTTTGACGTATCCGGGCGTACCGTTTTGGTGGTTTGTGCAGGGGATACCAAAATTGACAACGGCAAATTTAAGGCATATTTTGCAACCAAAGCGAAAATGCTTAGTTTTGAAGAAGCCGAACCGCGTATCGGCCACGCGGTGGGGGGTGTTTGCCCCTTTGCCGTAAACGAAGGGGTGGAAACCTACCTGGACGAAAGCTTAAAACGCTTTCCCACCGTTTTTCCCGCTTGCGGTAGCAGCAACAGCGCCATTGAACTTACCCCCGAAGAACTGTTCCCCCTATCTAACGCAAAAGCGTGGGTGGACGTATGCAAGTTAAGGGAAGGATAAGCGCAACCGCAAAATTTTGCAAAATGTGGGTAAGCGCCTTACCACAAGATATTGGGGGGCAATAAAAGCCACACCACAAGTAAAATAACCCTTTTTATGCGTTTTTCTACGGGAAAAGCGCATATTTTTTTGCTTTTTTGCATAATTTTCCCCTGTTTTCCCCCTTTTTGCCATTCTCCCACCACCACTACATATGGAAAAAAATTTTTACAAAAACCACAAGATATTGTGTTTTATCCCTTGACAAGCCACTTTTTGTATGCTATACTTATACTACGCCAATTCGCCCCAAGCAGAATGGGTGCTAGGTTGTGAGATGGAAAATGAACATTCAAGGCTTTCAAAAGTTGACGTTATTAGACTTCCCCGGCAAAGTTGCCTGCACGGTGTTTACGGGGGGATGCAACCTGCGGTGCCCCTTTTGCCATAACGCGGGGCTGGTGAAAACCCCTTGCGAATTTCCCAACGCGGAAGAAGAAGTGCTTAGTTACCTTGCCGCACGCAAAACCATATTAAAGGGCGTGTGCGTAACGGGTGGCGAACCCCTTTTGCAGCCCGACCTTTTATCCTTTATACAAAAGGTAAAGGATTTGGGGCTTGCGGTAAAACTGGATACCAACGGGGGGTTGCCCCAAAAGTTGAAAGGGGCAATAGAAAGCGGGCTGATTGATTTTATTGCTATGGACGTTAAATCCGCCCCCGAAACGTACGAAAAAGCGGTAGGCGTACCCGTAAACGTAAACGCGTTTTTGGAAAGCATGCAAATTATTAAGGAAAGCGGTGTTCCGCACGAATTCCGCACCACGGCGGTAAAGGGATTGCATAGAGAAACGGATTTTATAGAAATTGCTAAACTGGTGGATAGCAGCCCATACTACTTGCAAAAGTTTACGGACTCGGGCAACTTGATTGACGGCGAAGGCTTTTCCGCCTTTACGGACGGGGAAATGACAGACCTGTTAAAAAAAGTAAAACAGTTTGCCCCCAACGCATCCGCCCGCGGCTATGATTTGGATTAAACAAAACAAAACGGGCAAAACACGGCTCTCCACTAAAATAGAATAATTTTTAATTTATATAATATTAGGAACGGATTAGAAACGAGCAAGACAAGGCATACGCTCGCAGCCCTAAGGCGGGTTAGAAGCGAGCAAGACGAGGCTCGTGAGAATAACAAAACAAAAAAATAAAAATTTCAAATAAAAACGAGACCGCGTAAAAACAAGTTATGCAAGGCTCGTGAAAATAACAGAACAAAAAAAATAAAAGGCGGTTTAGAAGCAAGCGATACAAGGCTCGCTTAGAATTTGGGATGAGATGAACCTTATTGGTTATCGAAGTCCAAATTCGTAGCAGCAAACGCAGTAGCGCGAAGTTTATAAGCCGCCGAAAACAAGGAGGATAAAATGTACAGAGTAGTAAAAAGAGACGGCAAAGTTGCAGATTTTGATATTGCAAAAATTGCAAATGCAATTAAGCAGGCGTTTATTGCTTGCGACAAAAATTATAACGACAATATTATTGATTTTCTTGCCCTGAAAGTAACGGCGGATTTTGAACCCAAGGTTGCGGAAGGCAAGGTTGCGGTAGAAGACGTACAGGATAGCGTAGAAACCGTACTTGTGCAAGCGGGCTATGCAGACGTTGCTAAGGCGTACATTTTGTACCGCCGCCAACGCGAAAAGTTGCGTAATATGAAATCTACCATTTTGGACTACAAAGAACTGGTAGATAAATACGTTAAAAATATTGACTGGCGCGTAAAGGAAAACAGTACGGTTACCTATTCGGTTGGGGGGTTGATTCTTTCCAACAGCGGTGCAATTACCGCAAACTACTGGCTTTCGGAAATTTATGATGACGAAATTGCCAACGCGCACAAAAACGCGGATATTCATATTCACGACCTTTCCATGCTTACCGGCTACTGCGCAGGGTGGTCGTTAAAGCAATTGATTGAAGAAGGTTTGGGGGGCGTTCCCGGAAAAATTACTTCCGCACCCGCAAAACACCTTGCTACCCTTTGCAACCAAATGGTAAACTTCCTTGGCATTATGCAAAACGAATGGGCAGGCGCGCAGGCGTTCAGCTCCTTTGATACCTATCTTGCACCCTTTGTTAAGGTAGATAACCTTTCTTACGACGCAGTGAAAAAGTGCATTGAATCCTTTATCTACGGCGTAAACACCCCCAGCCGTTGGGGTACGCAAGCACCCTTTAGCAATATCACTTTGGACTGGACGGTTCCTAACGACTTAAAGGACGAAAAGGTTATCGTTGGCGGCAAGCGTTTGGATTTCACCTACGGTGATTGCAAAAAGGAAATGGATATGGTGAACCGCGCGTTCATTGAAATTATGATTGAAGGGGATGCAAACGGTCGCGGCTTCCAATACCCCATTCCCACCTACTCCATCACGCAGGATTTTGACTGGTCCGAAACCGAAAACAACAAGTTGTTGTTTGAAATGACCAGCAAGTACGGTACGCCTTACTTTAGCAACTACGTAAACAGCGATATGGAACCCAGCGACGTACGCAGTATGTGCTGCCGCCTTCGTTTGGATTTACGTGAATTAAGAAAGAAAACGGGCGGTTTCTTCGGCAGTGGGGAAAGCACGGGCTCGGTTGGCGTTGTTACGGTAAACATGCCCAGAATTGCTTACCTTGCAGAAGATAAGGCTGATTTCTTCCGCCGTTTAGACCATATTATGGACGTATCCGCGCGCTCCTTAAAAATTAAGCGTACGGTTATCACCAAACTTTTGGATGAAGGCTTGTACCCCTACACCAAGCGTTACCTTGGCACCTTTAACAACCACTTCTCCACCATCGGCTTGGTTGGTATGAACGAGGCAGGCTTGAACGCGAAATGGCTGAAAAAGGATATGACGCATAAGGAAACGCAGGAATTCACCAAAGAAGTACTGAACCACATGCGCGAACGCTTATCTGACTACCAAGAAATGTACGGCGACCTTTACAACTTGGAAGCAACCCCCGCAGAATCCACCGCATACCGTTTGGCAAAACACGATAGATCCCGTTATCCCGATATCGTATGCGCTTCGGACGCAGATACCCCCTACTATACCAACTCCTCGCACCTGCCCGTTGGCTATACCGAAGACGTGTTCACCGCGTTAGATATTCAGGACGAATTGCAAACGCTTTACACCTCCGGCACGGTATTCCACGCGTATATCGGCGAAAAACTGCCCGATTGGAAAGCGGCTGCGGAAATTGTTAAAACCATTGCGGCAAACTACCGCTTGCCCTACTATAGCCTTTCCCCCACCTACTCGGTATGTAAGGAACACGGCTATATCGCAGGCGAAAAATATTCCTGCCCCAAATGCGGAAAAACCACCGAAGTTTACAGCCGTATCACGGGTTACTACCGCCCCGTTCAAAACTGGAACGACGGTAAATCGCAAGAATATAAGGAACGCAAAACGTATAACATTGCTACTTCTAAACTTACCCACCAAGGTCCCAAATCGCAGG
Source organism: Christensenellaceae bacterium (assembly GCA_045651955.1). Lineage (GTDB taxonomy): Bacteria > Bacillota > Clostridia > Christensenellales > Borkfalkiaceae > SIG402. The sequence continues at coordinate 5,401 of JAZRTI010000037.1, read as the reverse complement.
ATTGCGCATGCGAAACGGCGGCACCCGTACTTGCAGACGGCGTATACCTGTTCGCAACCAAAACCTGCCCCAACTGCAAAATTGCAAAGCAACTGTTGGACCAAAAGGGCATTGCTTATACCGTTATGCTTGCAGAAGAAAACGGCGATTTGATTAAGGCGCTGGACTTAAAACAAGCACCTACCTTAATGGTTGTAGCAAACGGCGCAACCGTAAAATACGTGGGCGTTCCCAACGTAAAGGAATTTATTAAAGCGCAAGAAGCATAATTCCTTTTCCTTGATAGCAAAACACTTTTAACGCAACTTCCCCCACTTTATGTGGGGGATTTCGCGCAGTTTATAAGCCACCGCAAAAAAGGTGGCGAAGTAAATTCGGCACCGCAAAAAGGTGGCAAAGTTACAAGCAATTCAAGGCTCGCAAAAATTTGGGGTGAGATAAACCTTATTGGTTATTGAAGTCCAAATTTGCAGCAGAAACGAAGAAGTGCGAAGTAAATTCGGCACCGCAAAAAGGTGGCAAATAAAGTCCACCGCTTTCCCCTGCCTTCTCCTGTGGGAGAAGGGGGACCGCTTTGCGGTGGATGAGGAGTTTTTCATGCTACCCTACAATAAAAATAACGTTTCCCTTGCCCGCGCGTTGCGTAAAAATATGACGCCCGAAGAACGGAAACTATGGTATAATTTTTTGAAACAACTCCCACTCACAGTAAAACGACAGCACAATATTCAAAATTTTATCGTAGATTTTTACGTTGCGGAACGCAAAATTGCAATAGAGTTAGACGGAAGGCAACACCGATTGCCCGAAAACTTACGGGAAGACGCGTTGCGCGACCAATCGTTACTTTCTTGGGGCATTACCGTTTTACGTTATAAAAACGAAGACGTAAAAAACAATTTCAATGCGGTTGCAGAAGATATTTTAGCGCATTTGCGCCTATCCCCAACCGCGATACAATAACACCCCATCCGTCGGGATAAACCCGACACCTTCCCCCACTGGGGAAGGCAAAAATATAAAGAGCCGCAGCCCCCTGCCTTCTCCTGTGGGAGAAGGGGGACCGCTTTGCGGTGGATGAGGAGTTCCACACGATAACTTGGTTAATACCCACCAAGCCCTAACACACCCCATCCGTCGGGATAAACCCGACACCTTCCCCCACTGGGGAAGGCAAAAATAGAGCACCCAAAACGTAACAGCAAACGCAGTATTTCGATGCTTATAAACCACCGCAAAAGGAGAACAAGAACATGTACGACGTAATCATTATCGGCGCAGGCCCCGCAGGGCTTACCGCAGCCATTTATGCACGCAGAGCAAACAAAACCGCGCTTATTATTGAAAAAGGCGCGTTCGGGGGGCAAATTTCCTATTCCCCCAGATTAGAAAACTACCCCGGCTTTGAAACCATTTCGGGCACCGAATTTGCGGATAAATTGGTTTCGCACGCGCTTGCGTTCGGAACCGAAGTGGAAATTGGCACGGTAACCGAAATTGTGGACGGCGCGGAATTTAAAACCGTAAAAACGGAGGACGGCGGCGTTTTCCAAGGCAAAACCGCGATTATCGCTTGCGGCGCAAAACACCGCACCTTGGGCCTTCCTAACGAGGAGCGCTTTATTGGGGAAGGCATCAGTTTTTGCGCGGTGTGCGACGGCGCGTTCTATGCGGATAAGGAAGTAATTTTGGTGGGCGGTGGCAATTCCGCCTTGCAAGAAGCAGTCCTTTTAAGTGAAACCTGCAAAAAGGTTACGGTTGTGCAAAACCTGGACTTTTTAACGGGCGAACAAAAACTGCAAGATATTTTGGCGCAAAAGGAAAACGTGCAAATTATTTTGGGCACGGTGGTTAGCAGCATTTTGGATACCCCCGCGTTTACGGGCGTAACGGTGGAAAAGGTTGCCACGGGCGAAAAATCCACCCTAAAAGCGGATGGGATGTTCGTTGCCATTGGTTTAGTTCCCGAAAACGGCGCGTTTGCCCCCCTTGCGGATTTAGATGCCCCCGGTTATATTGTGGCAGACGAACGCTGCTTAACCAAAACCCCCGGCGTGTTTGTTGCAGGGGATTGCCGCACCAAAGGGGTTCGCCAAGTTGCCACTGCCATTGCAGACGGCGCAACCGCAGCCCTTGCCGCTTGCCGTTTTATTGATAACGCAAAATAAGCGAAAATTAAACGGAACACGGAACAGCAACCGTACTACGGGAAAACCTTAAAAAATAAGAAGCCAAAATCTAAAGGGCCCCCCTTGCACAGGGGAAGCTTTTTTACTTGCCTTCCCCAGTGGGGGAAGGTGTCGGGTTTATCCCGACGGATGGGGTGTGTTAGCACTTGGTGGGCAAAAGGTATCGTGTGGAACTACTCATCCACCGCGAGGCGGTCCCCCTTCTCTCACAAGAGAAGGCAAGGGATCCTATCGCTAACGTTCTAGGATGACAAAGGAGAGAGCCGAAGAAAGATAAAAATAAAGCCTCCCCTGTGTAAGGGGAGGCTTGTTTGTTGTCATTCTTCGCCTACCCCCCCCTTGATGGGCAAAACGGAGATTCTAAAAGGCTCCCCTGTGCAAGGCGCCCGTAGGGAGTACCTACTAAAAGCAACAAAATTAACAAGAGTTGTGGTTGGAGCTGCCGCGCGAAGCGGGGCTGAAGGGTTGTAAAAGTTAATCCTTTTAACAATCCCCCCTTTCGTTTCCCCCTTTACACAAGGGGGGCTTGTTTGGTGGGTATTTCGCTTTTCGTTCTATACGTCATTCTTCGCCTACCCGCTTTGACGGACGAATCGGAGAATCTAAACTGCCCCTAGGCAAAAAATAAAGGGGCGGTCTTTTTATCTTTTCACCCTTGCATTGTTTTAAGCACCGGGGTTCCGTTCTATGGTACAATTTTGTCATAAAAAGCATGACAACTTCCTTTTTTCCATTATATTTCATATAATATTAGTATGTTTTTTCATAATTTTCCAAGATTTTCGCTTGACTTTTTCCCTAAAAGGGGCTAATATGGTTATATACTTGGTTTAGTATGGCGTTTTGTTTTTTGCCCCGCGGGCGTGAAACGCGCACGGGCTCCCCTAATATATTAGGGTGCAAAATTCACTTTTCGTTATACACCCCAAAATTTTGTAAGGAGGGTAGAGCATGAATAAAAAAGAAAAAAAAGCAAAGGACCGCAAAAATTGGTTAAGCCCGTTGTTTTCTTGGGGTTTAATCGGTAGTGTGGCTATTCTTGTTCTGGCTATCGGACTTTACTGCTTCTGCTTTTAAGCATTAGCGCCTTTTCACTGCGTGTGAAAACAACGCCTGGACGGATAACTCCGGACGAGGAAATATATAAAAATAAAAACTGCTGCAAAAAAGTTTTCGCAGCAAAAATAAAAAGGAGAAAGAAATGAAAAAGTTGAACAGAAAGGGCTTTACGATTGTAGAACTTGTTATCGTAATTGCCATAATTGCAATTTTGGCTGCTGTTTTAATTCCCACCTTTACCACGGTAATTAATAAAGCAAACATGAGTAAGGACACCCAGTTGGTTCGCAACTTAAACACCGCCCTTGTTGCGGATAGAACCGCCGGTAAAGCGCACAACACCATGCAGGACGCATTGGACGCAGCAGAAGGCGCAGGTTACAACATCCGCAAAATCAACGCTGCCGCTTCGGGCAACGAAATTTTGTGGGATAGCGAAAACGACATGTTCTGCTACTACAACGCAGAAAAGAAAGCCGTGAACTATATTCCCGACTTCACCCCCGAAAACAAAGCAAAAGATGAAAACCTTTGGGTTATCCGTGATGATGTTCACGAACAGTTTGCTACCTACTACACGGGTAAGGCTACCTCCGTTACCACCGACCAAAACTTTGATGCAGGTATCGGTGCAAACTTAACTATCATTAACTACGTAAACACCAACGCTGCAAGAACTTCCATTATCCGCACTGTTAGAGAAGATACCATCCTTAACATTGACGCACCTAACGATACGGTAAACCACTACGGCCCCGGCGCAATCGTAAATATTGCCGCTGTTGCTAATAATTCCTACCACGAATTTGGTTCCTTTGAAAAGGCAACCATTGCACAAGGCAGAATTGTTGTAGAAGCAGCAGGTTCTATCCCCGCAGTAGAAATTACCGCAAACCCCTCCGCAGAAAAACCCATTAAAATTGAAACCGCTAAAAACGTAGTTATTTCCGCAAGCAACGATTTAACTGCTCAATTAAACGGTGCACAACTTGCTAACGTTTCGGTTGATATTAAAAGCATTAACGCAAGCGTTGTGTTAGACGCAGCGGTAAAAACCGACTCCGTTAAAATTAACGGCGAAACTGCAACCGCAAGCAACGTAACCCCCATCACCAAAGTTTCCACCCTTGCTGAATTGCAAGCAGCGGTTGCCGATGCAAACGTAAAATACGTTTTGATGACTAACGATATTACCGCTACTTCCTTAGTTAACATCACCACTTCCACCACGTTGGACGGTAACGGTTATACCTTATCCACGTCCACGCAAAGAAACCTTGTTAGACTTAACCAAGACGTAACCCCCGCTGCAAAAACGGACGTAGTTATCAAAAACATTAATATCGTAAACACTTTCACAGGTTCTGATGGTGCTCACTGCGTAAATACTCGCGGTAACTTAAATAGCCTTACCTTGGATAACGTTTCCTTAATTGCGGATAAAGCTTCCGGTTACCGTCAACCCCTTACCATCGCTGGCAACCAAGCGGAAAAAGCAACCGTTACCGTTACCAACAGCACCCTTTCCAGCGGTGAATCCAGCGGTTATGCAATCATTATGTTTAACCCCGTAGATTTAACCGTTACGGATACCCAAATTACTTCTTGGTCTGCGTTCTACTTCAAGGGCAAAGATAATTCTGCAGGTTCGGCTGGCTCCACCGCCGTGGCAACCAACTGCGAATTCAACACCGTGAATAACCACACCGGCGATTCCAACGACTTCGGCTCTATCGTATTTGAAGATGCTGATATCGAATTCACCGCTGAAAACTGCGTGTTCGACGTAACCACCAAACAAGAAACGCAATCCGTTGTTCTCTTTAACAAAGAATGGGCAGAAGGCGATTTGGAAAACATCGTTGTTTCCTTGAAGAAAGTTGATATCAACGGTACTATCGCTAACGAAGACGTAGCATATTCCGCAACCAACGTCGTTCGTATTTACGACGGCTCTTCGGTTAAGAACCCCGCTAACTACTTGGCAGAAGGTTCTCAAGTGATTAAACAAGGTAACTTGTACGTTATTTCTATCGCCAAAGCTGACTAATTAACCCCCTTTAACCTAAAGGTTAAAAAGTAAAATTTCCCCGCCCGTGGCAAAACTGCCACGGGCGGGTTTTCTTTTGTTTGTCTTTCTTGTCATTCTAAAG
>JAZRTI010000036.1:0-2429 GCA_045651955.1 Christensenellaceae bacterium | reverse complement strand
TACAGGGTATATTCGCTATTCGTACCCATGGTATAGGTGGCGCGGTTTGCATACACAACGCTGCCGCTTGCACTGGTTGCCCAGCCCATAAAGGTATAACCGGGGCGGATAAACCCGTTGGCGGTTAAAGCCGCTGTTGCACCCGAACGGATTTGCATGTTTTGCATACTGCCCGAACTTGCACCGTTGCCGTTAAACTTTAAGGTGTTTAGATTGCCTTGCCATACGGCGTACAGGGTATAATTTTCCTTTTGCTCAAAAGGTACGGTTGCGCCGTTTTGGTATTTTACCCCGCCCGTTGCGCTTTCCGCCCAACCAAGGTAGGTGTAACCCGTTCTGGCAAAGGCGTTGTTATTCAGCGTTTTATTACCGTTTTTATACACCGTTTGGCTTGCCATAGAACCAGACGTGGCGCCGTTGCCGTTATAGGTGATGATGTTTTCTAACAGTTCCCACCCCACAAACAAAGTGCTGTTTGCATTTTTTACGGTACGGATAATGGCGCCTGCTCCCTCCGCATTGTTATACCAGCAGGGCTGATACATTGCGCGGGTATGCAATAATATTTCCACCGTTAGGTTGGGGCTGTTATTAAACAAGCCGGGGGCAAGGCTGATAAACGTTTGGGGGAAGGTTACCTTGGTTAAATGGGGCAAGGGGTTTTGGGAATTTACTGCGGTTACGCCCTCTGCAAAAATTAGTTCGGTAACCTTAGGGATGTTTTCGTTGCCATAGGGGGTGAACATACCGCTTGGCAGTACGCCCTTTGCACCCACGGTTACGGTGATACCCTCCCCTTGAATCCCTGCATCATAAAAAATGTAGTTATCATCACCCAAATCACAAGAAATGGAAGAATTGATATACACGGTGGTTAATTTAACGCATTTATAGAAGGAGGAGTTTCCCCACGTTTCTATATCCCCCAACACGCGCAAATTTTGCAGGTTAGAACAATCCGAAAAAGCGGATGCGCCGATACTTGTTAGACTTTCGGGCAGTTCTACCGCAGTTAAGGAAACACAGCGTTGGAAGGTGGCGTTACCTACGCTTTTTAAGCCTGCGTTAAAACGGAAGGATGCCAACTTTCCGCAATCGCGGAACGCCATATGGCTAATTTCGGTTACGTTTTGGGGCAGGGTGATTGCTTGTAGGTTAGAACAGCCGTCAAACGCCATTACACCAATGCTGGTTAGCGATTCGGGTAAGGTAATATTTTTCAAAGCCGTACAGCCTTGGAAAATGGACATTTCCAGCGTTTTTAACTGAATATTGCTTGCAAAGGTGATATTGTTCAGGCTTACGCAATCCTTAAATGCGCTTGCGCCTATGGTTTTTACACTGCCGGGAATGGCAATATTTTTTAACGCAGTACAGCCTTGGAACGCGCCTGCACCGATACTTTCCACCGTATCGGGTATGGTGATTGTTTGCAAAAATTGGTTATCCTTAAAAGCGTTATCCGTAATGCCGATAACGCGCAACCCTTCGTGAATATTGGGAATGGAAACACTGGTAGCATAGCCTTTATAGCCCGAAACTACGTAAAAGGCGTAATTCTGCGTGAAAGAGTATAAAATTTCACTTTCTGCCACCGAAATCACGCATTGTGCGCTTTTACCGTTACTGCTGGTGGCGGTTACGGTGGCGGTGCCTTCTCCCACAGCAAGCACGGTACCGTTAGTTACGGTTGCCACGGCAGGGTTGGAAGACGTCCACGTTAGGGTTTTATCCGTTGCGTTTTGGGGAATTACGGTTGCGGTAAGCACAAACGTATTGCCAATATTCAAATAAGCCGCCGTTTGGCTTAAAGTTATAGACTGCACCTCCCCCGCAGGCACTTCCGGCACCGTACCAACACTTACCGAAGTGCTAATACCGGGCGCAGTGGTAGCACTTACACCGGGCACAGTGGGCACCACCGTAGGAACGGACGTGGGCGCAGCCGTAGGAACGGACGTGGGCGCAGTGCTTGTGCCGGGCGCAGTGGGCACCACCGTAGGAACGGACGTGGGCGCAGTGCTTGTGCCGGGTTTTACTGTTGCGCTGGGTTTTGCAGTAGCCCCGGGTGTTGCACTAACACTGGGTGTTGCGGTTGCCGTGGGTGTAGCGCTAACGCTTGCCGAAGTGCTAACGCTGGGCGTGGGGGTGGGCTGGGGGTCTGAACTGCCCCCGCACGCAGTCGCCGTAAAGCAAAGCGCGGTTAATGCAACTGCTAACATAAGCCATTTTGCAAGTTTTTTCATCATTTTCTCCTCTAATAGGGAATTAAAATCAAACTAATTAACTGTATTGTACCACAATGCAAAGCATATTGCAAGCGATATAAAGAAAAGCATTAAGATTCTCCGATTCGCCCATCAAAGCAGGTCGGCGAAGAATGACAATAAAAAGAATACGAAGGAAAAAGGCCCCCCTGTGTAAGGGGG
>JAZRTI010000035.1:0-20156 GCA_045651955.1 Christensenellaceae bacterium | reverse complement strand
TGGGCGTAGGCGTTACGCTGGGCGTAGGCGTTACGCTGGGCGTAGGCGTTACGCTGGGCGTGGGCGTTACACTGGGCGTAGGCGTTACGCTGGGCGTAGGAGTTACGGGAGGAAGTTGTTTTTCTTCCCAAACCGCATAATAGGTTGCATCTGCCGTTACGGTAATTGCACCCGTTACCAATTCCCCTTCGTTGTTCAGTTTCCAACCTGTAAAGGTATCAGTTGCCGTATCATCCAAAGTGGGCAGGGTTACGGTAGTTCCAAGAGCAACGTTTTCACCTTCTGCAAATGCAACGGGGGTTGCACCGTCCATCAAGGTTACGGTGAACAGTTCTGCCCATGCAGCGGTATAGGTTACGTTTGCGGTAACTTCTACTGCTCCGTTTACGTAGCCATCTACACCGTCCGTCGTCCAACCAAGGAACTTAAATCCTTCATTCGTTAAAGTGGGCAGGGTTACGGTAGTTCCGGCAACAACGTCTTCACCTTCAGCAAATGCAACGGGGGTTGCACCATCCATCAAGGTTACGGTGAACAGTTCTGCCCATGCAGCGGTATAGGTTACGTTTGCGGTAACTTCTACTGCTTCGGTTACGTAGCCATCTACACCGTCCGTCGTCCAACCAAGGAACTTAAATCCTTCTTTCGTTAAAGTGGGCAGGGTTACGGTAGTTCCAAGAACTACGTCTTCACCTTCTGCAAATTCAACGGGGGTTGTACCGTCCATCAAAACAACATCAAACGTCGGGGGTTCGTAAGCGTTTACGGTTACATTTACCGTTTTGCTATACTTTTTGCTACCTGCCGTCCAAATAACCTCTACTGCAAACGTACCTGCTTGGGTAAAGGTTGCATCGGCAACTTCTTCCCCACCGTTTACTTTATAGGAAAGAGTGGTGCCTGCTACGGATGTTGCCCCAACATAAGTTGCCGTGTCGCTATCCGATTGCAAGTCATAAACCGCATCCACTGCTTTCATTTGAGAAACTTGGGTGTTGGTAAAGTAGGAATCCCCTTTATCTGCGGGAGTATAACCCACAGGGTAGCATGTAAATTCGTCAAAAGCAACCGTTCCGGTCAACGTCCAAATGGTTAAGTGCAAGTAGGAAGTAGTGCCCGCCGCCTTAAAGGTTGCGGTATAAATTTCGTAATCGGTGGTTACGTTCGTTCCGCCCGTGGGGTTGCCATCAAAAGCAACGATGGTATCAGCAGGAACACCGTTGGTTGCGGCTGCGGTTTTAGAAATTTCCGCTCTGGGCATTTTACCCGTATAACCCGTCTTTTTAATTGCGAAACTTACCTTATAATCCGCACCTGCTACGGTATTAAAGTTCAATACCATCCATACGTGGGAAGCGGTATCAATACCACTTAAAACGTATGCGCCCGTACCGTCCACAAAGTAACTTTCCTCCGTTACAACAACGGGTTTGGTAACGTTTGCGTCCAACCAACCGGAGTTATGCGAGAAGTTTGCAGGGATGGAGCCGTTCACAAAACCGTCATCCGTAGATACCTGTTCCCAAACGGCGGTAAATACTACGTCTTCACTTCCAAGCGTGTAATTGCCGTTCAAAATTTCGCTTTCTGCGCCGATTTTCCAGCCCTTAAACAATGCAATGTATTCACTGCTATAACCAGCAGCATCGCCAAGTGTGGGAAGAACGATAGCCGAGCCTCCCTTCGCTTCACCTGCTAAGTGTTCCAGTTCGCTTTCATGGTCCACAAAGGTATAATTCACATTTGCAGCGTCCGCAGCAATCACGGTTATTTGTACGGTTTTTTGGAAAACAGCAGCGTCGCGTTGCCAAATGATTTCCACCGTATATGCACCGGACTGGTTAAACTTCAATTCCGAAACAGGGGCTGCACCGTCCACACTGTACGTAATATCTACACCTTCTACCGTGCTTACTGCGTAGGAAACGTAGCCTTCGCCGTCAGCATCTGCCAAGGAAAGGTTTGCATCTTCTGCACCGGCAGAAAAACCTAATGCTTCATCCGTGGTAAAGTACAATTTGGATTTATCCGGAACTTCCACACCTACGGGATAAGCACACAGTTCATCAATCAAAAATTCTTCTACAAGTAAACTGTTCACCTTCAAGTAAACGTAAGAATATCCGGTCTTAGTTGCGGTGTATCTCACTTCTGCTTTCGTCCAACCAATAGAACCACTGGTAAGAGGAGCAATCTCAATACCATCATCCCTGTCGTTAGAAACTTCTTTAATTTGGAAAGCAGTATCGCTGCCTGAACCAAAGCTAAGATTGGTCCATTTGTACATTAAGGATACGTTGTATTCAACGCCTTCTTGTAAGTACATACCAAAACCGATATGGCCATTACCGCTGCTCTGGGAAATTCTGATTGCGGAAGTTCCGTCTGCATAGTAGGAAATAGCCGTATTGGTAGGATCTACCGTTACGTAGCTAGACATATTCCAACCATAGTTTTCAGTGCCGGCAGCATTGCCACCCATGGTCATTGTGTGCGAAATAGAACCGTCCGAGAAACCGTTGGCAACACCTTCCACCGTTACGGGGATTTCCCAAATAGCCAAAGGTCCTTTTGCTTCCGCATAAACGGATTGCCACGTTTTCATGGTTACCGTAATGATTGCGGTACCGGGTTCTTGTGCGGTAATCAAGCCGTTTTCATCTACCGAAGCAATCGCACTATCCGAAGATGCGTAAGTTACGGATTGAATGGTACCGCCATCCAACTGTTCGTAATCGTACAGCGTGGTTACGTCTAAGGTTTCACCCTTACCCAAGGTAAATTCTTTATTGGCATTCGTTTTTGCGGTAGTAGTAAAGTTGCTGCCGTTATAGAACTTATCGCGAGTGGGCGAATAGTAATAGTAAGAAACGGTACCGTCTTCTGCAAAGTGTAAGAATACACCCATAGAATCCGGCCAGTTGTTTTGGGGGTCAATCTTCATGGTGGTTACGGGCAAGCCTGCGTCGTTATAAAGAACGCGGGTGGTTACACCGTAGGAAACGAAGTGTCCGGATAAGAAGTGGGTTACGTTGGGGCAAAGTTTTACAAAGTTATCCCAAACCCATTGGGGAGATTTTGCATCTTCTAAGTGCGCGGTGGTGTCATCTTGGAAAGCACCGTACGCGTTCACTTGGCAGTGCGTGGTTACGATAACTTGGTAATCGGGGTTTGCATCGCAAAGCGCCTTTGCCCAAGCCGCGGTTTCCGCGCGAATCCCGTATTCCAAAGCAAGAATCATGTATTTCTTGCCACCATAGGTGAATTTGTGGAAGGTGTTATCCATTCTTCCTTCTTCAAATAAACCGAAGTTTTCGGTGCCGTACAGCTCTATGTATTTAGAAGCGGGGAAAGTATTGTTAAAGCCCGTAGAATCGCGGGGTACTTTTTTGCCCGATTCCAAGCCGATTAACCCTTCGTAGTCGTGGTTACCGGGGGATAAAGCATACTTTAATCCTACCGCATCCAACTTTTCGTGGCCTTGCTTTGCAACCACCCATTGCTCTGCCTTGGGGCTATCTACTATATCCCCAAGTTCAATTAAGTATTGAATGTTCCATCCATCCTTTAAGGATGCAATTTTATCGTAAGAAGCAAGGTAATCCGCGCTGGAGTGCGCAACCGTACCTTGGGTATCCCCCATGGCAAGAATGGTAAAGCCATCCGTGGGGGGGGTGATTACGTCTTCCGCTACCCAATGCTTGAGAATTTCAGGGTCAACCTTTTCTACCAGTTCGATCTTCATATCGTCGAACCACGCTTCCCCGTAGCTACCCCATAAGCGGCAACCAAAGGTGTAGGTGGTGGTTTCGGGCGCGGTGTAGTATTTTTCAAAATACGTCCAATCCATATTGGCAGGCGCGGATTTGCCACTGATTGCACCAAAGCTACCGCCGTGCACTTCCCCAAAGGTAAACCAAGGGCCACCGTTACCGTTATTGGTGGTTACGGTAAGGTTTGCGTACTTAATCCAACCCGAAATCTTATACTTTGCATCCTTTACCAAAGTTGCTTGGGTTGCGGTGGAGGAGGAGGTTGTTCCTTCGTTTTTAATATAAACGGAACCCGTACCGTCTGCCGTGTGCGATTCGGTAGAGAATTCGTGGATAGATCCTTCCGCTTCCCAGCCTTTATTCCAATACTCTTTGTAGGTGGCTTGGCTTGCTACCGAACCATCCATAAATTTGGTGTCATACGCAGCATCCCCCAGTTCTATCAGGGAGAAGTTATCATACCAAACGGTACCGTAGGCACCCCAAAGGCGACCGCAGAAGTAGTATCTGTTGTGCGTTGCAACAAATTCTTGGGTAAACACCTTCCAATCGTGATCCCCAATTTCCGCAAACTGACCGGTTGGGGGGGAGGTTTCATATCCCAAAGAATATTCTTCTTTATAGTCGTCTTTGGTTATTCCGGGTCTTTGACCGAAATCAAGATACGCACCCGTGCCACCGCTGTGGTTCCAAACCCCTTCGGTTTTAATGGCAACAGAGAACACATACGTGTACCCCACCTTCAAGTTTTTCGCGTAAAGCCCAACGTTCATATTGTTACGTTCTGCGGAAGAAAGTTTAAGGGAATAGGTTCCGTCCGAACCGTAGTTTTCGGTGGTATCGACTACTGCGCCGCTCCCACTGTTTGCCCACGTTCCCCAGCCGTTTGCGCTAAGGGTGGCAGAGGAAATGGTCATTGCACTTTCGCTGAAAATTTGTGTGCCTTCTTCTGCCGCACGTGCGGGCAAAGAAAGGGCAAAACAAGTTGCAAAGCAAAGTGCTACGGCGCACAAAATCGCTTGTAAGCCGAATTTTTTAGATTTTGCCATTCGTGTTTTCTCCTTATTTTTATTTTTTTATATCGTTTCTCCTTGTGCGTGGGCGCGCGCAAGGAACAAAGTTATGTTTTATTTTAACATGATTATTATTGTTTGTCAATATCAAATTAAAAAAATAACGGAAAATAAAAAACGCCCCACAGTAGGGGGTTTTAGATTCTCCGTTTTGCCCAGTAATGTGTGTAGGCGAAAACCATGCCCTTGGCTCCACCCGACGGGAGAGCGCGCCGTTTATAAACCGCCGAAAAAAAAGCAGCGGGCTTTTGCCCACCGCTTTTACTTTTACTTAGTCTGCATAAACGCTAACTTGTTTTTTGCCTTTTTTTGCCACTTCAAATTTTACTTTTCCGTCAATCATAGCAAACAGCGTATCATCGCTGCCGATACCTACGTTGTTACCGGGGTGAAATTTGGTGCCTCTTTGTCTAACAAGGATGTTGCCTGCAAGAACAGCTTGGCCGTCAACGCGCTTAACGCCCAGACGTTTCGCCTGACTGTCGCGACCGTTCTTCGTGCTACCGCCACCCTTTTTATGAGCAAATAAACTTAAAAACCACATTTTATTTTCCTCCTAAAAAAGAATTATTTTGCAGCAATCGAAAGGATCTTAACTGCAGTGAAAGGTTGTCTATGACCTTGTTTTTTGCGTTCGTTCTTCTTGGCTTTGAACTTGTAAACAATAACCTTTCTGAACTTATCTTGCGCAAGTACTTCCCCTTTAACGGTAACGTTTTCCACAACGGGGGTTCCAACAACAACGCCGTTTTCATCCGCAAACAGTACAGTTTCAAATTCAACGGTATCGCCCACAGCTGCATCCAGCTTTTCGAACTTTACAACGCTGCCTTCTTCCACTTTATATTGTTTGCTTCCGTTTCTGACAATCGCGTACATAAGATTTTTTGCCTCCTCTTTCCCAGTCTCGCCTAATGCAAAGGGCGATGCGTGTGCGCATACTTAAATTAGCCCCGCTAGAGCGGCTCCAAATAATAATACGACTTTTTTTACTGAAAGTCAAACGTTTTTTCTTATGTTTTTGGGAATTTTCCGCTTTTTCGTATATTTTTCCTCCCCAAAAGGGAAAATATCTGTAACGGCATCCGTCTTTGGCAAAACAATCCGCCAAGACGCAAACAATTAAAAAAGGAGAATTTGATATGCAAAGTAAAAACGCAGACTGTTTACACAACCTATATAAAAACGCGCACACGGCTTTGGAATCCATCAGTTACGTCAGCAAGGAAACAGAGGACGTAGCCATGAAAGAAGAACTTGCGCGCGAATACGAAACATACGAATCCTACGCAGGAAAACTTGCCAAGGAAATGCTTTCCAGGGAAATTGAGCCCAAGGAACCCAACGTATTCAAAAAAGCAATGCTTTGGGGCAGTATTAAAATGAACACGTTAAAAGACGACAGTGCCTCCCACGTGGCAGATATGATGATTCAAGGAACCACAATGGGGCTAACCGAAGTAATGACGTTGCTTTCCGAAAACGGAAAAATTGTGGATGAAACCATCGTTTCCCTTGCCGAAGAATTACGGGATATAGAATCCGACCACTTGGAACGGCTGAAAAAATATTTATAATCCCCTTCCGCTTGCAGCGGCTAAAAAATATTTATAATTTCTTTTTGCAGGAAACGGGTCAAAAAGTATTTATCAGTTTTCGCATACAACAAAAAAAGCGTCCCTATGGCAGGAACGCTTTTTTATTTTGGTTTTTAACTTATTTTTTTGCAGTTGCAGCTGCTTCTGCTTTTGCCGTTTCATCAGGATCAACGGATACCAAAATTGCGGTTTTGCAGAAATTCTTAACCGATTCAATTGCAGATTCGCACCCGTCTTTGCTTGCATACGTTGCACCTACGCAAATTACACGGTTTTGCTTGGAAAGCAGTTTGAAGAAATATCTGCCGTTCTTATCTTCCACAATGTGGAATACGCCGCTTTCCGCATTTTTCTTAATGGTGTCAATTCCTTTCACCGCACCCTTAAAGGTGGTGTAGCTTTCGCTGTTCAGTAAAAGTTGACCGTTATTTGCAAACAAGGATGCAATAAAGCCTACGTCTTCCTTTTCCACTCTCCACTTACCGTTCGTACCGGTGGAAATTTCGTCATCGTTATCATTGGATACAACTGCTGCCACAACGGGCTTTTTAACAGGAGCTTTCTTTTCTGTGGGCTTTTTGGCAGGCGCTTTCTTTTCTGCTGCTTTTTTCGCAGGAGCCTTCTTTGCAGCAGGCTTTTTAGCGGGTGCCTTCTTTTCTTCCTTCACTTCTTCCTTAGCAGGTTCTTCCTTTACTTCTTCCGCAGCAGGTTCTTCCTTAACTTCTTCCTTAGCGGGTTCTTCTTTTACTTCTTCCGCAGCGGGTTCTTCTTTCACTTCTTCCTTAGCGGGTTCTTCCGCAGCATCACCATTTTGGTTAAACGCCGCTACCTCTGCATTTCTTTCCGCGTCCTTTTTGGGGAAAACCACTTTGAACAGCCATACCAAAACAAACGCACCTGCAAAAGCTGCAAGCATGATTGCCAAAATTACGACATATACGCCGCTTTGTTGCATAAAGCCTGCCAACAAATTCGCCAACATCATTTTCATCCTCTCCTTGCGTGATATTCATAGAATATGCAAAAAAACTATTCTGTATTTATTGTAACCAAAAAAAAATAACTTGTCAAGGAATTTTTGCTTTATTTTAGATGTCTTTTTTCAAAAGATGTGGTAAAATAGAAAAAACGGGAGGAAAAGGATTATGCAAACGGATTTTGACGTAGCCATTATCGGAGGCGGCAGTGCCGGTCTTTTTGCTGGCACGTTGCTTTCGCGCACACCGAATATCCGCGTAGGAGTGCTGGAACGGTTGGATCGCGTAGGGAAAAAACTGCTTGCCACGGGCAACGGTCAGGGAAATCTTACAAATGCCGACCTATCCCTTACACACTACCACGGGGATACTTTGCTGGCAGAAAAAGTTTTTGCTATAGCAAACGGCGAAAAAACCACTGCCATTTTGGAAAGTATCGGCATCACCCTATGCACGGACGAACGCGGCAGAATTTACCCCACGGGCAAACAGGCTTCTTCCGTTTTGGATATGTTTCGCAAAGCCTTATCCGATTACGGCGCAACCGAAATAACGGATGCGGAAATCATCCGCATTTCCCCCATAAAAGGCGGTTTGCAGTTGACCTGTAAAAACGGAAAAGCATACACGGCGAAAAAGGCAATCGCGGCAACGGGTGGGTGCAGCGGTCAAGGCATGGGAACGGACGGGCAATTTTACACCGTAATCAAAAGCCTTGGGCATACCGTTGTGCCCGTACGGCCTTCACTGGTACAACTGAAAACGGATACTGCGTACCTGAAAAATTTGAAGGGCGTTCGCATACACGCTGCCCTTTGCGCAGAAGGATCCGTGGAAACGGGGGACGTGCTTTTCACGGATACGGGGGTAAGCGGAGATACGGCTTTTCGCCTTTCCGCAAAACTGAATAAACCCGAAAGGGGCGTTCTTACCGTGGACTTTTTACCCGAATTTCCCCTTGCCGATTTAACCGCTCTGCTGCAAAATAAATACCGCCGCCTGCCAAACCACTCCAACTACGAATTGCTTTGTACCCTGTTACATAAACAAATCATCAAAAATCTTTTGCGCTATACCGGCGTTTCGGAAACAGCCCGAACGGAAGAAAATGCGTTTTTGGAAATCGCCCCCCTGTTAAAGCGTTTTCCTTTGCAATTAAAAGGTACGGCAGGCTTTGCCCAAAGTCAGGTTACCAAAGGGGGCGTTCCCGCAAAGGAAGTACACCCCGAAACGCTGGAAAGCAAATACTGCCCCGGCTTATATCTGGCAGGCGAACTGCTGAACGTGGATGGCGACTGCGGCGGATATAACCTGCAATGGGCGTTTTCTTCGGCTGCCGTAGCGGCAGAATCCGCACTGCGCGCGTTGGAGAAATAAAAAATGAAACGATTAGAAAATTTACGCGTTCCCGTGGGGGCAAGCGTAACGGCGGCAGTAGCAAAAAAACTGCGCATGAAAGAAACAGACCTGGGCGAACTGCGTTTAATTAAACGCAGTTTGGATGCGCGGAAAAAAGAAGATATTGCTTACGTGATTACTTTGGACGCATACGCAAAGGGAGAACGGGTAAAGGAAGAACCCTTCCCCACCCCACTGCCCTTGCGAAAAGATTTCACGCCCGTTGGCATTGTGGGCGCAGGCCCTTGCGGTTTATTTGCCGCTTTAACGTTGCTGTATGCGGGCATACCCGTTATTCTTTTTGAACGAGGCGAGTGCGTATCGGACAGACAAAAAGCCGTGGCGGATTTTAACCGCACGGGCAAACTGAACGGGGAAAGCAACATCCAGTTTGGCGAAGGGGGTGCAGGGACCTTTTCGGATGGGAAACTGAACACCCAAACGCACTCCCCCCAAATAAAAAGCGTGCTTGCCACCTTTGTTCGGCACGGCGCACCCAAAGAAATTTTATGGGAAAACAAACCGCACGTGGGCAGCGACAACCTGCCGCGTGTGGTGGAAAATATGCGTAAGGAAATTTTGGCACTGGGTGGAAAAGTTTACTTTTCCACCGCGATTACGGATTTCCGCACCTTTCCAAAAGGCGTAACCGCTTTCGCCGGGGAAAAACAGTTTTCCCTTTCCGCACTCATTTTGGCAATCGGACACAGTGCAAGGGATACCTTTACCCTGTTGCACCGCGCAGGCGTACTTATGGAATCCAAACCCTTTGCCGTGGGGATGCGCATAGAACACCTGCAAAGGGAAATTCAAAAAGCGCAATACGGAAAATTTGCACAGCAACTTCCCCCTGCGGATTATAAACTGACCGCACACGCAGGCGCCAGGGGCGTTTACACCTTTTGTATGTGCCCGGGCGGCACGGTGGTTGCAGCCGCATCCGAGGAAGGCGGCGTTACGGTAAACGGCATGAGCAACTATAAACGGAACGGCACAAACGCAAACAGCGCGGTGGTCGTGCAAGTGGACGGCAAAGATTTTGGGGAAGGGGTTTTAGCCGGCGTTCATTACCAACGCGCTTTGGAAAAACGCGCCTACCTTTTGGGGGGCGGCGGATATACCGCACCCGTTTGCCGTATGCAAGAATTTTTGCAGGGTAAACCATCTTCTGCCTTTGGCAGCGTTTTGCCCACCTACCCCTTGGGAACGCAATTCGTCCATCCCGTAACCCTTTTGGGCGAACCGCTGTTTTCCGCAATGCGCGAAGGCCTGCTGCAAATGAACGCACGCTTAAACGGATTTACCCATCCCGATGCGGTTTTAACGGGAGTAGAAACCAGAACATCCTCCCCCATTCGCATCCTGCGCGGAGAAAATGCGGAATCCCTTTCACACCCGTTGCTGTTCCCCGCAGGGGAGGGCGCCGGCTACGCAGGGGGAATTGTAAGCGCCGGGGTGGATGGCATCCGCGTTGCCCAACAAGTACTGCGCCGCTTTTCCCTTTCATAAATTTCCACCATTACGGGCGTTCCCCAAACAGGGAATCTGCCCGTTTTTGTATAAAATTCCCTTTATTTTGAACAAAAAGAAATCAAAACCGTTTACAAAACCTACTTTTTATGCTATAATGGCAGCATGAAAACTGTGGATATTATCGTTACAATGAACGGAGAAACGCATAGCGGAAGGGGCAAAGCTACCTTTCAAAACGGAGCGGCAGAAATCACTTACGATTTTTGGGGAGGATCCGTGCTATCCTTTGACTACGCAAAAGGCAGCGTTTCCCGCAAGGAAGAAATGGAGTTTTCCCTACCCTTGGGAATCAAAGAACCCCAAAAAATATACTTGAAAACCGCTTTCGGCGAAGTGCCCACCGTTATTTGGACCACCCGCTATTGCGCACGCGTTTCCGAAACTTTTGCCGTACTTACGGCAGTCTACTATTTAAGCGACGGTTTTGTGGATCAGGAATTTTCCTTTTCCCTTACCGCACAAACCGTTCGGGAGGAAATATGATAGAAATTGAATATTTAGGACATTCCTGTTTCCGCATCAAAGCACCCGAGGGCAGATTTGTTACCGACCCGTTTTTTGAAGATATCGGGTACGAACTGCCCAAAGTGCGCGCAGACTACGTTACCATCAGCCACGGGCATTACGACCACTGTAACGCCATGGCGGTAAAAGACGCAGAAGAAGTGTTTGCAGACCCCTATGAATTTTTAGATGGCACCGTTGTAGGTAAAACCTGCTATCATGACGGAGAGCAGGGAGATTTACGGGGTGAAAACGTAATGTTCCGCTTTGCTTTGGACGGGAAAGTTCTTTGCCATATGGGAGACGTAGGCGAAAAGGTCAACGAAGATTTGCTTTCCTTTTTGCAAGGAACGGACGTATTGCTGATTCCCGTTGGGGGCGTTTACACCATAACGGCGCAGGAGGCGAAAGCGTATGTGGACGCCGTGCGCCCCAAGCTGGTAATCCCCATGCATTATAACGACGAAAAAAGCAATATCCGCTTAGATTCCGCAGAAGATTTTATTCGCTTATTTCCACAGGAAAACGTTACCTTTGCCGAAGGCAAATTTGAAATTGACAGTCTGCCCGAAGGGGGCCCCCACCTTTTGGTATTGAAAAGGAGGAATGCTGAATGACCGCTTTCTTAAACTACGGCGTCCGTGAAGAAGAACGCAAAAAAACCTTAGACGACATGGTTTTGCACGATTTAAGGAAAATCGGACGGGCAGTCGGCGTAAAATCCCCTACTACCCAACAAAAGCCCGATTTGATTGCCTCTATTTTAGACGTAGAATACGGCAGAACCCCACCTACCAACTCCCGCCGTGGCAGACATCCCAAATCGCAGGAACTGCCCACACCCGAAACGCAGGAAGCAGCTGACGGCAAACGCCCTGCGGTATCGCGTACGGTACGCGGGATTGCAACCCTTTTATCCGACGGATGTGCAATACTGACCGCAGAATGGCTTTCGCAGGAAACAGGACCGGTTGCCTTTACCCCGGCGGAAAACGTAAAAGTACCCGCAGGCGTTGCTTTAGAATCCAACATGCGTACGGGGGACTTGGTTGTGGGCGTTGCCCGCACGGACGAATCGGGGGCGGTTTCCCTGTATTCGGTAGGCTCTGTAAACGGTAGACCTTTGGACGAGGCAAAAAACCGCGTGCGCATACAATCCGCTTTCGGCGGATATCCCCACAAAAATTTCCACCTTTCCGAACACTCGCCTTCCCTGCGCGCTTTGGACTTATTCAGTCCTTTGGGGCAAGGGGCAAGATGTATTGCCGTTACACCCTCCCAAACCGAAACGGAAGGCATTTTACACGAAATGCTTAAAGGGTTTAGCGCACAAAGCAAGCACGTTTTTGTGTTGTTTAATGAAGAATATCCCGAAGACGCCGCGGAATTTTGTGAAGATTTAACCGTTACCCCCGTGCTTTTGGAATACGGCAAACCCGCACCCTTACGCATGGCAAGTATTCGTTTGTTGTTTGAACACTGCAAACGCCTGGCGGAAGGGGGGGACAACGCAATTTTGGTAATCCCCTCGCTAACCAAACTGGTACTTACCGCAAGCGAGGCAGCAGGTCATACCGCGTTATGCCCTGCCGATTATCAACTTGCCAAAGAAATTTTCGGCAGTGCCTGCAATCTTACGGGGGGCGGCAGTTTTACCGTGGTTATGGGGAGTGTATTATCCCCGGCAGATGACGTAGCCGGTGCCGCATACCGCGAACTTTCGGTTGCGGCAAACATGCAGTATGCCCTAATTCGCAAAGAGGGTAAATTAACGGTGGATTTTGACCGCACGTTTACCAAAAAAGCGGAAAATTTACTTTCCGCTTACGAATACAACTTACAACAGGAATTAAAGGCGCGGGCATATCGCGGCGACCTTTCCTTTTTCAGTGATTTATCACAAGCAAAAACCCTGGAAGAAATATTCGGAGAACCCAGAAAGGAACAGGAAGAATGACACAACACCTGCATCACGGGCACCGCAGCAGAATGATGGACAAACTAAACGTTGCCCCGGGGATTTTAACCGACTGCGAAATTTTGGAAATTGCTTTATTTACCGCACTGCCCAGGGTAAACACCAACCCTACCGCACACGAACTGCTGTACAAATTCGGCACGCTGGACGGGGTTCTTTCCGCACCCAAAGAAGAATTGCTTACGGTTGCGGGCGTTGGAGAATCGGTGGTACGCTTTTTACAGCTGCTCCGCCAAATTTCCATGCGTACAGACTTAAAGCCCGAAGCGGTAACCCCAAGAAAATTCACCTTTGCAGGGGTAAAAGAATATTTCCGCGCACATTTCAAAAGTAAAGATAGCGAAGAATTTTTGGTTTTGTTTATTGATAAGCAGGATAACATTATCAAAGCGGAAACGTGCGCCTACGGCACCCGTTCGGGGGTGGAAATTGACCTGACGGGTATTGCACGGGAAATTTCCGCTTGCAGACCGTATGCCATGATCGTTGCGCATAACCACCCTTCGGGTTTAGCACAGCCCAGTGCGGAAGATGATACGCTGACCGCAAAACTTGCTTTTATGCTGAATATTTCGGGTGTACGCTTGTACGACCATGTAATTGTGGGTGATAACGAATTTTTCTCCTACCACATGACCGCCCGGTTAGACCAAATTCGCAAAACCACCACCGAAAATATGGTTTCGGTTGCGGACGTACTGAAAACAACGGACTTACAATAAACTTTGGCATAAACTTGGGAAAAACCAATAATAAAAAACAACAGCGCGTTTGCTATTTTGCAAACGCGCTGTTTTATCGTTATATGGATTATTTGAACAAGTGATAGTAGTCTAGTAATTCGTCGTACAAACCGCATTCTTTCCATAAATCCAGGAACTTCTCGCAACTCCGAACCATCAAAGTCAAATCGGTTACGTTATCCCAGGAGTTAAAATAGCATACGTCGGTATGTCTGCTGGCAAAGTCAAATTGGAACTTTTCATACTTTTCCTTTAACTTCTGTTGGGTATCCGGCACGTTGTTAAACTCCAAACCGAAAAATCTCACGGTAAAGTACATTACGTTAGAAAATGTGGAATATTTGATGATAAAGGCGGTTTCCATTCCGTCCACTTTGGTACGGAAAACGTATTCACAAATCTTTTTATCAATTTTAGTAACCTTGCTATGTTTCCAATTATCCTCCGTCTTGTCTAGGGGGATACCGGGGCAACGCCAAATACGCGCATATCTGTCCAAATATTCGTATACTTCTTTCGTTTTTAATTTTTTCTTAAATAATCCCATAAAATTGCTCCTTCCCTAATTATTTGTTACAGTATATCATAACCGCAAACGAATTTCAATACATTTTGTCAAATATTTTTTGTTTTTCCATTGATACCCTACTGCCGGGCAGCACTTTACTTATGGGCTTTTTCGGTTGCGCGTTCGCGTGCGGAAAACACACAGCCGCAATAATCCTGGCGGTACAATCCGTATTCCTTACTGAGCACAATGGAACGCTGATATCCCCCCTGCTTTTTGAAATCCGCCGGCAAAAAAGAAATCCCCTCCCTTGCCCCGATTTCCGTACCGATACGGTTAATCAACTGTGCGTTTTTATGTGGGCTGACCGTAAGTGTGGTACAAAAGTAATCGTAGCCCCCCGCTTTGGCGGCGGCTGCGGTTTGGTTTAAGCGTAAAGCAAAACACACGTCGCACCGTTTTCCGCGTTCGGGCTCACTTTCCAGCCCTTTTACCGCATTTTGGTATCTTTCCCCTTCGTAATCACATTCCAGCAAAGGCACCCCCCAACGGGCAAGCAGGCGCTTTTGCTCCTCCTTGCGTTTTTCGTATTCTTCCAAGGGGGAAATGTTTGGATTATAGTAGTAAACGGTAATATCAAAAAATTCGGTTAATTTTTGAATTACCGCACTGGAACAGGGCGCGCAACAACTATGCAGCAACAGTTTGGGGCGTTTTCCCCCCTCCGCAAGCGAACGCATAATCGCCTGCCCCTGCAAAAAATAATTTTCCATACTTCACCTACGAAAAAACGGCGCGTTCAGCGCCGTTTTTCTTTTTGTATTACAGTTCTTCTACGCGATACATAGCAGCAAGGGATACCCCGTTTTTCGCTGCGCGTTCTACCGCTTTTAACACCGCACTTTCGTTAGATTCCGCAGTAACGGCAAGGATATCTTCCCCTTCCTGACGAATGGTTTTCGCAGTTACGCCGCTTTTCCCAAGCGCGGCAACCACTGCCTGTGCGCTGGAATCATCCACGCGGTTAAAGCGCAGATAATGCCCTGCGGTTACTTCCTGCGAAAGTTTTAATTTATCCTTAGTATCGTTTAGGAAGTGGGTATAGTTGCGGTCCAAATGCTTAGCAGCAAAAATTACGTCCGAAACAATAGCGCTTCCCGTGGGTTCTGCCCCGGCACCGCGACCGGTCAACATAATTTCACCCACCGAATCGCCCACAATTACGATAGCGTTAAAGCAATCTTTAATATTTGCAATGGGATGCGTTAAAGAAACCATAGCGGGCTGTACGCGCACTTCCAAACCGGCATCAGTCCGTTTGCCTACGGCAAGCAGTTTTACAGCATAGCCCAATGCCTTGGCGTAATCTACGTCCTTTTTCTCAATTTCGGTAATGCCCTTACGGGAAATTTTATCCAAAGGCACGGCATAATGGAAAGCAAGTCCGGATAAAATGGAAAGTTTGTACATTGCGTCGTACCCTTCCACGTCTGCTTTGGGATTTGCTTCTGCATAGCCCTTTTCCTGCGCTTCCTTCAAGGCGCTTTCAAAGGTTAAGCCTTGATCCATACGGGTTAAAATATAGTTGGTGGTGCCGTTTACGATACCGCAAATTTTCTGCACGCGGTTTGCTTGCATTCCGTCTGCCAGTACGCGGATTACGGGCACACCGCCCATACAGGTTGCTTCAAAAAAGATGTTGGCGTTGTTTTCCTTTGCGCGGGTTTCCAGTTCGTGCCAGTGTTTGCTAAACAGTTCCTTGTTAGAAGTAACGCAAGTTTTGCCGTTCTGCAACGCGGTCATAAGAAAACTGAACGCAGGTTCTTCCCCACCGATACATTCCACCACAACGTCTACTGCAGGATTGCCCACCACTTCGGAAATATGCGAACAAATCGCATCTTCGGGCACACCCATTGCCAGTGCACGTTCCTTACGGGGTTCCAAAACCGCTTCTACGGCAACGTCCACCCCTTGCGTATCCATAAAATACTGTTTGTTTTCGGTTAAAATGCGATAGGTGCCGCCGCCAACAACGCCCAAGCCCAAAATTGCTACGCCAACTTTTTTCATTTTGTATTCTCCTTTCCGTTCAAGCGGTACAAATACGCTAAGCCGTCCAGCGTCAACGTGCGGTCAACCACATCAATACAGTCTGCTTCCTTGGCAATAATTTCCCCAAGACCGCCCGTTGCCACAACAAGCACGCCATTTTCGCCGCTTGCCTTAAGTTCTTCCTTCATCTTTTTTACAATTTTTTCGGTAAGCCCGGCAAAGCCGTACACAACGCCTGCCTGCATGTTGGTTACCGTGTTTTTTGCGATTGCCGAACTGGGCGTTTCCAGTTCAATGTGCGGCAGTTTTGCCGCAGATTGCACCAAGGAATCCAAACTGCCCTTAATGCCGGGGGAAATCGCACCCCCCAAAAGTTCACCCTTTGCCGTAATCACGTGGAAAGTGGTTGCCGTGCCAAAGTCAATTACAAGTACCGGCCCACCGTATTTTTGAAAAGCCCCCACACTGCTGCAAATGCGGTCCGCCCCCACTTCCCTGGGGTTTTCCACCTTTAAGTTTAAGCCCGTTTTAATCCCCGGACCCACCATTAAAGGTTCCATCCCGAAAAAGTAGGTGCACATGTGTTGTATGGTGTAGTTTAGGGAGGGGATAACCGAACTCATAATAATCCCCGTAATATCCCCGGGCGCAATTCCGCGGTAAGAAAGCAGCGAACAAATGGTTGCCCCGTATTCATCCGCCGTGCGGTTTTTTGCCGAAGACACGCGGAAACTTGCTTTCAAGTTTATCCCGTCGTAAATCCCGTACTTAATATTCGTATTGCCGATATCAATTGCAAGAATCATAATTATTTCAACCTTTTTGCACCTTTACGCAGAACGGTTACGATTACGGGAACCAAAATCAATCCCGCCAAAAGTTCAAACAGCGTGTTGGTAACCATAACCGCCGCCATTGCCTTCACAAACGAACCGCCGTACGCATCCGTGGTTAAAGCCAGCATGGTAAGCACGAAAAAAGTGTTTAGCATTACACCTACGCCCCCACCCACTGCCGCAGGCAGCGTTTCGGATACAAACTTGTTTTGGGCACGGGCACTGACCATAGAAATCAGTTTTGCCGCACCCCACGCGCCCAGCCCTGCTAAAATTCGGGGCAGAACGGAAATATAAGGCAGGATAAAGTAGGGATTCCCAATCATCGCCGCCACAATCAGCGAACAAACACCCATAATGGTTCCGCCGGCAAGCCCCGTTTTCCAGTTTGCAAAAACGCAAAAAGAAAAGGACGCCGCCAAGGAAAATACCGCCGGGGGTGCCACGGGCAACAAGGGAGAAAACACGTAGGTTTCCAAAATCATGGTAACGAAAATTACCGCCGCCCAAACGCCGTAAAGTGCAATAGTTTTGCTTTTCATATGTAGTTGCCTCCAATCGGGTTGCCGCTTAGGGCATATCCGTTGTTTTTAGGAAACGCAAGCGAAAAAATGCACGGTCAAACCAAAGTGTTTGCCAAAAAAGGCAGTTCCGCCAAAAGCATTTCCCTATATTGCTTTTAATTATAACAAAGAAACGCGCCTTTCACAAGCAAATAAGGGGGGCGTTTTGCGTATTTTTTTATAAAAAACGTTTTTCTTCCCGAAAGGCTGAACCTTTTTTCTAAAAAAACCGTATGATACATTACGGGAAAACCGAAGTTCCCCAAATTTACGAGGAGGAAAACCGTATGAACTGTTTCGGATTCGGTGAAAACAACTGCTATCTTTGGATTTTAATCCTGATTCTTCTGTTTTGTTGCAAGGGTTGCAACGTAATAGAAGGCGTGTGCGGACTTTTTGACAAATGCGGATGCATTTTACCCGTGTTACTTGCCTTTTTGCTTTGCTGCTGCAAGGATAAAGGTGGGCACTACGGCGGTTGCGGCTGCAAATAAAAAGCGTACATAACGCGGGGCGCAGGCAAATATTTGCCCGCGCCCCATTTTTTTATTCTACTTTTCTTTTCGCAATGTTTTCGGTTGCGTTAAAAGCAACTTATCGTTCACGGGTAAACACATCCCCGCTTTTTATAAAAGTTTTGCCCCTTCTAAAATCTTTTTGATTTTTGCGTAATTTCCTTCCTTTTTCAAGGCTTTTACACCGTACTTGTAACCAAGAAAGGTCAAACGTACAAATTCCGTTTCCAGCGTTTCCAACGCCGCAATCAGACCGTTCGTCAGTTCGCCCACCTCGCGCACCGTTTCCGTTTCGGTATTTTTTAAGGAATAAAAGCGTTCCTGATCTTCCTTCAAAAGGGCAATCGCACGCATGGCGGCCTCCTTCAAAAACACGTCCTCCGCAGGTACTTCGCGTTCGGCAGGGCTTTCCGCCACCGCCTTGGACATGCCAATCAGGGTATGAATAAAGGGCAAAAATACCTTTTGGGTAAACCCGTGAAAACTTTCAAAATAACTGCCGTCCCCGGGGAAATATTCGTTTAAGAAGGGATAAAATTCCCTATCTCCCTTATCCAGGTCTAAAAGCAAGCAAAAAACAAGAGCAACCCGTTCCCTGGGGTTTTCGGGCAGCACCACGTTAGAAGCATACACACGCCCCTCCCTTTCACTTGCAAAATACCGCTGAAAAGCACTTTCGTATGCAAAGCCCTGCGTACACGTGCCAATCAATTTACACAAAAACGCACTTTGCGCAATGGCTTGCAAAACCCCGGTCAACTTTTTTTCCGCCAAAATAAAGTTGGACTGCACCAACTCCTGCGCGCGCAATTCCAACAATTCCAATTCTTTTTGCAGTTGTGCGTTCACGCTTATACCCGTCCTTTTTTTCTTGCGAAAATGCTTTCGCTTTTTTCATTATAACATATTTTTACAAAAAGGAAAAGGTTTTTCGCAAATTTTCGTGAAAATCCCTTGCCAAATCTTTCGCAAAGTAGTATAATGTGAAAACCGAAAAACACAAGGATTTTCCTTGTTAATATGTTTGCATTTCTTACGATGGTAGCCCGATTTCCCCCTATTAAGGGGGAAATCGTTTCTATCCGCGCAAGCGCTTTTTCGGAATACTTGGGAGGAAACGGATATGCAGATTCAGGGCGACGCAACGGTAAATAAACTGATTCTTCTTTTCGTGTTTGATAAAATGGAAGCGCCTTTATCCGACGGAACCGTGCTGGATATCTGCTGTTCTTCTAACGACTGGATTAATTATATGGACTGCCGCCCCTTAATCCGCCAACTTTTGGAAGTAGGGTTTTTGTACGAAGTATCGGTTAGCGGCAAACCCCATTATACCATCACGCCCGAAGGCAGGGTGTGTTTAGCAAGGTTTTTCAGTAAAATTCCTACCAGCACGCGTGAAAAAATTTCGCAGTTCGTAAAACAAAACCGCTTAAAATACCGCAAAAAGCAGGAATGCCCTGCGGATTACTATATGAATAACGACTGCACGTATACCGTAAGTTTGAAAATTATTGAACCCACCCAACCCGTTTTGGAACTGAAATTTGTGGTTCCCAACCGCCAGACCGCAAAGGCAATTTACGATAAGTGGCAGGATAAATCCAGCGACGTATATGCCAATATTTATGAAATGCTGGTGGATTAAAAGCGCGGTTTAAGGAGTATTTTTTATGGAAACCTACCAAACGCGCGGCACATGCGCACGCGCCATTCAATTTGAAGTAAACGAAAATGGCGTGCTAACCAAAGTGAAATTTATCGGCGGTTGCGCGGGAAACACCCAAGGGGTTGCCCGCCTTGCCGAAGGAAAAAAGGTGGAGGACGTAGTTGCCCTACTTTCGGGTATTCAATGCCGCGGCGGCACCTCCTGTCCCGACCAACTGGCAAAAGCCTTGCAAAAATATTTGGAAAAATAAATCCCTTTTGCGGTGTGCCAATTTTTATATTTGGCACATTTTTTATTTTATAAAAATAAAAGGAGCAGGAAAAATGAAAAAACTAATAACCGCATTTTCGTTGTTATTTTTGCTTTGCACGCTTTGCGTGATGGCAACCGCATGCGGTGGCAGTTCTGACCCCCAGCCCACCCCCACGCCCGG
>JAZRTI010000034.1:0-10534 GCA_045651955.1 Christensenellaceae bacterium | reverse complement strand
TTTTTGGGTAAATAACTCCCCCCCCCCCACAAATTTTTGGGGGGGGGCGGTTTTGTTATTAATCAACCATCAAATTTTCAAACTGAAAGAGATCATCGTCAAAAAATTCCTTCAAAGGAACTTTTAATGCAATACATGCTTTAACGATAGTAGAAAACTTTACGTCCTGATTCGTTTCGTTAAAAATATAACGCAACGCCGAGTGGGTAATTCCCGATTCCTTTTCTAAACGGTATTTCGTCATTTCCTTTTCGGAAAGCAACTTACTTAACCTGATTGCAAACGCTTTGTTCAAATTCATATCTTTCCCCTTTTTTAGTTTTTACAGCAAGTGCAGTATAAATACATGAAATATACCGCCCTTATACTTGACATTATAAAAGAGATTTTTTATACTATAAGTGCAACGCTCTGCACTTATAGGGGGATAATATGAAAGCTTGTTCCTTTTTTGGACACAGAAATTCCATAATAAACAAAACGACAGAAAAAACGATTTATTCCTATTTAGAAGAACTGATTTGCAAAGAAAACTTTTCAATTTTTTACTTTGGAGGATTTGGACTTTTTGACGAATTCTGCCACTCCGTAATTACAGACCTGAAACAGTTTTATCCTTATATTCAACGGGTGTTTTGTTTTACAGAACAAAAATATTTAAGAAAACTGCCAAAATGGATAAACGCAAACGATTACGAAAGCTTTATTTGCCCTGACGTTGATTTTGCCTGGTGGTATCAAAGAATTTATTATAGAAATCGCTCTATTATCCAAAAAAGCGATGCTGCTATCTTTTATGTGAACGAAAAGGAAAACAGCGGAGCGTTTAAGGCAATGCATTTTGCAAAGCAAAATAAAACCCCCTATAAAAACTTCGGTTCATTATGTTTTTAATTAAATTTCCGCCCCGACCAAAATTTTGGTCGGGGCGGTTTTCTTTGTTCGGTGTAAGAAAAATTACTCTTCACCGTCTTCTTCATAAGGCGTTCGGTGGGTGCTTTTTTTGCAAGGTTCCTCGCTCTCCCCACTATTGACACGGACAAAAACTACGTCCTCCCCTATTTTTTCCACGTCTTTCAACGGGATGAACGTTTCCTCCTTCTTAAACACTCCTTTTTCGGGAAGGATAAACCCAAGCACGCAACCCGTTTTGAAATCAAACGTCATATCACACACGTATCCAAGGCGAGCGCCCGTAACCAAATTAACCACTGTTTTTTTGGTCAGTTCCCGAAAAGAAATTCCCATAATATTACTCCATTGCCCGTTTTACCGCTTTTAAGGCGTTTTTTTCCAATCTGGAAACTTGCGCTTGCGATATACCGATTTCTTCGGAAATTTCCGTTTGTGTACGGCCTTCGTAATAGCGCAAAGAAAGAATATGCTTTTCGCGCGGGGAAAGATTGCGCATTGCATCATATAAAGCAACGTGCTCCGTCCAGCGTTCTTCGGTATTTTTCTCATCCCCGATTTGGTCCATCAATAAAAGGGTATCCCCCGTTTTACTGTACACCGAATCGTACAAAGAAACGGGGTCGGAAATGGCATCTAACGCATACAGCACTTCGGAAGAAGCCACTTCCATACGTTTAGCAACTGCATCTATCCCCGTATCCACAGCGCCTTCCGCTTCCATTTTTTCGCGTGTTTTCAAAATTTGATAGGCAGTATCGCGAATACTGCGGCTAACGCGCAGGGAGTTGCCATCCCGCAAATGCCGCTTTATCTCCCCAATAATCATGGGAACGGCATAGGTGGAAAATTTTACGCCAAACGCGGGGTCAAAGTTATCAATCGCTTTCATCAAGCCTACGCAACCTGCCTGAAACACGTCGTCTGCATTTCCCCGTTTGCCCCAGAACCGCTTAACCACCGAAAGTACCAATCGCATATTACCTACGGTAAACTGTTCACGGGCATCCGAATCCCCTTCCTTAATCCTTTGCATTAAAAAGCACATTTCTTCTTCGGTAAGTTTGGGAAGGGTACTGGTATCCACCCCACAAATTTGTACTTTATACGCCATAAAATCCTTCGCTTATTTTTAATAACCAATCAAAACCAAGCGATATGTAAGGCGTAATTATTACTATGTGCAATTCTTTACTTTTTATGCCATTTTATTAAATTCTTTTTTCAGTCTGGATATAATTTTCTTTTCCAAGCGTGAAATATAGGATTGCGATATCCCCAGTTTATCCGCCACTTCCTTTTGGGTTTTTTCCTCCCCCGAAGAAAGACCGAACCGCAGTTCCACAATTTCCCGTTCCCTTTGGGAAAGTTTGGATAACGCGCGCAGCAGCAAGTCCTTTTCTACCCCCGTTTCAATATCCCGGTACACAATATCCCCTTCGGTGCCGATTACGTCCGAAAGCAGTAGTTCGTTCCCGTCGTAGTCCACATTTAGGGGCTCGTCAAAAGATACGTCCCCTTTGGTTTTTACCGTTTTTCGTAAATGCATTAAAATTTCATTTTCAATACAGCGGGAAGCATACGTTGCCAGTTTGATTTTTTTGCTGATATCAAACGAATCCACCGCCTTCATAAGCCCGATTGTACCGATGGAAATCAAATCTTCCATATCCACACCCGAGTTTTCGTATCTACGCGCAATATATACCACCAGCCTTAAATTCCGCTCTACCACCGTATCTTTCATCCCCCGCTCCCCTTCGGATAAGCGGGTTAAAATTTCCCGTTCTTCCTGCTCGGTAAACGGTTGCGGAAGTGCCTCCTTACCGCAAAGGAAATGCAATACGTTTTCGGTAAAGCGTTTTCGCCTGAAAAAGCGCAATATTTTTTCTATGAGTTTTCGCATATCTTTCCCCCCTTTTTTATTTTCTAAACGGCAATTTGTATGTTTTCTGCACTTTGCGCACGGGCAATCACGTCTGCACCCAGCAAAATTTCGCACCCCGATAAAGGAAAAGGTGTTTTGGTAAGCAGCACGTACCCCCCGAAAAGCACCTGCGTTTTTCCCTGAGAAACCAGTTCTGCACGCCCAAGCCGCAACAAGGGGCAGGAACCTTCTCCCAACGCAGTTTGCACTGTATAAGGGGCAAGTTTTGCGCCCGGTTGGTATAAAGCGGAAAACACGCGCGCATTCACCGCAAACACGGGTTCACCCTCCTTTTGCATGCGGTTCCCCGTATCCAAAAAGCCCCTTCCCGTTGCCTTTAATCCGCTTTCGGCATACAGGGTTATTTCGTAATACAGTGCAGGAATTGCGGTAATTTTTTTGCCGGCATTGAAAGCGACAAGCAAAATTCGGAACGCGCCGTACGCAAGCGAAACAATCAGTGCACCTTCCATTCCCCCGAAAGGTTGATTCAGCATACCGCAAATACCGCTTACCGCACCGCCCAGTAAAAATGTATATCCAAAAAACAGTGCGTACGAAAGCAAAAATCTGCGCCCGCCCCGCGTTTTTACCCCACATTTGGAAACCAGCGCACCTACCGCCGTTTTTAATGCAAACAGCGGAACACCGCCAAAGGGAATTAAAGGGGTAATGCAGGCGAATACCGCCCCCAACCCGGCACCGAGCAGTAACCGTTTTATACTTTTTTTAGCGCGTACAGTTTTGGCACTTGCAGATAAAATTGCCGCGTCTATCACAAAATTATTCAAAAAAACCGTTTCTGCGTATACAACCATAGCTTGCCCCCCTTTTAGCGTAGGGTTATCCTAACATATGCAAACCGGACGAAAAAAAGAAAAAAAAGGGGAAAAATCCCCCTTTTTGTTTGTAATATTCGCTATTAACAAAACTATTTCCCCAAAACACGAAGCACTGATCACAAACCTGTACTAAAAACCGCGAACCGCTTGCAATAAAAAACCGCGCCCGCAGGTTACGGGCGCGGTAACTTATTTTTGATTAGTGAAACAAATTTACAAAGAAATCCTTTACGTACGTGGTAGGATACATATCCCCCAGCATAAACAGTACGGTTGCAAACACGGTAATACCGATGCACATCCACATATAGCGGCTGGGCTTTTCCTTGTAAAGAAGAAGTGCAAGCAAGGTGGAAAATACGATAGTACCCCCCGATGTGATGGGATAAAGCACCGAAGAAGGAACTTTATCCGCACAGTACTGCTGCAACAGGTTTGCCACGCGGGAAACAATTGCGTAACCGAACAAACCGATCAGTGCCCACTTTTTACCGATAAGTTTCAGTGAGCCGAGTTCTGCATCCCTTACTTCCTTCTTTCTGAAAAATACGCTAAGGAGCACAATGAACGCAATGCCTGCGGAGAAAAGACCTTGCAACGCCATATAATCGTACAAGGGGGAAACCTTCCAACCCCAAATCTTGGGCGAGTTCCCTTGGATAGAACCCAGCACACTCATCAACCCGTTTAGGAAAAAGGCGCACATACAAAGGATTAAAAGAACGACTATCGTGCTTCTTAAACGTTTTTCTGCTTTTTCTAACCCTTCTTCCTTTACCTCGTGTGCGGAGGATTTATCATAGGAGGACATGATGAGTGATGCGGTTAGCACGATAAGACCTAACAGTTTTAAGTCCGAAAGCACTTCGCTGTACATAATGATTCCGAAAATATAGGGAAGCATCATACCGCCCAACATCATAAATACGCTGTAAAAAGACACCTTGCCGTAAGAAAGAATGGCAATGGAGTTCACTGTGGAAAGCGCACTAACAATGCCCACCCCCACCGAAACCAAGCAGGAAACCAAAGTAAACTGCAAGGTAAAGCCCGACATAACAAAGAACATGGTAAAAGAAAATAGCCCCATGAAAATAGAAAAGACCATGCTGGACGTCATATTCTTTTGGGTGTGCTTTTGGTACAGTTTCATCATACAGAACTGACCGGCAAAACCGAGCGCTGCAAATACTGCAATTATGTAATTTATCATATATTTCTCCTTGCCCCATATATAAATCAAGGCACAAAACAAAGTATATTTTATTTTATAAAATAAGTCAAGAAATTTAGAAAAAAAATACGAAAAATAGAAAAAACACAATATAAACAGGGAAAATTTACAGGTTTTGTGTTGATTTTTTATTTGCAAAAAATCCGCCCCGTTTGCTTTCATATACAAACGGGGCGGAAAAATATTACAGTTCGGATAAACTTGCTTTCAGTTTTGCAAGCAGTTCGGTATACGTTTCAATTTTTTGTTTTTCCGCATCTACCAAATTCTTGGGTGCTTTGGCAATAAAGCCTGCGTTGTTCAATTTACCGTTTGCACGGGCAATTTCACCTTCCGCACGGGCAATTTCCGCCGTAATACGTGCGCGTTCTTGCTCTACGTCTACCAAGTCCCCCATGGAAATATACAGTTCCGCAAGGGGTGTAACCATGGATGCGGTGCGTTCGGTAAGTTCTTCCTTTGCAGTTAAATAGGTTACTTCACCAACGCCTGCCAAACGGATTAAATATTCCTTGGCGTTTTCCATTGCTTTCTTTTTCTGGGTTACCGCATACACGTTTAACTTTTTGGAGGGCACCACGTTATAGCGCGCGCGAAGGTCGCGAATACCGCGAATCATATCCATTACGCTTTCCATGGTTGCCGCATCTTTTTTCAATGCGGGTTGCGAACGGTATTTGGGGTATTCCTGCAACATAATCGTTCCCTTGGTTTTGGGAAGATTTTGATAGATTTCTTCGGTTACGAAAGGAATAAAGGGGTGCAACAGTTTCAACGTTTCGCGAAGTACGTGTACCAGCACGCTGCAAGTAGCAATGCGCTTTTCATTATCATCCCCATATAAAGCGGGTTTGGTAAGTTCAATGTACCAGTCGCAGAAATCACTCCACACAAAGTCATATAACTTAGCGCAGGCATTTCCCAACTCGTACTTATTCATATTCAAAATCACCGTTTTTGCGGTTTCGTTCAAACGTTGCAAAATCCATTTATCCGCCATGGAAAGTTTGATTGCGGAAATATCCTGCAACTTTACCTTTTCGGCGTTCATCATAACAAAACGGGAAGCATTCCAAATTTTGTTCATAAAGTTACGGCAGCCTTCCAACTTCTTTTCGGAAACGCGGGTATCCCCACCTGCGGCAATCCCGTTCAGCAGGGAAAAACGCAAGGTATCTGCGCCGTATTTTGCAATAACTTCCAAGGGGTCAATCCCGTTGCCCAAGGACTTGCTCATTTTTCTTCCCTGTTCGTCGCGCACGATACCGTGAATCAGCACGTCCTTAAAGGGAATATGCCCCATGTGTTCAATACCGCTGAATATCATACGCGCCACCCAGAAGAAGATGATGTCGTACGCGGTAACCAACACGTTCGTGGGATAGAAATATTTTAAGTCCTCCGTTTCTTCGGGATAACCCAAAGTGGAGAAGGGCCAAAGTGCGGAAGAAAACCAGGTATCCAGCACGTCGTCATCCTGCTTAATATGCGTTCCGCCGCATTTGGGACAAACGGTTACGTCCTCCTTTGCTACGGTCATTTCCCCACAATCTTCGCAGGTGTAAGCGGGAATACGGTGTCCCCACCAAAGTTGACGGGAAATACACCAGTCCTTGATGTTTTCCATCCAGTTATAATAAATTTTGGTGAAACGGTCGGGAATAAATTTCAGGCTTTTTTTCTTTACCACCGAAATTGCGGGGGTGGCAAGGGGTTGCATTTTTACAAACCACTGTTTACTTACAATGGGCTCCACGCTGCTGTGGCAACGGTAACAGTGCCCAACGTTGTGCACGTGCGGTTCAATTTTTTCTAATGCCCCTGCGGCTTGCAAATCTTCCACCAGTTTTTTGCGGCAATCGTAACGGTCCATACCTTGGTATGCGCCGCATTTTTCATTCATGGTTCCGTCGTCATTCATCACGCGGATCATTTCCAAACGGTGGCGAAGCCCAACTTCAAAGTCGTTCGGGTCATGTGCGGGGGTAATTTTTACCGCACCCGTACCAAATTCCATATCTACGTAAGAATCCGCAACTACGGGAATGGGCTTGTTGATTAAAGGCAGAATTACGTTTTTGCCTACTACGTCCTTATATCTGGGGTCTTTGGGGTTTACCGCAACCGCCGTATCCCCAAAATACGTTTCGGGACGGGTGGTGGCTACTACCAAATAACCGCTGCCGTCTTCATAAGCGTAACGCAAGTGCCAGAAATTAGACGCATCTTCACTGTATTCCACTTCTGCATCCGAAAGGGCGGTTTTACAATTCGGGCACCAGTTGATAATGCGGTTGCCTTGGTAAATTAAACCCTTTTCATACAGGTTTACAAAAACTTCCTTTACAGCCCTGCTGCAACGGTCATCCATCGTAAACGCCTTTCTGGACCAGTCGCAAGAAGAACCCAAGCGGCGGACTTGTTCTTCAATCCGATTGCCGTACTTGTTTTTCCAGTCCCAAGCGCGCTGTAAAAAGCCTTCGCGCCCAACTTCTTCCTTGGTTAGACCTTCTTCTTCCTTAATTTTTTGCACTACCTTAACTTCGGTTGCAATGGAAGCGTGGTCCACGCCGGGAAGCCACAAACAAGCATAGCCTTGCATGCGCTTAAAACGAATCAGTGCATCCTGCACGGTTTGATTTAAGGCATGGCCCATATGCAGTTGCCCCGTAATATTTGGCGGGGGCATAACGATTGTATAAGGTATCTTATTTTTATCGGGTTTTGCCGTAAAATATCCCTTTTCTTCCCACTCGCGGTAAATGCGTTCTTCAAATTCCGAAGGGGTATAGGTTTTCGCCATATCCATAATGCTTTCTCTCCTCAAATTTCGGTAAAAACAAAAACAGTCAATCAAAAATGCGTGTATCAAAAAGTATAACAAATTTCCCTTTCTTTGTCAACCGCCTTACAGCGAACATAGAATATATTATCAATTTTTTTTGGAGCGTTACGAATATGAAACGATTGATTGGTATTTTGTTAACCTTGTTCATGCTTACCATTCCCCTTTCCGCCTGCGGAAAATCAGATGGTAAAACCACCGTAAAACTGTGCGAAGTAACCCACTCGGTTTTCTACGCCCCCTTGTATTATGCAATCAACGCAGGTTATTTTGCCGGCGAAGGGATTACCGTGGAACTGACCAACGGCGGTGGGGCGGATAAATGTATGACCGCCCTGCTTTCGGGAGATGCAGACGTGGGCTTTATGGGCCCCGAAAGTGCTATCTACGTATACGAGGCAGGAAAAAGCGATTACGCACAAGTTTTCGGGCAACTGACAAAAAGGGACGGCAGTTTTTTGGTGTCCCGCAAAGCGGAGCCGAATTTTAAGTGGACGGATTTAGCAGGAAAAACGGTAATTGCCGGACGGCGCGGCGGTGTACCTGCCATGACCTTTGAATATGTTTGTAAAAACAACGGGCTTATCAACGGCAGTAACGTAAATTTGAATTTAGACGTAGCCTTTAATATGATGGCAGGTGCTTTTGAAGGGGGGCAAGGGGACTACGTTACCCTGTTTGAACCCACCGCAAGCGAATTTCAGGCGGCAGGCAAAGGGCATATTGTAGCAAGCGTGGGGAAAGAAAGCGGCGAAATCCCCTACACCTGCTTTATTGCCAAAAAAAGTTGGCTGAAAAAACAAGAAAAAACGGCAGAAAAGTTTTTGCGTGCCATTTACCGTGCGGTTTCGGATATGCAAACCAAATCCAGTTTGGAAATTGCACAAAAATTAGAACCTTCTTTCCCGGGAACGGACGTAAATTCCTTAAAAACGGCGGTGGAAAGTTATCTTGCCATTGACGCATGGTGTAAAAATTTGGCAATGACGGAATCTTCCTTTATTCGTTTGCAAACGGTAATGATGGGGGCGGGAGAACTGCAAGAATATACTTCCTATACTGCGATCACGAATAACACCCTGGCGGAAAAACTTTACGGAGAGTTTTTCCCCGCATAACACCTAACTGAAAAACACAGGGGAAAAAACTATGAAAGAACTGATGAAGATGGAGGGGCTTTCCCTAACCTACCACACGAAAACCAACGAAACGCAAGCACTTACGGACCTATCCTTTTCCTTATTTGAAGGAGAATTTGTGGCAATCGTAGGACCTTCGGGATGCGGAAAAACTTCTATTCTTTCGGTGATTGCGGGTTTACTGCCCCCCACCGAAGGCAAAATTTCCTTTCCGCAAACGGGCGCAAACACAAAGGGATATATCGGATACATGCTGCAACGGGATGAACTGTTCCCTTGGCGCACGATATGGAAAAACGTAATCCTGCCTTTGGAAATCAACCGTGCCTTAACCCCTGAAAACCTTGCTTACGTAAAAAACCTTTTGCAAAAATATGGGCTGTACGAATTTAAGGATTATTTCCCCAAACAGCTTTCGGGCGGCATGAAACAGCGTGCGGCACTAATCCGTACCCTTTCCCTGCGCCCCGAACTGCTACTGTTAGACGAACCCTTTTCCGCTTTGGACTATCAAACGCGCCTAACCGTTTGTGATGACGTGTACACCATTATCAAAGGGGAGAAAAAAACCGCACTTTTGGTAACCCATGATATTGGGGAGGCAATTTCCACCGCTGACCGCGTGGTTGTGCTTTCGGGAAGACCTGCGCGCATAAAAAACGTATATTCTATTTTACAACCACCCGACCTTTCCCCCCTTGCCCGGCGGGAATTAGCCCAGAACAAACACTGGTTTGACCTACTTTGGAAGGAGTTACACGAATGAAACAAAAAATTAGCAACGAACACGCGGCATACTTGCGCAAGTTGAAAAAAAAGAGCGTTCTGATTTCCCTGCTGCGTCTTAGCATTTTGTTCGGGCTGCTGATTGCTTGGGAAATTTTTACGCGCATCGGATGGATGGACGCGTTTGTAACCAGCAGCCCTTCGCGTATTCTTTCCACAATGAAAACACTGTTTTCGGGGCAAGATTACTTAAAACATATCGGGATTACCCTATACGAAACCATGCTGGGCTTTGCCGTTGCCACCCTTTTGGGAACACTAATTGCAGTGGGGCTTTGGTGGTCCGAAACCTTAAAACGCATTTTTGAACCTTACCTTGTGGTTTTGAACAGTCTACCCAAAATTGCGCTGGGGCCGGTGATTATCGTATGGTTTGGTACGGGAATGAAATCCATTGTTTTTATGACCGTTCTTGTTACCGTAATCGTTACGGTGATGACCATGCAAAACGGATTTAACGACGTAGACGAAGGCAAGGTGTTTTTAATGCGCTCCCTGGGTGCGAAAAAAAACCAGATTTTTTTGAAACTGGTTGCCCCGGCGGCACTGCCTTCCTTTATTTCCATGCTGAAAATCAACGTGGGCATGAGTTGGATTGGCTCCATTATGGGCGAATACCTTGCCAGCCGCGCAGGATTGGGATATTTAATCGTATACGGTGGGCAGGTATTTAAGTTGGATTTGGTTATGGCGGCAACCGTTACCCTTTGCTTTTTGGCAGGCGGCATGTATTTTTTGGTTGCGGGCTTAGAAAAACTGCTGCTGAAACGCATAGGCAGATAATTTATGTTACTGCACAGCTAAACGGTATCGGATAGTAAAAACTGCCGCCCTTGGCTTTTTGCCAAG
>JAZRTI010000033.1:0-33930 GCA_045651955.1 Christensenellaceae bacterium | reverse complement strand
AAAGGGGGGAACGAAAGGGGGGATTGTTACAAGGCTCCCTCTATGAGGGGGCTCCCGCGATGCGCGGGTGGAGGAGTTTTTTTATCAACTTGCTGTTGAAAAGGAGTTTTAACTCCCACCGTCTTGCTAACGCAAGCCACCTCCCCCGTAGGAGGAGGCTTTTTTAGATTCTCCGTTTAGCCCGTCAAAGTAGGTGGGCTAGGCAAGCGAAGAAAAACGAAAAAAGAAAACGAAAAACCGCCCCACCGGGGCGGTTTTGTTATGCAGTAGCACAATTAACCGCAAAAAAACATAAAAATATCGCACGCTTAAAAGTTAGCCGTTAATCAGTTCGTCCAACGAAACGCTGAAAATTCTTGCCAGTTTTCTAAGCATATCCACGTTGGGTTCCGTTCTGCCTTGTTCCCAGTTGGCGTAGCAACTTTCCACAACGTCTAATTTTTGGGCAACCTGTTTTTGGGTAAAACCGCAAGATTTTCTTGCTTCTCTTAAATTGTTACAAAACACTTTATCCATATTAAAAGTTTACCCAAAAAGTACACAAAATGTCTTGACACTAGATAAAATGTGTAGTATAATGCGAATAAAGATGGGTTTGGGCGCTTTACTTATCCTTTTAGTTCCTTTTCCCGTTAAAAATTTTCTATAAAGGAGAAAAAGAAAAATGAAGAAAACACTATCACAAATTCTTGCGGTAATCGGTATGATTATCGCCGTTGTTGGCATTTTGTTGGATGCCGTAAGCCTGGAAATGCCCATGTATGCGTTTAGCATTGCGGATGTTTCGTTTGCGGTAGCAATTACGGCGTTGGCGCTGATTTTCAGCAAGAAGGAAGGGGCTGTAAGCCTTGGTTACTTAATTATGGTTGCGGCAGGGGTTTCCGCAATTACCAGAATTTTGAATCCCGACGAACTGTTTGCGGCGATGGAAGTTATTAGCTTTACGGCCATCGGTTTTGCCGTAATGGCGGTTGCTGCATTGCTTTATTATTTTGTTAAATTGCTTACGGTTCTTGGATTTGTAAAGAAAGGAAAAGCTACCGGCTGTGAAGACGTACTTGTTGTTTTGAACAAGTATAAGGAAATGGAAAAGGAAAGCATTATCACCCCTGAAGAATTTGAAGAATTAAAAGCAAAAACCTTAAAGGTTGCCAATAAAAACGTAGGCGATTTGGAAGACTTGAAAAAGTGGAAAAAACTGGTAGACCAAAAGGTAATTACCCAAGAAGAATTTGCCGCTATGAAAGGGGATTTGTTCGGTAAAAAATAATTACGGTTATCCCTAAAATAAAAACCGCCCACGCGAATTTTCGCGTGGGCGGTTTCTTTTTTTCATTTTTCACGTCAAATTTCTTTTTTTACCGTTTTA
Source organism: Christensenellaceae bacterium (assembly GCA_045651955.1). Taxonomy (GTDB): domain Bacteria; phylum Bacillota; class Clostridia; order Christensenellales; family Borkfalkiaceae; genus SIG402. The sequence continues at coordinate 32,561 of JAZRTI010000033.1, read as the reverse complement.
CGAAGGTTTCGTTATTTTTATACCCTTTTAATGATAAACTTTTGTTATTTTTTCCGTACCGTTTTAATTACAATATCTTCTAAGGGCGCATCCGTAGCGAATACGTATTTTGCGCCCGTGGGAACCGTGGAAATATCCATGGCAACCGCCAGGCTTTTTTCATCTACCAACTTGCCGAAAGCGGCGTATTTTCCGTCCAAATGGGGGCTTGTTTTGGTGCAGATAAAAAACTGCGTACTTGCGCCGTTTAGCGCGTTGGTTCTTGCCATGGAAAGCACGCCTTTTTCATGCAATAAGGGGTTGGAAAAACCGTTGGCGGCAAATTCCCCATGCAAAGAATCTGCCGAAAGTTGCATCAGCTTCCCTTGGCTTACCTTAAAACCCCCCGTTTGAATCATAAAGTCTTTAATTACGCGGTGAAAAATTACCCCGTCGTATGCTTTTTCCTTTACCAAGGCAAGCACGCGTTCTACCGTTTGGGGGGCGATATCGGGGTACAGTTCGGCGGTCATTTTACGCCCGTCCGTAAGGGTAATTACAATGCGCGGATTTCCGCCCTTGCAAGCGGATAGGGTAAGGGGAAATGCGAAAAGCAGCAATGCGCAAAGTATCGCCGAAAGGCATTTTTTGATTGTTTTTTTCATTTGAAAACTCCTACAAAAAAGTATATGGGATTTATTTTATATTTTTAGATTATCCTTTGTATTTCCCTTGGGGGGAAGCACGCTTTCTCTTGCCTCTCCTTGTGGGGGCGTTTTTTCGCCGTTACACGCGGTAAAAAAGGGGGTCGTGCCCCGTGGCGCGCACAAACTTTAATAAATCTTCGTACTTTAAGTATACCGAGCCCGTGTTATCGTTGGGGTGCATACAAATATAATCGTAACCGGATAAATCCGCATCCAAAATCAAGGGAATTTTCCCTTCGGTATCGTTCATACAGCAAAGGGGGGAAACCGAGCCGGGGCGGATACCAAGCCCCGACCACAGCCGTTCGGGGGAGCAGAATCCCAAGCGGCTACTGCCTAAAAACGCGCGTAAATTCACTAAGTCCGCGTGCTTATGATAACATTCGGTAACCAGCCAGGTTTTCGTGCCCGTATCGTTTCTTAAATACAGGTTTTTTACCACCACGGTATGCCCGTCCACAGGAACGTAATTTTCCACGCAGTCTGCGCCGTGCACGGGGGGATGGTCAATGGCGTAAAAGGGGATATTTAGTTCGTTTAGTTTTGCGTAAACCGCGTTTTTCGCTTCGCTTTCTGTTGCGGGGGGTGTTATGCGCTGTGCCACCAGTTCCGCAACCGAAAAATTTTCAGGCCTCATAACTTTCTCCTATTCGGAAAGCCGTTTGATGGCTTCCTTGTACATTTGATAAGCGCAAAAAAGGTGCGCTTTTTTTATTTTTTCATCCGCTTGGTGGGCGGTGGAAGGCTCGCTTAAAAAACACGGACCGAACGCAACGCCGTTTTTCATGGCGCGCGCGTAAGTGCCGCCCCCTATCGCAATGGGCGCAGCGTTTTCCCCCGTAAAGGTGTTATATACCGAAAGCAGCGTTTGTATCAGATTGCCGTTGACCGGTTGCTGTAACGGGGGTTGTTCGTGTAAAATTTCGTAAGGAACGCCGTATGCGTTCAGTTTTTCCACCACTTCCTGCCGTTTGCTTGGCGCGTAGCGAATATCCGCGGTAACCAGCAGGGTATCCTTTTCCACGCGGACCACGTTGGGGGAAAAGGAAGAATTCCCCGTTTCGTCCGCCGTTTGGCTTACGCCCTGCTTGTCCGCAAAAAAGTCGGGCAAAATCCCTAAATCCAGCCCTGCATTTTTAAGCAAGTGCAGCATGGGAACGCAGGCGTTTTTCCCCTCCCACGGGGTAGAGCCGTGCGCTTGTACCCCCCGGGTTTCATAAAGACCGTTTGCCAAGGTTGCGCCCTGCTTTTCCAGTAGATTTTCGGGAATTTCCCCGCAAAGCGCCACCTGTGCTTTGGCAGGTACCATATTTGCGCGTTCGCCTGCGGTAAAGGAGGTAATTCCCTTGGGCAGGGGGAAGGCAAACCGTGCGTGCAGTATGCCGCGTTCGGCGTAAATTACGGGAAATTCCGCATCAGGGGAAAAACCCACTTCGGGCATCTTGGCGTGCGCGGTATAATAATCCATACACCGCCACCCCGTTTCTTCGTTACAGCCTAATATCAGTTTTACCGTTTTAGCGGGGGTAAAGCCTGCATCCATCAGCCCTTTCATTGCAAAAAGGGTTACGGCAGCGGGGCCTTTATCGTCCAAAACGCCCCTGCCCATAAGGTATTCCCCTTGCTCGGTCAGTGCGTAGGGTGGAACCGACCAACCCGCCCCGGCAGGCACTACGTCCAAATGCGCCAAAATTCCCACGCAGTTTTCGGGGGCGGCGGCAGGGTCGCCGAAAATCACTTCCCCCGCAAACCCGTCATAATTTTTTACCGCAAAACCAAGAAATTCCGCTTGCTGCAAAAACAGGGAAAGGGCATCTGAAACGGCTTTGCCAAAGGGCGCGCCCGGAAGGGGCTCCCCTTCTACGGAGGGGATTTTTACCAGTTTTTCTAAAAATTTCAGTGAAGAAACAAAATAGTTCATAAAAAAGTTCCTTTTTTTCCTTAAAAACATTATACACTTTTTTTATTTTATGGTAAAATGTTTTTAGAAACATTTTTAATTTTTTTCAGGAGAAAACCCGAAATGAAAGAAGTAAGGACCAGATTTGCACCCAGCCCCACGGGCTATTTACACATTGGGGGGCTTAGAACCGCCCTTTACGGCTATCTTTACGCCAAAAAAGAAGGGGGCAAGTTTATTTTGCGCCTGGAAGATACGGATACTTCCCGTTACGTGGAAGATTCGGTTTCCATTATTTACGAAACGTTAAAAAACAGCGGCGTGGTTTATGCCGAAGGCCCGGACGTAGGCGGCGATTACGGCCCGTACGTACAAAGCCAAAGAAAGGATATTTACAAAAAATATGCCGAACTGCTTGTAGAGCGCGGGGGCGCGTACTACTGTTTTTGTGATGAAGAACGCATTGCGTCCTTAAAGGACGGCAACGGCGTTTCCCGTTACGATAAGCACTGTTTATCCTTGACAAAGGAAGAAATTCAAGCAAATATCGCGGCAGGCAAACCCTACGTAATTCGCCAGAACATTCCCTTGACGGGCACTTCTTCTTACACCGACCTTGTGTACGGGGAAATTGCGGTGGATAACAAGGATATGGAGGACGGCATTTTATTAAAATCGGACGGCATGCCCACGTACAACTTTGCCAACGTGGTAGATGACCATTTAATGGCAATTTCGCACGTAATTCGCGGTACCGAATACCTTTCTTCCACCCCCAAATACAATTTGATGTACGATTGCTTTGGTTGGGAACGCCCCGTATATATTCACCTGCCCCCCATTATGAAGGACGAACACCAAAAACTTTCCAAACGAAACGGGGATGCGTCCTATCAGGATTTGGTGGATAAGGGATATATTAAGGAGGCAATCATCAATTATATTGCCCTGCTTGGTTGGAGCCCCAAAAGCAACCAGGAAAAATTTTCCTTGCAGGAACTGGAAGAAAAATTTTCTTTGGAAGGTATCAGTAAATCCCCCTCCATCTTTGACCCCGTAAAACTGGGTTGGCTTTCGGGGGAATACATTAAGGATATGGCAGAAGAAGAATATTTTAGCCGCGCCCTGCCCTTCTTGAAAAAAAGCAAAGCGTACGGCAAGGGGTATGACGAAAAGAAGTTGCTGCTCCTTGTAAAAACCAGAATAGAAACCCTTTCGGAAATCCCCCAAAAGTTGGACTTTTTAGAAGAGTTTGGGGAATTTGACAACGCCTTATACACGCATAAAAAGATGAAGACGGATGAAACCGTGGCAAAAACGGTACTTCCCGAAATTATCCGCGTGATAGAAAATATCCCCGGCGAAGAATATACTTTTGAAAGAATCCATGACGAAATTATGCGCCTTCCCGAACAGTTGGTAATGAAAAACGGGCAGGTGCTTTGGCCCATGCGCGTAGCCCTTTCGGGAAAGGAAACCACCCCCGGCGGTGCGTTTGAACTTGCGGATATTTTGGGTAAGGAACAAACCCTTGCCCGTTTGCGTTTCTCCCTAAACAAACTGTAAAAAGCATTAAGGCGAAAGGGTAAAAACCGTTTTCAGAGGGGTAAAAGTGGAATGAAATGGCAACGGCAGTACAATTTGAATATTGAAACGCTTTCCTTAAAAGCGATGCGCACTGCCGTTTATACCGCCGTTGCGGTTATTTTGGCAACGGTGTGCATTTATATTTCTACGGTAAGCATACGCTTTTGGTATTTGCCCCTTTTAACGGGGGTGGGGTTGACTGCCTCCTTTTTGATGAAAGCGGTGTTTCAGGAAAACGTAAAACGCACGCACTTTTTATTTATTGCAGACTGGGCGCTGCTATTGTTGCTTTCCTTTTTTTTGGAACAGCCCCTGGTTTTGGTGTTAAGCCTTTGTATTTTAACCGCATTATACGTTTCTTTAACCAAGTTATGGGTAAAAAGCGTTGCCACCGTACTGTTTTTTCTTTCGTACGTGGTAATGACAACGGACGTATTCCGAAAAATCAACCGCGTGTTGGTTTCGGATTTAATTTCCACCCTTTTCGTATTTTGGTTTGTTTTCTTTTTGGTAAACCTGTGCGTAATTTACATTGAAAAATTGCGGGATGAAAAGGTGAATTTGGAAAAAAGCAAGGAAAAGGAAGAACAGCTGCAACAGGCGTATCGCGAACTGGAAAACGTTACCATCTTAAAAGAACGCAACCGCATTGCAAAAGATATTCACGATAACGTGGGGCACGCCATAACCACGGTTATTATGCAAACGGAGGCGGCAAAACTTTCCATGGATCAAGACCCCGAAAAGGCAAAGCGCTGTATACTGGCAGCAAACTTACAGGCGCTTTCCGCCTTGGAACAAATGCGCAGTTCGGTACACTTACTTTCGGATTCCGCAACGGTATTTGATTTGGTACAGGAAATGGAGCGGGTAGTGGCGGAAACCACTACGGAAACAAATATTACCATCCGCGCGCAGATAGACGGGGGGATTTCTGCCCTGCCGTATCGCGAGGCATTGCTGTTTTTTAGCGCTTTGAAGGAAGGCTTAAATAATGGGATTCGCCACGGAAAAGCCACCGCGTTTTTGTTTCAAATGCGGATGCGGGAGGACGGAAAAGCAGAATTTTTGCTTTCGGATAACGGGGAGGGAGCAGAGGAATTTACCGCAGGGTTCGGGCTTTCTTCTTTGACCCAGCAGTTCCATTCCTGCGGATACGAACCTGTTTTTTATACCGAAAAGGGGGATGGGTTTGAAATGCGCATTTTCCCCCAAAAAAAGGAGAAATCTTTATGATTCGCGTGGTTTTGGCAGACGACCAAAAGGAACTGGTTGCCGCATTGAAAAACGTGTTGGAAACGGATGCGGAAATTTCGGTTGTGGGCACTGCGGAAAACGGAAAAGTTTTGTTGGATTTGTTAAAAGTGGTGGAAACAGACCTTGTTTTGATGGACGTAAGAATGCCCATACTGAACGGCGTACTTGCCACCAAAGAAGTAAAAATGCGCTATCCGAACGTGCGCGTGCTGATTTTAACCACGTTTGACGACAGCGAATATATTTTGGATGCAATCAACTACGGCGCAAGCGGATACTTACTGAAAGATTCCCTTGGAAAAACGCTGATAGAATCGGTGAAAAACGCCATGCGGGGGGACGTAATTTTGCCCATGCGCGTTGCAAAAAAAATTGTAACGGCTGCAAGCATGGTAAAAAACGATAAGGAAATCCGTTTGAAACGCGCGTATGCGTTTTCGGATAGAGAGGCAGAAATTGCCATGATGCTGATGGAAGGGTTTAACAATCGGCAAATTGCCTCCTCCCTGTTACTTTCGGAAGGAACTTGCCGAAATTATATTTCGGCAATTTACGATAAAGTGGGTACCAAGCAGCGCGGAGAGGCGGTAGAACTGATGGTGCGCGCGCTTAGCGAAACGGAATAAAAAAAGAAAAAGGAAAAGGGCGAACACTCAAGGTGTTCGCCCTTTTGTTGCTTTGTTGAAAGCAAAACTTATTTGCTTTGTTTTGCTTCGCGGTTAAAAGCGGTGCGTTTTTTATACGCTTTGTCGCAGGGGTTTTCCAATGCTTTGTCGCAGAATGCGCAGTAACCGAAACTGCCGCATGCGTCTACCCCGTCCATTTCGCTTTTTAACCATTTTGCTTCATCTAATTTTTGTTGCAATTTGGTAATTTTCATGCGTTTTCTCCTTCCTTCATTTTTTCACGGTGGGAATTATAACAAACGCAAAGCAAAAAGTCAAACAAAGAAATGTTATTTTTTAGAAAATTACATAACAAAATTAAAAATTGTTTATACCAAGAACGTAATCGGCGGACACGTCCAGCACCTTGCAAAGTTTAGCAAGGGTGTCTAATGCAGGGAAAATATCTTTTTTCATATATTTGGAAACGGTTTGCGGGGAAACGCCGATACGGGCTGCAATTTCCTTTTGGGTAATGGGGGCGTGCGCTATGCTTTCGCGTAATCTTTTTTGTATTTCGTGCAAATCCATAAGTTACTCCTAAACGGCGAAATTCTTTCACAAAATATCACACAACGGGTGATTTTTCTTGACAATCGTATATTATGCGATTTATAATAATGAAAAATCACAAAGGAGAACAAAAATGGAAGAAAACCAAAAGAATGAAGTAGAAGAAAAGGAAGAATCTTTAATAGAAACGATAAAAGCGGCATGGAAAGAAGCGTCAAAATTCGGGAAACTGAGAATCATAACTCTTACACCTTTAGCCTTTGCTTTGATTGCTTACGTGTTTTTTATTCTTCTTTTTTTGCTTATATCACTTTTTTTATCATGTTTTCCACCGAGTTCGTCTCAGAAATCTTTTCATATGTATTTTTCATCCGTAGAATTTTTTGATGAAGAAGATGCAACAATAACCGTGATAGAACAGGGCTTTTTTGACCGGTACAGGGTACAAACCTTTTCTTTGAGTTACGAAGACGCAAACAAAAATAAGGAACTGGATTATGACGAACTGTCATCGGCGCGGATAGGCAAACGTGTTGAATGTTACGAAACAGCGGGAACATACGAAAATGAAGAATTAACAATAATGCTAACTCCGTTGAAAGAGATGGAAAAAGAAGCCACGGGAACAAGGGGGCGCGGTGTTTTCCGTATGTGGTTTGGGCTGAAATCCTTAGTGGACTATTATGATGGCGGCGACAAAATAAAATGGAAAAAGTTTGACTTTGCGCACGGTTATAAAACAGCATAGATAAAAAAACGTGTGGTTGATAGAAGTATCGTTTGCTACCGCCGCTGCCTTTTCGGGCAGCGGCGGTAGTTTGTTTTTATAGCAAAAAAAGCAAACATAGTTTCCCCTATTTATCAAAGAAAAGCGCGGAAGGAAAGGGAAAAGAAAAAAAGGGCGTAAAAAGGGGAAAAGCAGGGATTTTTATTTCCCCATATGCTTGACAAAACGGGGTAAAAAACAGTAAAATAGAATCGTGGGAAAAGGGGCCTTGCCCCTTCGCGCGCGTATAAAGCGCACGGGAAGGGTGCGCGCTGTTGTAAGCGCGTGCGAATCTGCCCGAAAAAGGAGAAACTTTATGATGAAAAAAGTTGGAATCGTAATGGGAAGCGATAGCGACCTTCCCGTAGTGAAAAAAGCGGTGGACGCGTTAAAGGAATTATCCATTCCTTACGAAGTACACATTTATTCGGCACACCGCACCCCGGACGAGGCAGGAACCTTTGCCGCAAACGCCAGGAAAAACGGATTTGGCGCAATTATTTGCGCGGCAGGTATGGCGGCGCACCTTGCAGGCGCGATTGCCGCAAGAACCACGTTGCCCGTAATCGGTATTCCCTGCAAATCCACCAATTTAGACGGGTTGGACGCACTGCTTTCCACCGTACAAATGCCCAAGGGGATTCCCGTGGCTACGGTTGCGATTGACGGGGCTTACAACGCAGCATTGATTGCGGCGGAAATTTTTGCCGTAACGGATGATGCACTTGCTAAAAAACTTGACCAAATGCGTGCAGACGGCGCCGCTTTGGTTTTGAAAAAAGACAGCGAAATCTGTTCTGCACTGTAAGCGCGGAATAAAAAAACAAAAAATTAAAAAATATTTTTATTTAAGATAAGGAGAAAAACCATGAAAAACGCACTTGTATACACCGGTAAAACCAAAGACGTATTTGCCCTTGACAACGGAAATTACATGCTGAAATTTAAGGACGACTGCACGGGAAAGGACGGCGTGTTTGATCCCGGTGAAAACAGCGTGGGTCTTACCATTGAAGGCGTGGGCGACGTAAACCTTCGTATGTCCATTTACTTCTTTGAAAAAATCAACGCGGCAGGCATCCGTACGCACTACGTTTCTGCAGACCTTGCAAATACCACCATGGAAGTTCTTGCGGCAAAACCCTTTGGTAAGGGCTTGGAAGTAATTTGCCGCCACAAAGCGGTTGGTAGCTTTATCCGCCGTTACGGTGATTATATTGAAGAAGGGGCAGACCTTCCCGCATACGTGGAAATGACCTTTAAGAACGACGCAAAGGGCGATCCCCTGGTAACCAAGGAAGGGTTGGTTGTGCTTGGCGTTATGACGGATAAGCAGTACGACGACGTTGCGGAAATGACCAGAAAAATTACGCAAATCGTTGCAGACGACTTAAAAGAAAAGGGTTTGGTTCTTTACGATATTAAGTTTGAATTTGGTTACGACGCAAACGGCGAAGTAATGCTGATTGACGAAATTGCCTCGGGTAACATGCGCGTATATAAAGACGGAAAGTACGTGGACCCCATGACCCTTTCCAAACTGTTCTTTGCTTAAGCGCGAGGGATTATAATGGGCGGAATTTTCGGTACAGTCTTAAAACGGGACTGCATTGCGGAAGTGTTTTTCGGTACGGACTACCATTCCCACTTGGGCACCAAGACGGGTGGGGTTGCCGCATACGATAAAGAAATTGGGTTGCAGCGGGAAATTCACCGCATAGCAAACTCCCCCTTCCGTACCAAATTTGAACATATTTTTGAACAGCTAAAAGGAACCAGTGCTATCGGCTGTATCAGCGACCAAAGCCCCCAACCCTTAACCATCCGTTCTAACTTGGGAACGTACTGTATCTGTATGGTAGGGGTGATTAACAACGCGGAAATTTTAATGAATCAGTTTCTGTCCTTTTCGGGCGGGCACTTAAACGCCATGACGGGCGGCACGATTAACTCCGCCGAACTTTTGGCGGCAATGATTAACCAAAAAAGCAGTTTTGCTGAAGGGATTAAATTTGCCCAAAAGGTAATCAACGGCACGGCGAACATTTTAATTTTGAAGGATGACGGCACGTTGATTGCCGCGCGCGACCGCGTGGGCAGGCTTCCCTTGCGCGTAGGGAAAAACCAGGATGGGTATTGCGTTGCCTTGGAAAACTTCTCCTATAAAAAACTTGGGTTTGAGGACGATTTTGAACTTGGGCCGGGCGAAGTGGTGGAAATTTCCCCTGACGGCGTGAAACAGTTGGTAAAGCCCGGGCAGGAAATGCGCGTATGCTCCTTCCTTTGGTCGTACTACGGTTATCCCACCGCAGAATATGAAGGAATCAGCGTAGAAGTAATGCGCAACCGCAACGGTGCGATTATGGCGCAGGCAGATAAGGAACGCGGGCTTTTGGAAAACGTGGATTCGGTTAGCGGTGTGCCCGATTCGGGAACTCCCCATGCAATCGGGTTTGCCAACGAAAGCCGGATTCCCTTTGCGCGCCCCTTTATCAAATACACGCCTACTTGGCCCAGAAGTTTTATGCCTCCCAACCAAGTAAGCCGCAACATGGTTGCCAAAATGAAAATGGTACCCGTGCACGATTTGATAAAGGATAAAAACTTGCTGTTTGTGGACGATTCTATCGTACGCGGTACGCAACTTAGGGAAACGGTGGAATTTTTATATTCTAACGGGGCGAAATCCGTGCATATGCGTTCGGCTTGCCCCCCCATTATGTTCGGCTGTAAATACCTGAACTTTTCGCGCTCTACGGACGATATGGACTTAATTGCCCGTAAAGTGATGTTTGAATTAGAAGGGGAAGAAGCGGTAAAGCATATAGACGAGTATGCAGACGGTTCTACCGAACGCGGAAAAGCCCTGCGCGAAAAAATTTGCAAACAGCTAAATTTTGCATCCTTGGAATATCAAACCTTGGATGGACTTGTGAAGGCTATCGGCCTTGAAAAATGTAAACTTTGCACTTATTGTTGGAACGGAAAGGAGTAAAAAATCATGCACGAAAAATCAAAATCGGATAGCTATGCAGCAGCAGGCGTGGATATTACCGCAGGATATAAAGCGGTAGAACTTATGAAACAGCATATCGCAAGAACCATGACCAAGGGCGTTTGCTCGGACGTAGGTGGCTTTGGCGGTTTGTTTGAATTAGACCTTACGGGTATTAACCGCCCCGTCCTTGTTAGCGGTACGGACGGCGTTGGTACCAAACTGAAAATTGCTTTCCTTATGGATAAGCACGACACGGTGGGTATTGACTGTGTTGCTATGTGCGTAAACGATATTATCTGTGCAGGCGCAAAGCCCCTGTTCTTCTTGGACTATATCGCTTGCGGTAAAAACGTGCCCGAACGCATTGCGGATATCGTAAAGGGCGTTGCGGAAGGCTGCGTACAGGCTGGTGCGGCTTTAATCGGTGGGGAAACGGCGGAAATGCCCGGTTTCTACCCCGTGGACGAATACGATTTGGCAGGTTACAGCACGGGCGTTGTGGATAAAGCAAAAATTATTGACAACAAAACGATGGAAGAAGGGGACGTGGTTATCGCGCTTGCAAGTAGCGGCGTGCACAGTAACGGTTTTTCGCTGGTTAGAAAGGTGTTTGACGTAGAAAACCGCGATTTGAAAACCCCCTTGGCTGCGCTGAACGGTAAATCCTTGGGCGAAGCGCTGCTTGCGCCCACCCGTATTTACGTAAAACCCGTTCTTGCCCTTTTAGAAAAAGTTACCGTAAAGGGTATTTCGCACATCACGGGCGGCGGTTTCTATGAAAATATCCCCAGAAGTATTCCGGACGGCTTGGGTGCAAAAATCAATAAGGCAAGCGTAAAAATTCTGCCCATCTTCAAACTGTTACAGGAAGAAGGGGGCATTAGCGAACGCGATATGTTCAACACCTTTAACATGGGCGTTGGTATGAGTATCGTGGTTAAAAAAGGTCAGGAAGACCTTGCCCTTTCCATCTTAAAAGATGCGGGCGAAGACGCATACGTAATCGGTTCCATCGTTCGTTCGGACGAAAAAATTGAACTGGTATGAGAACGGATAAGGTGAAAATTGCCGTCCTTGTTTCGGGGGGCGGCACCAACCTTGGCGCACTGATTAACGCGCAAAACGAAGGGATTATTACTAGTGGGGAAATCGTAGCCGTAATTTCGGACCGCGAAGGGGTTTACGCCCTTACGCGCGCGGAAAACGCGGGCATCCCCCACGAAACTTTGGTGAAAAAATCCTTCCCTTCGCAGGACGCGTTTGATAAGGCGCTTGACAAGGTTTTAACCAAATACCAAGCGGAAATTATCGTGCTTGCGGGCTTTTTATCTATTTTGGGGGAAAGTTTTACCAAAAAGTACGACGGCCGCATTATCAACGTGCATCCTTCCTTAATCCCTTCCTTTTGCGGTAAGGGATTTTATGGGTTAAAGGTGCACGAACACGCCCTTGCCCGCGGTGTAAAACTGACGGGTGCAACCGTACATTTCGTAAATGAAATTCCGGACGGGGGCGAAATTATTATGCAAAAAGCGGTAGCGGTAGAAGATGGGGACACCCCCGAAATTCTGCAACGCCGCGTAATGGAGCAGGCGGAATGGATTATCCTGCCCCTTTCGGTAGAAAAGGTTTGCGCCCAAAAGGCGAAAGAATAAAAAAGAAACTTTGCCTTACGGCGAACAGATAAGGAGAAGACAATGAACGTATACGAAGTAAAAACGATGGGTGAACGGTTGACGGGCAACGCTTACGCAGGCCGCGGAATCGTTCTTGGTAAGAGTGCAGACGGCAAAAACGCCGTAGCCGCTTACTTTATTATGGGCAGAAGTGAAAACAGCCGTAACCGCGTGTTTACGGTAAAGGGTGAAGAAGTGTTTACCGAACCCTTTGACGTAAGCAAGGTAAAGGACCCTTCCTTAATCATTTACGCGGCGGTACGCGCGTACGAAAATAACTTAATCGTAACCAACGGCGACCAAACGGATACGGTGTACGACGCGCTGAAAGCAGGCAAGGACTTCCGCGCCGGACTTCGCACCCGCGAATTTGAACCTGATGCGCCCAACTTAACCCCCAGAATCAGCGGCATACTTACCTTTGATAAGGGAGATTTCACTTATGAAATGAGCATTTTGAAATCGGCGGATGCAGAAGGCTCCGCTTGCAACCGTTATTTTTACGAGTACGTTCCCAAAGCGGGCGTAGGGCACTTTATTCATACCTACGTTTGCGATGGCAACCCCCTGCCCACCTTCCAGGGCGAACCCGAACGCGTGGAAATCCCTGCGGATATTGATGCGTTCACCAAAGATATTTGGGAAAACTTGAACGAAGAAAATAAAATTTCCCTGTACGTGCGCTACACCGATTTAGCAACGGGTAAAGCAGACGTGCGCGTTATCAACAAAAACAAATAAGGAGCGGGAAAATGAAAGAATTTGAATTGAAATACGGTTGCAATCCCAACCAAAAACCTTCTAAAATCTTTATGCATGACGGCACCGAACTTCCCATTGAAATTTTAAGCGGCCGCCCCGGCTATATTAACTTTTTAGATGCGTTCAACAGCTGGCAGTTGGTAAAGGAATTAAAAGAAGCACTTGGGCTTCCCGCAGTTACTTCCTTTAAGCACGTAAGCCCCACTTCCGCCGCCGTTGGGATTCCCCTTTCGGATAAACTGAAAAAGGCGTGCTTTGTGGATGATATTGAAGGGTTGGATGAATCCCCCTTGGCATGCGCTTATGCGCGTGCGCGCGGTACCGACCGCCTTTGCTCCTTTGGGGACTGGGTTGCGCTTTCGGACGTGTGCGACGTAACCACCGCTAAAATGTTACAACGCGAAGTTTCGGACGGGGTAATTGCACCCGGTTACGAACCCGAAGCCTTAGAAATTTTGAAAACCAAAAGAAAGGGGAATTACAATATCGTTAAAATTGACGAAAATTACCGCCCCGATCCCATTGAAAGAAAGCAAGTATACGGCATTACCTTTGAACAAGGCAGAAACGAATTTAAGATTGACCGCGAATTACTTTCGGACGTAGTTACCGCAAACAAGGAACTGCCCGAAAGCGCAAAACGCGACTTAATCGTTGCGCTGATTACCTTAAAATACACGCAGTCTAACAGCGTTTGCTACGCGGTAGACGGGCAAGCCATCGGCGTAGGCGCAGGTCAGCAATCGCGTATTCACTGCACCCGTTTGGCGGGTACCAAAGCGGATACCTGGTTCTTGCGCCAACACGATAAAGTGCTTTCCCTGCCCTTCCGCCCCGACCTTGGCAGAGCCGAACGCGACAACGCAGTAGATGGGTACATCAATAAAAACGAAGAAGATATTTGCGCGGACGGCAACTGGCAAAAATACTTTACCGTTCGCCCCGAACCCTTTACCGAAGAAGAGGCAAAGGCGTACCTTGCTACCATTGACGGGGTTGCGCTTGGTTCGGATGCGTTCTTCCCCTTTGCGGATAACGTGGAACGCGCGAAAAAGAGCGGTGTTAAATACATCGCGGAACCCGGCGGTTCTATTCGCGACGATTTGGTTATTGCAAAAGCAGATGAATACGGTATGGCAATGGCGTTTACCAAAATGCGCCTGTTCCACCACTAATAGGTGCGCGGATGAAGATATTAGTTGTGGGTGGCGGCGGTAGAGAGCACGCTATCATCAAAAAATTAAAAGAAAACCCCACCGTGGAAAAAATCTACGCTTTGCCCGGGAACGGCGGTATGGCGCTGGATGCGGAATGCCACCCCGAAATCGGTGCAAAGGATTTGGAGGGCGTTTCGGCGTTCTGTAAAGCAAACCCCGTGGACTTTGCGGTGGTTGCGCCCGACGATCCCCTGGTTTTGGGTATGGTGGACCGGTTGGAAAGCGAAGGCATCCCTTGCTTTGGCCCCCGTGCTAACGCGGCAATTATTGAAGGCAGCAAGGTCTTTTCCAAAAACTTAATGAAAAAATATAATATCCCCACTGCGGGCAGCGAAACCTTTACGGACTTTGATAAAGCGAAAGCGTACGTGGAAAGCCTGCCTTGCCCCATTGTAATTAAAGCGGACGGGCTTGCGCTGGGGAAAGGCGTTGTTATTGCGCAAACCACTTCTGAAGCGGTAGATGCCCTTCGCGGTATGATGCTGGATAAAATGTTCGGGGAAAGCGGTAACAGCGTTTTAGTAGAAGAATTTTTAACGGGGCCCGAAGTTTCCGTACTTGCCTTTACGGACGGGGAAACGGTGGTTCCCATGGTTTCTTCTATGGACCACAAGCGCGCAGGGGATAACGATACGGGCTTAAATACGGGCGGTATGGGTACGGTTGCACCCAACCCCTTCTACACCAAGGCGATTGCAAAAGAATGTATGGAAAGCATTTTCCTGCCCACCATTCGCGCAATGAAAGCAGAAGGCAGAACCTTTAAGGGTTGCTTGTACTTTGGTTTAATGCTTACCCCGAATGGCCCCAAGGTAATTGAATACAACTGCCGTTTCGGCGACCCCGAAACGCAGGTGGTACTGCCCCTTTTACAAACGGATTTACTTACCGTTATGCAAGCGGTACAAAAGGGTACGCTGAAAGATATCAACGTGGAATTTTCTACGGGCGCTGCTTGCTGCGTGGTTATGGCAAGCAAGGGCTATCCCCAAAAATACGAAAGCGGATTCCCCATTACGCTTCCCACTACTGCGGCGGACGAATACGTATTCGTTGCGGGTGCAAAGATGGATAACGGCGTACTGAAAACCGCGGGCGGCAGGGTGCTTGGCGCGGTGAAAACCGCCCCCACGCTGCGTGAGGCGGTTGCTGGCGCGTACGCGCTTTCCGAAAAAATTACTTTTGCCAACGCTTACAAGCGCTCAGATATCGGCAAACGGGCGTTAAGCCAAACGGAGAAGGACTAATGGTATATAGAATTTATGTTGAAAAGAAAGCGGGTTTTGACCACGAAGCGCAAGGCGTTACCAAGGAAATCCGCGAAATTTTAGGTTTGGAACAAGTAACCGGCGTTCGCGTTATCAACCGTTACGACGTAGAAGGGATTGAAAAATCCTTGTTTGAATCGTGCGTAAAAACGGTGTTCAGCGAACCCCAAATGGATAACGCAACCGAAACCTTTACCGCAAGCGGTAAAGTGTTTGCGGTGGAATTTTTGCCCGGGCAGTTTGACCAACGCGCGGACTCGGCGGCGCAATGTATTCAGTTAATTTCCCAAAAGGAACGCCCCTTGGTTCGCACCGCGAAAGTGTACGTGGTGGAAGGGGAAGTAGATGATGCAACGCTGGCGGAAATTAAAAAATTCTTAATCAACCCCGTGGAAAGCCGTGAAGCAAGTTTAGCCGAAGTGGAAACTTTGAAAATGGAATATGAAGTTCCCACCGAAGTAGAAACGTTGCACGATTTCTTGAAATTAGAAGGGGAAGAACTTGCCGCTTTCGTTAAAAAGTACGCTTTGGCTATGGATGCGGACGACGTAGCGTTCTGTCGCGACTACTTCCTTTCCGAAGGTCGTGCACCCACCCTTACCGAAATCCGTATGATTGATACGTATTGGTCGGACCACTGCCGCCATACCACCTTCTTAACCACGGTGGACGCAGTTACCTTTGACGATAGCGAAATTCAAGCAACCTGGGAAGATTATTTGGAAACCCGCAAGTTCTTAAACCGCACCAAACCCATTAACTTGATGGACGTAGGTACTTTGGCGGCGAAATACCTGAAAAAGACGGGTAAACTGGAAAAATTAGACGAATCCGAAGAAATTAACGCTTGTACCGTAAAAATGAAAGTTACGGTGGAAGGAAAAGAAGAAGATTGGCTTTTGCTTTTCAAAAACGAAACGCACAACCACCCCACCGAAATTGAACCCTTTGGGGGCGCGGCTACCTGTATCGGCGGCGCAATTCGCGATCCCTTGTCGGGTAGAAGTTACGTTTACGCGGCAATGCGCGTAACGGGCGCGGCAGATCCTTTACTTCCCGTAAAGGATACCATGAAAGGAAAACTGCCCCAACGTAAAATCGTTACCACTGCGGCGGCGGGCTATTCTTCGTACGGAAACCAAATCGGTCTTGCAACCGGTCAGGTTAGCGAATTATATCACCCCGGCTACGCGGCAAAGCGTATGGAAATCGGCGCGGTAATCGCGGCTACGCCCGCAGAAAACGTGCGCCGTGAAGTTCCTTCCGCAGGGGATAAAATCATCCTTCTTGGCGGTAGAACGGGGCGCGACGGTTGCGGCGGCGCAACGGGCTCTTCTAAATCGCATAGCCTGGAATCCCTTACCACCTGCGGTGCGGAAGTGCAAAAAGGTAACGCACCCGAAGAAAGAAAACTGCAACGGTTATTCAGAAACGGCAACGCAACCCGCTTAATCAAGCGTTGTAACGACTTTGGCGCAGGCGGTGTTTCGGTTGCTATCGGTGAACTTGCGGACGGCTTAAAAATTAACTTAAACGCTGTTCCCAAAAAGTACGAAGGGTTGGACGGCACCGAACTTGCTATTTCCGAATCGCAAGAACGTATGGCGGTTGTGGTAGAAGATAAGGACGTAAAAGCCTTTATTGACTTAGCGCAAAGCGAAAACTTGGAAGCAACTGTGGTTGCGGAAGTTACTGCTAGCCCCCGTTTGGTTATGACCTGGAACGGCAAGGTGATTGTAGACTTATCCCGTGAATTCTTAAATTCTAACGGTGCGGAAAAGCACACCGTGGCACATATCGTTAAGGGCGCAAAGGCTACCCGCAAAGTGGAAGGCGACTTCAAATCCGCAATGGAAAAAACCGCAGGCGATTTGAACTGCTGCTTAAACCGTGGGCTTAGTGAACGCTTTGATAGCACTATCGGTGCAGGCACCGTGCTTATGCCCTTTGGCGGTAAAAATCAATTAACCCCCATCCAAGCGATGGTTCACAAAATTTCGGTGGAAGAAAAGCATACGGAAGATTGCTCCTTTATGGCGTGGGGTTATAACCCCTTCGTTACCGAAGCAAGCCCCTACCACGGCGCTTATCTTGCGGTAACCGAATCCATTTGCAAACTGATTGCAGCAGGCGCAAGTTTTGAGGACGTATACCTTACCTTCCAAGAATACTTCCCCAAGCCGGGCAAAAGCGATACCCGTTGGGGTCAACCCTTATCCGCCCTTCTTGGCGCGTTCAAGGCGCAAAAGGATTTTGGTTGCGGTGCAATCGGCGGTAAGGACAGCATGAGCGGTACGTTTGAAGATTTAGACGTTCCCCCCACCTTGGTTTCCTTTGCGGTAACCACGGGTAAAACGGGAGAAGTTATCACCCCCGAACTAAAAAAGGCGGGTGCAAAGGTATACCTGCTTACCCCCGAATTTACCCAAAGTGGCTTGCCCGTTCCTGCGTCTATTCAAGCGCTGTTTACCCGTTTGACGGGCTTGATGAGGGATGGTAAAGTGCTTTCCTGCTACACCCCCGGTATGGGCGGTATTGCGGAAGCGATTATGAAAGCGGCGTTCGGTAACGGCCTCGGCTTTGCTTATGCAAGCGGTTTAACCAAGGCGCAACTGTTTGACTATGCGTACGGTACTTTCCTTGTGGAAACCGAAGAAGATTTGGCGGATGCAACCCTGATTGGTACGGTAACCGAAAAGGCGGAAATTACCTTCGGCGGCGAAAGCGTAAGCCTTGCGGATTTACTGGCAATTAGCGAAGGGAAGTTAGAACCCGTATTTGCAACCAACGCGAAAACCGCGAAGATTGCCGTTCCCACCTTCTCGTATAGCGGCAAGTGCAATTTGGTGGGCAAGAAGGGCGGCGTAAGCCCCAAAGTGCTTATCCCCGTATTCCCCGGCACGAACTGTGAATTTGATACCGCAAAAGCATTCCGCGATGCAGGTGCAAATCCCGAAATTTTCGTTATCCGTAACTTAACTTCGGAAGACGTATCCCGTTCGGTAGAAAGTTTTGCCAAAAAGATTGGCGAAAGCCAAATCGTGTTTGTTCCCGGCGGTTTTAGCGGTGGGGATGAACCCGATGGTTCGGGTAAGTTCATCACGGCGTTCTTCCGCAACGCGGCAATTAAAGAACGCGTAACCGAACTCTTAGAACGCAAGGATGGCTTAATGGGCGGTATTTGTAACGGTTTCCAAGCACTGATTAAACTTGGGCTTGTGCCTTACGGCAAAATTATTGATACGGATGAAAATTGCCCCACCCTTACCTATAACGATATTTCCCGCCACCAGTCGCGTATGGTACGCGTAAGGGTTGCATCTAACGCATCCCCCTGGCTTAGCGGCGTAAACGTGGGCGACGTGTTTACCGTTCCCATTTCCCACGGGGAAGGGAAGTTTATCGCAAGCCCCGAACTTGTAAAAGAACTTGCGGATAGCGGTAGAATTATGACGCAGTACGTGGATCTAGACGGTGCACCCACCATGGATATTCGCTTTAACCCCAACGGCAGCGTTTGCGCTATTGAAGGTATCTTGTCCCCCGACGGTCGCGTATTCGGTAAAATGGGCCACGCGGAACGTAAGGGCGCAGGTTTATACCAAAACGTTGTGGGCGAATACGATATGAAGTTGTTTGAATCCGCTGTTAAGTATTTCAAATAACGAACGGCACGATATAAGCGGTGCGCTACTTCGTTACTGCTGTAAATTTGGACTTCGATAACCAATAAGGTTCATCTCACCCCAAATTCCCAGCGAGCCTTGTATCGCTTGCTTTTATCGCACCTTTCAGGAAGGTGAAAAAAGCCTTGCATAACTCGTTTCTAATTCCCCTTGGGATTGAACGGGTGCGTATAACCAGCGCAATACTGTGTTAAACTTGCGTTTTCGGTGCGGTTACATACGATAAAGTATGCGCCCTTCCGAAATCCGCGTTTTCCTTAAAGCCTGCCCTACTTGTAGGGGAGGGGGACCGCTGTGCGGTGGAGGGGTTGTGCTTGGTTCTTCACCCCCGTTAGGGGGTAGTGCGCAATATAGGCGAGCCTTGTATCGCTTGCTTTTATCGCACCTTTTAGCGTTGGGTTTTATCCCCCCTATAACTTGCCTTCCCCTTGGGGGGAAGGTGTCAAGCACCGCTTGACGGATGAGGGGCAAAAGCCTTCTCCTACGGGGAAGGTGGCAAGGCAAAGCCTTGACGGAAGGAGTTTTAGCGGGAAAATGCCCGCGCCTTACGGTTTTCTTTCGCCCTTTGCAAAGGAAAGGCGGGAAAACCAAAATCAACTTAACATCTGCCACCGGGTAGAAAAAACAAAACGCATTCGCGGTTTCCGTTCCGTTAGGTCTTAGAAGGGGCGGAAAAGGGCGGATGCGTTTTTTACGGAGTGAAGCTTTATGCGCAAAAAATTTATATTTTCGGGGCGGGATTTTTATATTTGGATAATCTCGCTTGCCGTGGTGCTAATCAGTTGCCTGATTTTCGGCGGGCAAAAATGGTATATGGTGCTAACCTCCCTTTTGGGGGTTACATCCCTTGTGTTTCTTGCCGAAGGCAACCCCGTGGGGCATTTGCTTATCATTGTGTTTAGCACCGTGTACGGGGGCATAGCCTTTTCCTTGCGCTACTACGGGGAACTGTTTACCTACGTGGGTATGACCCTTCCCATGGCAGTTTTTGCGTTGATTACTTGGTTGAAAAATCCTTTTAACGGAAACAAACAGGAAGTAAAAATCAACCGTTTACCCACTTGGGAATGGGCATTAATTCCCCTGATAACGGGTGCGGTAACAGTGGTGTTTTACTTTGTTTTGGGTGCGCTAAACACCGCAAATTTGTGGGTAAGTACCCTTTCCGTTGCCACCAGTTTTTTTGCCGCGTACTTAACCTTTCGCCGTAGCCCCTACTACGCGCTTGCCTACGCGGTAAACGATATCGTTTTGATTGCGCTATGGGGTATGGCGGCGGTTTCGGACCCCGCTTGCTTTTCCCCTGCCATTTGCTTTGCAGTGTTCCTGTTTAACGATATTTACGGGTATATTTGCTGGCATAAGCGCGAACGCGAGCAACAACAAAAAGAACAAGCCCAAAAAACCGCAAAAGAATAAACAACCACCCCCTTTTCATAAGGGGGTGGTTTTTATATTTCTGTCATTCTGGGACGAAGCAACGCGAAGTGATAGAATCTCTTTTTTAGATTCTCCGCTTTGCCCATCAAGTGGGTAGGCGAAGAATGACAATTAAAATGATATACGCCGAATGGCGCATGATATGAACTGCGTTCATGATATGCCCTAACGGGCGTGATATATTTCCTTACGGAAACAGGATGGAATTGTAGGGGCGAGCATTGCTCGTCCGAAAAACCCCTCAACCACCACTACGTGGTCCCCCTTCCCCCAAGGGGGAAGGCAAGAACTGCTTGACGGATGAGGGGGAAACCTACTCCACTTTTGCAAGGATTATTCTTCCCCAAACAGGGTAAGGGGCTGCGCTTCGGGTTCTTCTAATTCTAACGGGTCGCCGCCGGGCAGACCTTGTACAGAGGAAAGTTTTTTGCCGATTACGCGCGTACGGGTTGCGGCTTGGGCAATGGTATTTTGTGCCTCCACCAGTTTTTTCTGCGTACGGGATAAAATATCCGTAAACTTCATAAATTCTTCCTTAAAAGCGGCAAGGAGTTGCCACAGTTCGGCGCTGCGCTTTTCAATCGCCACGCTCTTAAATCCTGCGGAAAGCGAAGTCAGTAAGGCGGCAAGCGTGCCGGGGCCTGCCAGCATAATGCGTTTGGAATATAAATATTCGGTAAGTTCGGTATGCTTTGCGGCTTCTGCGTACAACCCCTCGCTGGGCAAGTACATCAGTGCAAAGTCGGTGGTGTAAGGCAGGGCAATATATTTTTCCGCAATGGATTTCCCCTCGTTTTTCAGGCGGGTAAGCAAGCCCTTTTCCGCCTTTTCACGCGCGGCGGCATCCAGGCTTTCGGCTGCGTCCAAAAAGCGATTGTATTCTTCTAAGGGGAATTTGCTGTCTATGGGCATTAGCGTTTGCTTGCCGTCCTTTCCCGGGATAAGTACGGCAAAGTCCACCCGTTCATCCGAGCCCGGGCGTACGGGAACCTGCGTTTTATACTGTTCGTGCGCTAAAATTTGGGATAGGAGCAGTTCCAAATTCCGTTCCCCCCAAACGCCGCGCTGTTTTACCCCCGCAAAAATTTTGCGGATATCCGAAACCCCTTCGGCAAGTGCGTTTACTTCCCCAATGCCTTTATAAACCGCTTCTAATCGGCTGGAAATTACTTCAAAGGATTTAGCCAGGCGGGCTTCTAACGTTTTATCCAACTTTTCATCCACCACGCCCCGCATTTCCGCAAGTGAACGCTGGTTGCTTTCGCTTAAATAGCGCAGGGAACTATCCAACTGTTTTTGCATATTCGTAAGGCGCTGTTCGGTGGCTTGCGTGCTTTCTAAAAGGCGGCGTTCGGTACTTTGCGCGCTTTCAAATACACGGCGTTCTACGTCCAGCATCTTTTCTTTTTGGGATTGTGCAGCGTTATTCACCGCTTGCACGGTAAATTCGGTGGCGTGCGTTTGGCGGTTTGCTATTTCGCGCAACAGTTCGCTATCCGCACTTTGCCCGTTTTCGGCGTTCTTTTTCTTTGCCGTAAGGTAGCAAAGCAGGGAAAACAGAGCGGCAAATCCGCCCAGAATTACGGCAATTACGGTTAGCGTTTGTGTGCTACCGCTACCCGAAAGAATTAAACTGTTCATACATTCTCCTTTTGCTTTCGTTTGCGTTTCAGCATTCGCTTTGCGCGCGCGATCAGCAGGTTTTTATGGTTATTTTGGGGGTGCATTAGGCAATCTTGTAAAAACGCGGTCAGCGTTTCCCCGATTTCCTTGCCCGTAAATCCCAGGGAAAGCAGGTCGCTTCCGCTAATGGCTAAGTCGGAAAGGCGAACGGGTACGTTCTCATCCTGCATGGCTTTCCATTCCCCTTTCAATCGGCGCAGGGAATCCGTTTCGTTCCCATCGTGTTTTTGTGCAGAGTGGTCTGCTTGCATCAGGGAAAACAGGTTTTCCAAAATTCCTGCGTTAGCACTTAAAAAGCGGCGGATTTTTAAGGTGTGCGTGTTTTCGTGTGCCACGTATCCGTGCAGGCGGCACAGGGAGCAGACTTCCTGCGTTAAAGCGTTGCTCGCCTTAATGCGCGCCAAGGCTTGCAGGGTTAGCGGTGCACCGAACATTTCGTGTCCTGCCATGGCGGCAGGGGTGTCGCTGGTGGGCTTGCCGCTTTTTATAAAAGCGGTGGGCTTGCCGATATCGTGCAAAAGCGCAGCCAGGCGTACGGCAAGCACGGGGGGTGCGTAGCGCACGGCGTACAGGCTGTGGGTTAGCACGTCGTGGTCGTGAAAGTCCTTTCTTTGTTTCATTCCGTCCGCTTGTTTTAAGGCGGGGAACAGTTCAAACAAAACTTCCGTTTCACGTAAAACGGTAAGGCCGCGCAGGGGCGCATCCTTTCCGCTTTCGGGGTATGCCGTATCCGATAACAGCAAAAGGGAAAGTTCGCTGTTTAGCCGTTCCCCTGCTATATCTTTTAGGTTGGTTTTATATTCCCTTGCCGCGGCAAGCGTATCGGGATGCACGCTGAAATTCAACTGTGCGGAAAAGCGGGCAAGGCGCATCAAGCGTAATCCGTCGCTTTCAAACACCTTTTTGCCGTCGTACGCGCGCAAGGTTTTGATTTGAATATCCCGGATGCCGCCCAAGGGATCGCAAAACCTATCCCCCACAATATCGTAGTATATAGCGTTTACAGTAAAATCCCTGCGCTTTGCGTCCTCCTCTATACTTTGGGTGGGCAACACTTCGCAAGGGGTGTGCGCGCCCCCTTTGGGGTAGCGTTCGGTACGGAACTGTGTGTATTCCGCAACCTGTTTATCAAAGCGGATGCGTGCGGTGTTGGTTTTGGGGTAAACGGCGGTAATTTCGCCCCCCAACGCCTTTGCCGTTTGTATCACACTATCCACGGGCAAAGCGGAAGTAATATCCAAATCCGTTTTTGTTGGAAGACCGGCTAAAAAATTCCGCACCATACCCCCCACTAAATATAGGGGCTGGGGTAAATTTTCCGCAAAACGGACTAAAAAATCGGGTAAAAGTTCTCTCATAGAGTTATTATAACATATCTTTTGAAAAATGGCTTGCAAAATACAAGAAAAAATTATATAATTAAAACAGTTTTTACAAAAGTGAAACGCATAAAAGGGTAAGTTTTTTACAAAGAGGAATCCAAATGTTTGATATCGTATACAATCCCGTTGCGGGAAAGGGCAAAGCCTTAAAGGCGCTGGCAGTGGTAGAAGCAGCGTTTCAAGCGCGCGGTATTACCTACCGAAAGCACGAATCCACCCACCAAGGGGGTGCCAGGGAGGCCACCGAACGGGCGATTGCCGCCGGCGCAAAAAATATCCTTGCTATGGGCGGGGATGGAACCTTGCACGAGGTAATCAACGGTTTTTCTAATTTTGAAAACGTGGGTCTGGGGATTATTCCCTGCGGAACGGGCAACGACTTTGCCTCCTCCTTGGGAATTTCTGAAAAAACCGAAGACGCACTTGCGCATGTTTTAGAGGGGGCGCCGAATTACGTGGACTACCTGCAACTGCCTTTTTGCCGCGGTATTAACGTGGCAAGTTACGGCATAGACGTAGACGTGCTGCGCCGTTATGCCAAAAAGAAGAATAAAACCAAGGGCGCGTATATGGCAAGTTTAATTTCTTCCATACTGCACTATAAAAAGCCCTATACCTTTACGGCGGAAATTAACGGGGAAAGCGAGCAGCACGCGGGCTTTATTGCGGCTGCGGGCAACGGCAAGCGTTTTGGGGGCAGCATTTACATTTGCCCCGAAGCAAATCCTTATGATGGATTGCTGGATATTGTAACTGTGGATAACGTAAAAAAACCCGGAATCCCCGCCGCGTTTATCAAACTGATGAAAAAGAAAATTTTGAATTACAAGAAAACCAAGTTTACCCGCGCGGAAGCTTTGCGCGTAACCACGGGGGAACCCATGGTGGTAAACGTGGACGGGGAATTGTACGAAACGGACGAATTTTCCGTTTGTGTTGTGCATAACGCCCTGCGTGTTTGGTTGAAAAAGCAGCCCGAATAAGCATAAAAGAAAAAGAAAAACGAAACACGAAAAATGAAAAGTAACAAAACGACCGCACTTGCCGAAGAAGAAAATCGGCACCTGCGGTCACTTTTTTGTGAAAGGGTTTTTGCATCCGGGGCGTAAAAGTGCGCTAAAACGCCCATAATGCAAAATGTATTAAATATAATAACATTTTTTGTTAAAACTTTCATAAACAACTAAAAATTTTTACAAAAAATGTGAAAAAACAAAAAACTACTAACAAAAACCCTGTGAAAAAAGCACAAAAAAAAGTTAAAAAAAATTTTTCTTTGCCTTAATAGCAGGGTGCTGGTGTTGTTAAATGGCAAAAAAGGGATAGGGGTGCATGCAGAACAATAAAGACTGCTGCTTGTGCCAAAACCCTTTATATTTTCCAAAATCCATACAGTTTTACAGCCGAGAAGCAAAAAACTGCAACCCGGCTGTAAAACAATATATGATAAGGGGGAAATGGTGAGTAAAGGGATGGCGCTGTTTGCGCCCCAATCGCAAACGTATTATACGCCCGAAAAAAATTTTTGTCAACAAAATTTACGTGATTTTTTGAAAAAGTTTTCACAAAATATGAAAAACTTTTCTTTCGGGCAAAAATTTTCATAAAACGGCCTTTTGTTTTTGGCATAGAAGGTGTTTTTTGCCTGGGTTGCCCGATAAGATGTTTCGTATTCACTAAAAAATGTTAAAAAATAACAAAAAAATGAGTATTGACAACATTTTATTTCTGTGGTATAATGAAGCCAGAAAAAGGGAGGAGAACTCCGATGCAGTAAGTTCTTACACTTCAAACAAAAATAAAAAGAAGGAGCATACTCCAATGAAGTAGTCATCTTTCACCCTTAAAAATTACAAGGAGGTACAAACCACCCAACTAAGTAATCGATGATGCGGCAGTCTCCGCAACGGTAAAAAAACAAAAAGCCTTTTATAGTAAAAATGGAAACGCATGCGCGCAACCGAAATATAAAGCAGTAGGCTTACGAAAAACGCGATGCAGGCAAAAACGCCAAACCCAGGTTTGGGAAAAAACACATTGGAGGCTACCGAAATGAAAAAATATTACGGTAGAAAAATCTAAGTAGGAGAACGGTCCAATGGCGCATTTATATAAAGGATAAAAACGCAAATTACCCGCAATTTTGGCAAAAGTGCCATGTGAAGTAAGGAAAAACGGGGAAACGCGGAAAACCTATCCTTCACAATTAAATACGGTAGATATATAAGGGGGGCTGAAAAATCGCCCCCTTTTTGATTGCGTATAAACTTCGTTCTGCTACGTTTACTGCTTTGGGGTTGGACTTCGATAACCAACCAGGTTTATCGTATCCCAACCCCTTCGCGAGCCTTGCATAACTCGTTTCTACACAATCAAATCTTTTTTTGCGCGAAACGAATGATAACACTTCGCAACGCTCTGTTAAACTTACGTTTTTCCCCGTTAGTGGGCGTGAAAAAATTTTTGTGGATATTTTTGTAAAAGGTATTGACATTCCCTATGCAATATGCTATAACGTGTGCAAGCAAAAAACCTTACTCTAAAAAAGAGTAGGGTTTTTTCTATCAAGCGGAAAAATTTTCTGCAAAAAAAGGCTAAAAACAGCCAAAAAATAAGGAGTGGTAGGAGCATGGAACTTCCCCGACGAAGCGTTTCGCCTGAAAGCGCGAAACAAAAGGAAACCGAACGAAAGCAAAAGCAAGAAGAAAAAGTGCTGCGCGAAAGCGAAAAACTGCAGCACAAAAAACATCTACAAGAAGAAAAAGAGCAAAGGAAAGCAGAAAAAATTTTAAGAAAAACGGATGCATACATCCCCCAGTACGACGCGCTTTTTACACAAGAGGAAAACGCAAACGGAAAAAGAAAGGGGGGTGGCAACGGCTTTTTGAAAAAGTTTTTCAGGTTAAACTGGAAGATGATTTTTCTTTCTTGCCTGTTTTTTACCATTAAATCCATCCCTTCTTGGGCAATTCCGCTTGTTTCCGCCAACCTTATAGACTTAGCGGAAAAAGCCATTTCCCTTGGGGGCATTACGGACGCCATTTGGAATTCCATTGGGTGGAACGTTTTATTTTTAGTTATCGTTATCGTGCAAAACCCCTTTTCTTATTCGTTAGAACAGCATTTTTCCAGCACGCTTAGAAGAACCACCTCCGCAGGGGTTAGAAGCGCGGTGGTAAGAAAACTGCAAGGGCTTTCCATTACCTATCATAAGGATATGGAAACGGGCAGAATTCAAAGCAAATTTATTAAAGATACCGAAAGTGTGGATTCCCTAATTTCCGTTCTTGTGGATCAGTTAATCCCCGGCTTTATTGCGGTTATCGTTTCGGCAACGATTGCCGTTAATAGAAGTGGCACCGTGGCGCTATTCTTCCTTTTGGTGGTTCCCATCAACGTTTTGGCTTCGCGCATCCTTTGGACGGGCATTGCCAAGCGTAGCAGGGATTTTAGAAGAAAGTACGAAACGGTAAGTAGCCATATGAATACCATGCTGGAAATGCTACCCGTAACCAAGGCGCACGGACTAGAACAGCGCGAATTTTCGGGTATGCACCGCGAAATTGCAACCCTTTCGGGTAGCGGATACGCGTTGGATAAAACCAACTGCTGGTTTGCAAGTACCCTTTGGGTGGTTTCGGCAACCACCAACGCGGGGTGTTTACTGTTTTGTATTTACCTTGCCGTTGCGGGCAAAATTTCCATTGGTAGCGTGCTATTATTCCAAAGCTTATTTTCCACGCTAAGCGCAAACGTAATCGGTTTGGTGCATTGCGTTCCCGCCATTACCCACGGGCTGGAAGCGGTTACTTCCATTGGGGAAATTATGTCCTCCACGGATATGGAGTACTCCTTGGGCAAAAACAACGCCACCACCGTTCGGGGGGACGTAGAGTTTGAACACGTTACCTACACCTACCCCGGTATGGAAGAACCCGTGGTTTCGGATTTTTCCTTAAAGGTAAACGCGGGCGAATGTATTGCGGTGGTGGGTAGCTCGGGTTCGGGAAAATCTACCTTGATGAACGTGATTATCGGCTTTTTAACCCCCGAAAAAGGGTGCATTAAAATAGACGGCGTTCCCTTAACCGAACTTAATTTAACCGAATACCGCCACCATATTTCGGTGGTGCCGCAAAACAGTATTCTGTTCCCCGGTTCTATTCGGGAAAACATTACCTACGGCTTGGACGGTTATACCGAAGAAGACCTAAACCGCGTGGTAGAAGCCGCCAATATCTCCGAATTTATTGCCGAACTTCCCGAAGGGTTAAATACCAACGTGGGCGAACACGGTGGTAAACTTTCGGGCGGGCAAAAGCAACGCGTAACCATTGCGCGTGCGCTGATTCGCAACCCCTCCCTTTTGATTTTGGACGAAGCCACCAGCGCCTTAGATAACGTTTCGGAATACCACGTGCAACAAGCCATTTCCAAAGCGGTAAAAGGGCGCACCACCTTTATCGTGGCGCACCGCCTTTCCACCATTCGGGATGCAGACCGCATTGTGGTTATGGAAGGGGGCAGAATTGCCGAAACGGGCAGTTATGAAGAACTGATGGCAAAAAAGGGAAAATTCTACGAATTAAAATGCCTGAACGACGCCACGAACAAACAAGCCGAAGCCGCCTTAAATAACACCTTTTAAGGGGGCTTACGCGGTAACGAAAATATCTTGTTTATACTACTTCCGTTAGGGGGCAATTGCAAGTTTTCCTTTAACGGATTTCTCCTTAAACCGCGGCACGTGCGTTTTCGCACGTGCCGCTGTGTTTTTATGTAAAGGGCTGATTGAAGATAAAAATATTTGTGGGGAGCGTTTATACGCTCCCCACAAAGGGTTTATGAACGATATAAAAAGCAAAAGACCCGTTATTGCTTCTCATCCTTTTTGGGTTTAGAGGGGCAGGCGTGGCATTTGCCGTGATAGGGGCAATCGGCACAGCCCATATATCCCTTCTTTTTACGGATAACGGCGGCAATCACTACGCCCGCCACAACCGCAACCGCGCCCGTGATAATTAAAATATCCCAAATCATTTATTTTTCTTTCTCTCCTTATTTACAATGGCAACGTAAACAAAGGCAAGTATCAGTGCGCCTGCGGCGGGGAACACCGTCCACCACCACGTGCCAACCAGATAAGTTACCGAAGATACGATATACGAAGTAACCACCCAAAACAGCAAAGTCCACTTAAACGTGCCCTGTTTCAGTTCTGCCCTTGCTGCGGCAACGGCGGCAAAGCAGGGGATGGTGGTCATGTTAAACATAATAAAACTGATAAGTGCAGGAACGGTAATGCCCGTTGCGGCAATCATGGCAACTGCCTCTAACGCGCCCGATTCACTCCCTTCGCCCGAGGCAAGCATTGCTTGCACTTGCTGCATTACGGAATCGGGAATCCCAACGGCGTTTCCTGCCAAAATTACCCCCGAAAGGGCGCAGGCAATGGTAAAGAAGGTGGATACTACGTTTTCCTTAGCAATCAATCCCGAAATTGCGGCAACTGCAAACACCCATCCGTAGCCCCCCAATTGCGAGCCAAAGCCCAAGGGGGTAAACAGGGGTTGAATCAGTTTGCCGATGGATGCCAAAATGGAATCGTTCATAGAAGAAACCATTTTCCAATCCCAACCGAAGTTGGACATAAACCAAATTACAATGGTGCTTGCAAGAACGATGGTGAACGCCTTTTTAATAAAGTGTTCGGCTTTATCCCATAATAAAAGCATCAGGTTCTTAAATCGGGGTGCGCGGTAGGTGGGCAATTCCATAACGAAGGGGGGAATTTCCCCTTTCAAGGTGGTGGAACGCATCAAAAGCAAAGTAACCGCCGCAACAATCATGCCGAACAGGTACATACCGTAGGTAATAAGGTCGGCATTTCCTATGCCAAACGCCATTACAATACCGCCTGAAATTGCGGTTAAAATGGGAACTTTAGCCCCGCAGGAAAAGAAGGGAATTACGCGAATGGTGGCAACCCGTTCCTTTTCGTCTGCTAAGGTGCGCGTGTTTGCCATGGCGGGGATAGAGCAGCCAAAGCCCATAATCATAGGCATAAACGCCCTGCCCGAAACGCCAAATTTCCGCAGGATTTTATCCAAAATAAATGCAACGCGCGCCATATAGCCGCTGTCTTCCAAAATGGAGAATAAAAGGAACAGTACCATAATTTGGGGAAGGAAGGAAAGCACCGAAAAAACGCCCCCTAAAATCCCGTCGCATACCAAACCGACTGCCCAATCGCTTGCGCCCAGCGCTTGCATGCCTTGGGTTGCCCAGCCGCTTAAATAGCCCATGGCAACATCTAATGCGTAAAATAAAATTGCCCCGGGGGAATTTAAGCCTTCCTGAAAAAAGATGCCCCCCACAGCGGTTGCGCTTATCTTTTCACACCATCTTCCAAAAGAAGGAATTATTTTGGATAGATATAAAAAGTTTTCGCTGAACGTTAAGTGGAAAACTCCAAACAAAATCAAAAAGAACAGGGGCAGACCAAACCATTTGTGCGTCAACACGCGGTCTGCTTTTTCCGAGGGGGTAAGTTCGCTTTCTTCGTGCGGGTGTTTATGTACGGCGGTGGCATAGTTTGCGGTGATATACGCATAGCGCGCGTCTGCCACTACCGCTTCAAAGTCCGTGCCGAATACGTCATCCGAAAAGGTTTGCTTAAAATCTTCTACCATAGGCAAAAGGTTTTTGTGCGCGGCAACTTCCAGTTCGTCCAGTTCAATCAATTTTACCGCGTGGAACAGCGCGTGCGGAACCCCTTGCGCTTGCAAAGCAATTTTTACGTCCCCAATCAAGTGTGTAAGTGCGGAATTTTCCAGTACCGTTACGGCAGGACGGGGCTTTTTGCACGCTTCGTATGCGCGCGTCATTAAAAGGTCTAACCCCGTTTCCTTTAATGCGGAAACTTCTACTACGGGTACGCCCAGTTTTTCTTCTAATACTTCTACGTCAATATGGTCGCCGTTCTTTTCTAACGCATCCATCATATTCAGGGCAACCACCACGGGTACGTCAATTTCTAATAGTTGAGTCGTTAAGTATAAGTTGCGCTCCAAATTCGTGGCGTCTACAATATTGATAACCAAATCGGGGCGTTCATCTAAAATATAGTTGCGCGAAATTACTTCTTCGGGCGTGTAGGGGGAAAGGGAATATATCCCGGGCAGGTCTACAATGGAAATAGGTTCTGCACACTTTTTATAAATGCCGTCCTTTCTATCCACCGTTACCCCCGGCCAGTTGCCCGTGTGCGCCGTGCTGCCCGTAAGGGCGTTAAACAGGGTGGTTTTTCCGCAGTTGGGGTTGCCCGCCAGTGCAAAACGAATCATTGTTCTACCTCCACAACCACCATTTTGGCTTCCTTTTTTCTAAGGGTTAATTGATAACCGCGCAGGGTAATTTCAATGGGGTCGCCCAGGGGCGCGCGCTTTTTTAAGGTAAGGCTTGCGCCCGGGGTTACGCCCATATCAAATAAACGGCGGCGGATTTTAACCCCCTCCGCACCCGTAGATAGCACGTTGGTTACCTTGCCCGTTTCACCTATGGCAAAATCACACAATTTTTTTTGCATACATACTCCTTTTTGTTAAAATGGTTACGGAAACGCTTCCGTGGGGGCGCAAGTTCGCATATGCGAACTAAACGTTAAAAAATATCATCCGCGTGCGTTTTTGCGCTTTACGGATGGGGAAAAGGGCAAAGAGCAGCCCTTTTTTGTTGATTTCCGCATATATTATACGAATTTTAAGGAATTGTGTCAAGCGGTTCGCAGTGGCGAACTAGAAATTTTTTTCATTTTTTTTCGGCGGCATATTTACGGCGCAATACATTGTTAAACTTGCGTTTTCGGTGCAGTTACATACCAAGTGGTATGCGCCTTTCCGAAATCCGCGTTTGCCTCGTCTTGCTTGTAACTACGCCGCCTTGGTGGGTTGTTGAACTCCAAATTTTTGCGAGCCTTGTCTTGCTTGCAACTCCGCCACCTTTTTGGTGGCGCATAAACTTCGTTCTGCTTCGTTTTTGCTACTTTGTTAAACCTTTTTTCTTCACTACCTTTTTGGTGTGTATCGGTGGGGGATATTTTGCCATTTTGCGGGGTGTAACTACACCGCTTTTTATTATATGCGCGTGCAAATGATAAAAAGACTGCGAAACTGGATATAAAAAACCCCAAAAACATAAAAGATTTTTTTACGCCCACTAAAAGCCGTATTGCTGCGATAAATTGCAACGAAAAAATGAAAAAACACCCCCTTGCAGGAATCTCCTGCAAGGGGGTGTTTTATTTAAGGATTTTCCTTTGCTTGTTCACTATAACAAAAAAATCCACTTACTTTAATTTGCAGGTGTTTCTTCGTAAATTTGTCTATCCCCTTGTGTGCCTGCATTGCCATAACGGCTGGGAGAAGTTTTAAAATCGTGGCCATTGTTGTTGGGGTGAGTATCATATTTGCCTGACAAGCCTTGTTTTCCGCCTTTACAAAAATCTTCGGGGGTTTGTAAAGATGTAATTTTTTGACTGATTTCTTGAGATACGGAAATAGAAAGAATATATTTTCCAGAATCTCCGCCATTTCCGCCGTTGCCGCCGCGACCGGTTTTGTTTTCGTTACTTCCCCAACCTTCATTTTGTCCGGTATTTCCACCGTTGTTGCCGTTGCCGGCATTTCCTCCAAAGCCGGAAGAATTTATTTCAGTTGATAATTTAACCGTAACATTTTCAAAAGAAACATAATACTTGTCTTCTAATGTATTATACATTAGTTGTGCGGTATAACCTGATGTGCCGCCGTTACCGCCGTTACCACCGTTGCCGCCGTTGCCGCCGTTGCCGGAATGGCATCTTTGGGCAACAGAATTAAAGATGTTTCCATCCATATACGAGCCTGCATGGCCGCCATTTCCGCCGTCGCCGCCGTTGCCACCGTTGCCGCCAAGGCCGTTTGCAAATAAATAAACGGTTAAACTACCAGATTGTAGGTTTAGTGTATTTGTCATGATACCAGTTGCAGAAATACCGCCATTGCCGCCGTTACCGCCGTTGCCGCCATTGCCGCC